>NZ_JBBBVQ010000035.1:0-29996 GCF_037199735.1 Oryzifoliimicrobium ureilyticum | reverse complement strand
CCTATATCCGGTGGTACAATCAGCATCGCATCAAAATATCACTCGGTGGCCTTAGCCCCTTGGAATACCGCAGGAACCTAGGGATTGTAGCATAGGAGTCCAAGAATTCGTCCGCACCTCCGTGCGATCATCGAAGCCTGGTTGAGATTGAGGTCGTTCCGGCTTTTCTAAAGCCCCTACGTCAGCGTCGCAATCACGGTTGTTATTGCTAAAAAGAACCTAAATTCTCCATACGCTCGCTAATCGGCTCCTATCAAGAGTGCTCCGACAATTATTGATTCGGAACGTGATATTCCTGGGCTCATTGCCACGTACTAAAAGGAGCTGATAATGAATACCATTTGCTCATCGATCTGCTGCGATTAACAATATAGGAGCTGAATTAAATTCTGATCGGTGAGAAGAAGAACGATGCGCCCTGTAGACAGCAGTGTGCAAATCAATGAGGGGCTTGGAAAACGCCCTGTTAGACGAACGTCGTGCGGCAGAGCGCCTGTAAATGCAACCGAGAAAGGCGCGAAAGGTGGCAATCACGAAATGGCGAGCCCTGCGACTGTTGCGCAGTGACGTCACAATTTTGATAAGTCGACGGACATAACGGCAAACGGTTGCCAAGACTGCTCCAAGTTGAATGAGAATATCGCGCTTTAATCAAAATCGGCCAGCGAGTATCAGATGTGCAGTGGGAGCGGCCGGAAGATATTCGGTCACCCTTCGATCGCACTCAGTGAAGCCGCGGCGCAGAACTCATTCATCCGAACCTTTTCGAGATACTATGTTTATGATGGGAAGCTGCTCATCGAGCGCAAAGATACCCATTGAAACTGTAATCGATAGCAGCAGACCCAGTACTGCATCAGAAGCATAATGAGCGCCGACAGCAACACGTAAGATGGCCGTTGTGACGGCAGCGACAATTACAGGTGGAGCGACCCATAGGCGGTACCGTTCTGGAACAAGCACAATTAAACAAATAAGCCATCCCGCGCCGGACGCCTCGCCAGATGGAAACGAGCAATTTTGATGACAAGCCCCATGGAAGGAACCAGCCGGTATGAAAGGAAATGAACCTCCGAACAGATCGGTCTGGAACGGTCGAGGTCTGCCGTAATAGCGCTTGAGAAAAAGGTTGGTGATCAAACCATTGCCGATGACGAAGCTGGTCAAGGACAGCGCGAGTTTACGCACCGGTATGACCTTGCGAAACCTTTCAATCGCCGCAGCCGTAAGCAGGGAGATAAGCGTAATTGCTGCAGCCAAATATGGTAGACAGTACAACAGCCACCGCATTGAAATGACGACACCTACGTTGCTCAGCGTAAAGGACCCGCAGCGGCCTGATGATGCTTTGTCCATGCAGGGTATGCTGCTGAAGAACAAATCAGATACTGTTAGATCGATCGCCGGCACCATGTAGAAAATCGATAGAAGCAAAAACCACACGGTCGTCAAAACCAGGAATGCGTTGACGTATGATCGCCGCCATATAACGGCGCTTAACGTGCTCACTTGTCAGGCTCTCTCTAAATACTCGGACCAAGAGCCGTATTTCGAGTTTGACTGACGAGGACCTGAATTTTGCGCGGCTGATTCTATACAAATTTGTAAAGATTGCTGAAAGCTGACTGAAAGGTTCGGCCTCCTAACCTCCTTCCCGCATCGCGGAGGAGACGCGACAAGTGCGAGCGAAAGCGATGCGCTTTTTTATCTGGAGGAGAACATAATGTTCATTACGAACCGAATTCTTAAATACCTTACACTCCCATTGCTTGTAGCTGGCACGACACTCGCCGCTGGCGGCGCAAGGGCTGCCGATAAGCTAACGCTAATGGTCGGTGGTTATGAGAAACAGATCTATCTTCCCGCAAAACTCGCAGAGTCGTTAGGCTACTTCAAGGATGAGGGGCTTGACGTTGAACTTCTTAACGAGCCAGCCGGCGTCGATGCGGAAAACCAACTTCTAGCGGGCGCTGTTCAGGGCGTCGTTGGCTTCTATGACCACTGTATTGATTTGCAGGCGAAAGGAAAGTTTGTCGAGTCTATTGTCCAGCTCAGCCAGGCGCCCGGCGAAGTTGAGCTTGTGTCGAATAAGTATCCTGACGTCAAATCGTTTGCCGATCTTAAAGGTAAGAGCCTCGGCGTAACCGGACTTGGGTCGTCGACAAATTTTCTCACGCAATATCTGGCGGTCAAGAACGGTCTTAACCTCTCCGACATCACGTCGGTTCCTGTTGGCGCTGGCGCAACGTTCATCGCTGCCATGCAACAAGACAAGATCCAGGCTGGGATGACGACCGAGCCCACCATCACGCGGCTCTTGAAAACAAACGAAGCCAGAATCCTCATCGACATGCGGACAATGGAAAATACACGCGCTGCCCTCGGAGGCACCTATCCGGCGGCTTCTCTCTATATGGAGACGGAATGGGTCGCAAAGCACAAGGAGCAAACCCAAAAACTTGCCAATGCCTTCGTCAAGACTTTGAAGTATATCAATACGCATTCGGCGGCTGAGATCACCGATAAGATGCCGAGAGATTTCTACGTCAACGACAAGGACGGTTACGTCAAAGCTCTGGACACTGGCAAAGCTATGTTTACTGCTGACGGCGTGATGCCAAAAGATGGGCCGGAGACCGTTCTGTCTGTCCTGAAAGGCTTTTCGAAGTCTCTCAAAGATAGCACGATTGACCTCTCCAAGACGTACACGACAGAGTTTGTGGCGGACTTGAAGTAAGCGGTTGCCGCCTCCCGTACATGCGAGGCGGCAACAATATGCATAGTTCTCAAAGAGAAAGCTTTGCGGTGTCGGGGCCGCGCTCAGAGTGGGTCATGAAAAGGACGATCAAAACGATCGATGCCAGGAAGCCCAGGCTCGTATAAATAGTGCCGAAGCCAAGCCCTCCATACTCGACCGGTTGAGACAGAAGATCGCCAATAGACGCACCAAGAGGCCGCGTGAAAATGTAGGCGAGCCAGAAGGTGAAAATTCCATCGAACTTGAACACGAAATGGGCGATCGCAATGACGGCGATTACCACGAGGAATACGATGGCGGTCGTTAGATACCCGAAGTCAAAACTTTCAGCCACCAGATCGCCAGCGGCGGTTCCGAGCGCAAAGGTGAGCAGGATCGCGAGCCAGTAAAACCTCTCGCGGCGTGCTGTAAAGATTGTATGAATCGATAGCGTCTTCTCGAATTGATACCAGATCACGAAGACGGCGATCAGTGCAACGGAGAAGAGTGCTGTCGAGAGCTGAAGCGCGACGCCAAAGTTGTCTGTAAGGTTATCGGTTACAAGCGTACCGACGATACTGATAAGGACAACCGTTCCCCAGTAAACTCCCGGTACGTATCGCCTCTGCGAGAACTGCAATCCCATGACCAAGGTGAGAATGCTAGTCATGATGATTGATGTCAATGTCAGACCAAGTCCGAGATTTACCGCGAGATAATCAGCGGCTGTCTCACCCATCGTTACTGCCATAAGTTTGATCAGCCAAAAGGCAACGGTGACGTTGGGGACTCGATTCAGGGGCTCGAGAAATTGCTTATTTGTCATGGTGCTGTCCCTCCCCCGTCCTACTTTCCCATGACTTTCATCGCTTCGGTAAGAAACTTATCAGCGCGTGCGTCATCGTCTGCATTGCAACGTTCAACAGCCTTCGCTTCGAGATCTTCGACTTTCTTAGCGTCTGTATCAGTCAGTTTGGAGGATTTCTTGGCTGCTCGCATGTCTTTGAGCATGTCTTCGCATGGGACCGCTGCATGGACGGGTATAGCGACAACGAGAAAGCCGATAGCAGCAATGATATTGAGGAGACCGGCGGCAACGATAATCTTCATGGTAATGAACCTTTCCAGAATGAGCTGTGGCCGCTCCACCGCGGCGGATGAACGATTACGGGCTCCGCCATACGCAGGTCTTTCCTAAACAATACCTTTTCGTAAGGATCGAGAAATCGGCCTTACAAAAACGTATGTTGTTAGAGCAGTGCAAGGACGGCTACGGTTTCCCATCGCGATTAACGGACGAGATACGACCATGCGCATTCTCTTCATCGAAGACGATCAAAAGACATCCGAATACGTTGCTAAGGGTTTAACCGAGGCCGGACATAGCTGCGATGTCATGTCCGACGGGCGCGACGGGATGTTTCAAGCGCAACGTGAAACTTATGACGTCCTAATTATAGACCGCATGCTCCCTGGTCTTGATGGCCTGTCGATCGTTCGCTCCCTTCGCGCGGCCCGTGTCGGCACTCCTACACTTTTTTTAACCTCTATTGGTGGGGTCGACGATCGTGTCGAAGGGCTGGAAGCGGGTGGTGATGATTATCTTGTAAAACCATTCGCGTTTTCCGAGCTGCTAGCACGCGTGAACGCCCTTTCACGGCGCCCCCCGGTGCAAGAGACAAAAACTGTTCTGAAGGTAGCGGACCTTGAGCTCGACTTGATTAAACGTGAAGCTCGTCGAGGCGGTCAAGTGATCGAGCTCCAGCCTAGAGAATTCACTCTGCTGGAAGTTCTCATGCGTGGTGAAGGTCGCGTAATGACGAAGACCATGCTGCTAGAGCGCGTGTGGGACTTTCATTTCGATCCCAAAACAAGCGTTGTGGAAACTCATGTTAGCCGTCTCCGGGCAAAAATCGATAGACCGTTCGAAGCCCAACTTCTTCATACAGTCAGGAACATCGGATACAGCCTTCATGCGCCTAGATAGCTTGCGCCGGAGTACCCCGTTCCGTCTTGCTGTGACTTTCGGGCTATTGTTCATCTTCACCTTCTTGGTCAGTGGCGCGATCATGTACAGGATGTTGAGCTCAGGTCTTGAACACGAGCTCGACGCTTCTCTTCATGAAATGAATGCGGTCATCGCCTCCACCTATGCGCCAAACGATATGGAGGATATCGTTGCCACCTTGACCAGCTACATGGAGCTACAGACGACGAAGGACGGCCTTTATTCATTGGTGGATTCCGAAGGAAGGCGCGTTGCGGGCAATTTCACGGCAACAAAGATGCCCGTTGGTGTCCATACAGTAACGCCTCAGGAACTTGGATTGCCTGGCTTCAGTAAGTACCGGATCGAAGTGACAAAGCTTGGACAGAACCTTCTCGTAGTCGGACAAAGCTTTGAAGATGTGAACAATCTGCTGCGAACTGTTCTTGTCAGCCTCGGTTGGGCCGCAATCATAGTGGTATCGGCGGCAATTGGCGGAGGAATATTTTTGGCTGCGAGGGCTCAGAGCCGCCTGGATGCTGTGGCACGCACCATGTTCGACGTCTCCAACGGTCGACTTGATAGCCGTATTGAGCTGCAAGGTCGCAATGACGATCTCGATCTTGTCTCGATGCAGATCAACAGTGCTCTTGATCGACTCTCCGGGCTTGTAGAGGGGATGAGGCAGGTGAGCGCCGATATTGCCCACGAGCTCAAGACCCCTCTAAATCGCTTGAAGATGACGCTGGACGAGGCGGGACAAGATATCGCTTGTGCGGCGGATGTTTCTGGTCTCCTTGCAGATGCGCGAGCGGAGAGCGACAAAATCAATTCGACCTTTGAGGCACTCCTTAGAATATCCCAAATCGAAGCGGGCGCTCGCCGGGAGCGGTTCCAAAAGATTGATCTGATCGACATCGTCGCACTGGTGGAGGAGGTCTACGTTGGGGTCGCTGAAGATAATGGACAAACTTTCAGGGTCGTCGCAGCGCAGTCTGCAAACGTGTTGGGCGACAAAGAGCTCCTGACACAATTGATCGTAAATCTTGTTGAGAATGCAATCACCCACTGTCCCGAAGGTTCGTCGGTCGAGCTGTCTCTTTTTTCTGAGACCGGTCAAGCTGTCGTGCAGATTGCCGATAATGGTCCCGGCATCCCAAGCAGTGAACGAGAAAGGGTTTTCAGGCGTCTCTACCGTCTGGATAAAAGTCGTTCAACTTCTGGCAGTGGGCTTGGACTAAGTTTGGTGAAGGCAATTGCCGATCTTCATTCAGCAGAGATTAAACTGTCGGACAATCAACCGGGTCTGGCTGTGGAAATCGTTTTCGTAAGCATATGACCGGAGTCTCGTTGGCATTTCTAGACGTTCTTTCGTTTACTCATTGATCGAGAAGCGACGGATATCGAGTGGGTCTAAATTCCTGATGCCCGTATTGCATACCATGAGAAGCCTAAGTCTTGCAGGCGATAGGAGGTGCCTGGGCTCTGGACGGCATAGCGATATCGGGTATTCACTAGCTTTTATGGTGGGTCGATCTTTCAACGAGACGCGTAATCCTGACTCCGAGTTCGCAAAGAGAAAATGGCTTGACGAGATAGTCGTCCGCGCCGGCGGAGATGCCCTCCAACCGATAGCGGACGTGATCGAAAGCAGACGTGATCAAGATTGGGACATGGAGATCCTTCTTCCGGATCTGCCGGAGTACGGTCATTCCACTCTCATCAGACAACCGCAAATCCAAGATAATGCAATCGTAGTCAGTCATTGTGGCGGCATCAATCCCGTCTACCGCGCTATTACACCAGTGAATGCAATCGCCACGAGCTGCTCGATGATCGCAGATTGCCTGACCGATAAGCACATTGTCTTCTATAAGAAGGATGTCCATCTGCGCCTCGATTATGATAATTTCCAATTCAAAGGCTAAAAGGCTGACAGAGACCTGAACTTCTCGGTATCGACGAGGTCCGTTGATGACGGACGTCGCAGTGGAGTTTGCATCAAAGCAGCATCCGAAGTTCTTGGACAATCACTCCTGCCCTGCGCGGTGAATATGGTACCCGCGGAATGCAAGAAAGCTATAGGGTGAGACTCCTTAAGCACTGCTAGGCAACGACAGCCTATAGGCAAGAAAAGAACGACGTCTCGAACTATGATCGAACCTCTCTTACCTCGATGATCGTACTGAAACACGCCACAACGGCGTTTTCGATATGACGTCCACGGGCACTAAACGCGGACTCTCGCGATTCCTATGATCGTAATATCCGCTTTAGCATTGCGCCTACCTAGTACCCATCCTTTCGCCAAATCGGATGGAGAGCAGCTGAGCGATCTCGGTGAAGTGACACTGGCGGTTCATCACTCTGTCATGCTGTGGCCATAGCGTTCCTCGGGGGTGTTTTTCTAGGAGGCATAGATGTATAAATTTACCGCGCGATTTGTGATTGCCACGTCGCTCACCTGTCTGGCAGCTGCGACTTCGGCGAATGCAAAACCCTACGAACACGTGTTACTGATTTCGGTCGATGGTTTGCACGCAGTAGATTTGGCAAATTACGTTTCGGCGCATCCGCAAAGCGAGATGGCGGCTCTTCAAAAATCGGGCTTGTTCTATCCGAACGCTGTGACCACCAATCCGTCGGACTCATTTCCCGGTCTTGTCGCTCAAGTCACAGGAGGCACTCCTGCTGTAACCGGCGTATACTACGACGATTCCTTCGATCGCAGCTATTTCTCCGCAGGTTCGAAATGCCAGGGCAAGCCCGGAATCGAGGTCAGCTTTGCCGAGAGCATTGACATCGACGATACGCGCCTCGATGCAGGTGGCACCCCCGGCAAACCAATGACGCAAATCGATCCAGCCAAGCTGCCGCGCATGTTGGTGAGTGGCGAGTGCAAGCCGGTATTCCCGCATGATTTCGTTCGTGTGAACAATATCTTCGAGATCGTGCATCAACATGGTGGGCGTACCGCTTGGAGCGACAAGCATCCGGCCTATGAGTGGCTCAACGGCCCGTCAGGCGCTGGTGTCGATGATTTATATGCGCTTGAACAGGATTCACTCATTCCCGGTAGCAAAATCAAAACGACCGGCAGCTTTAAGGCGGAGCGAGATTTCGATGAAGCGCGCGTAAAAGCAGTGATCAATGAAATTAAAGGGCTCGACAGCACCGGTGCGAACAAGCAGCCAGTTCCAGCGCTGTTCGGTTTGAATCTGCAGGCCGTAAGCGTTGGCCAGAAGTTGCCGAAAGCTGGGCCTGGCGATGAAGCCGGTCTGATCGGTGGTTATGCGGATGCAAACGGCACACCGAAAAATGGACTGGGCGTGCAACTCGACTATGTCGATCATGCCTTGGGCGAATTGGTCGGTGCCTTGCGCGACAATAAGCTTGAGGAAACGACGCTGGTTGTTATCGCATCAAAACACGGTCAGTCGCCGATCGATCCTTCGACGTTTCAACCCACCGATGAAGACCCTTATACCAAAATCCCGGGTTACGCGTTCCACATCGCTGACGATGCATCGTTGATCTGGCTCAAGCCGGAAGAGCGGGCTAAATCGCTCGCTGCCGCAACAGAGTATTTAAGGGATCAACGCAAGGCGCTGGGCATAGGCCAGTTGATGACCAGCAACCAGGTCGCGTTGGCATACCAAAACCCGGCCACTGATGCGCGTGCACCCGATTTTATCGTCACCGTCAACCCTGGCGTAGTGTACACAGGTGGCAAGAAAATCGCTGAGCACGGTGGCAGCAATGCCAATGACCGCAACGTCGCGCTGCTATTAAGCAATCCGTCGATCTCGGCGCGCACGGTTACGGCGCTTGTACAGACAACGCAGGTGGCGCCGACAATTCTGCAAGCACTCGGCTACGATCCGAAGGAATTGCAGTCGGTGGAGAAGGAAGCAACGCAGGCATTACCTGGGATATCGTTCTGATACGTTACGGTGGCACTTCCTCTCTTAATATTTGGGGGGAAAGACAGCTCTGGGTACAGCGGCTCAAGCCATGGCGCTGGCGCAAATTCTCGCGTCGGCGCTATGTAATACGAACGTCACGACATAGATAGTTACGTTAGCGAAACCGGGCGGAACCCTGCGAACAAGCTTCAGCCAAAGATATTGACCGGTTCGATTGATTTGCTCCCGTCCGAGCGGGAAGAGATAGGCCAGAAGGTGGAGCGATTGTGGCTCTTCATCGCGCTAGCGGTCAGCGAAGGCTCGAACGAAAATGACCTAAAACTCCTGTCTTTTGCTTACCTGCCCTCAAACCGGTGCTCTTTAACATATTCCACAACGGTGAGAGTGCTAGTTGATTTTCGTGATCGGGCGCAGGTTTCTTCTGATGCCACTCGCTCTGACGCCCTATAAACCAACGGCCACCATACGGGTGTCTCGTCTCAGATGTTTAATCTTCTGGATCCCTTAACTCCCCGAGCTCAGGCTGCACTCAAACCAGTGCTGCCCGAAGCTACTTATTATTTGTTTACAACTAACTTAATGTGCTTCTCGATCCCGCAAAAGCGCCTCTTTCGGAGCGGAAACATCTATGCCAGATTGAGTAGAGAAATGGCACAACGTGTCGTTTTTGTACAATCTTTGGCTGTAGCATATATCGCTTTTGACATGCACCTAGCCAATGTAGCTGTTATTAACTTCTCGCTGGTATTTGCCGGGGAGGTAGCGAACTGCGAACGGGAGGGCATATGCAGGTTTTTCGTCGCGGTCGTTACATCATGCTCGTCGCAGTTCTTATGCTCGGATTCTGCAGTGCGTCTGCCTTTATGCTCGTTCAGTTGCGAGCCGATAGCTGGAAGATTGCAAACACCAGCGCTCAAAACCTGCTGACCCTCCTCTCGCAAGATATCGACAGTCGGATGGAGGCTTACGATGCGGTTCTTGAAGGTATTGTCAGGAAAGTACAGCAGCCCGAATTCGCATCGCTCACTCCGGATTTACAGCAGATCCTTCTCTTCGATCAGGTTCTGAAGGAGCCATATTTTACCAGCGTGCTCGTGTTGGATGCTCAAGGCAATGTCGTTAGGGACGCGGGCGCGATGCCGCCGAGGCAGGACAATTTTTCTGATCGATCCTATTTCCAGGCACATCTAAAGGGTGAAGCCTCAGGGCTGTACATTAGTACACCCTTTCAGCGACGTCTGACGGGTGACGACGACGTCGTCGGCTTGAGCAGACGCATCGACGGACCAGACGGACATTTTGCCGGCGTGGTCGTCGCAACATTGAAGCTCAGCTATTTTCAGGATCTTTTCAAGCGCATGAACCTGAAGGATGGGGATGCGATCAATCTCTTTTCCCAAAGCGGCGTGCTCGTTATGCGCAGTCCCTATATTGCTAATCAGATTGGTCGGGATTTCTCCGCGTCCGAAAACATAAAGCGCTTTCAGAGTGCCAGGTTCGGATCTTTCTCCGGCGTTGCCGCGATCGATGGGGTCATGCGGCTCTACAATTTCATGCATGTCGGATCCCGTCCTTTGATCCTCAATGTCGCTCTATCACACGATCAGATTCTCTCGACCTGGAGAAAGCAGGCAATCTCCATCGGGGTGGCACTTGCCCTCCTTTGCGGACTAACCATTGCGCTTACAGCCGCCGTTCGGCGTGCGTACAATGACCGCGTTCTCGCAGAGGAAACCACGCGCAAAAGCGAGGCGCGATATCGACTGCTCGCTGACAACGCGACCGACGTCATCGTGAGCCTGGACCGTGATCTGATACGCCGTTATGTGTCTCCAGCCTCGCACGAGATGTTCGGTATGGATCCAGGAGAGTTGGTGGGCAAAACTGCTCGCAGCATTATCCATTGCGAGGATTGGCCACTTGTTCAAAAGATTGCGCAGGAAGCACGGATGTCGTCATCACCCGTCGAAGCAATCTATCGGCTGAAGCATCGAGATGGGCATTATGTTTGGGTGGAGGGACGCTATCGTTATGTCGCCGAAAACGATAGCCTCATTCTGGTTTTGCGTGATATTTCAGCCCGCAAGGTTGCCGAAGCGAAACTTGAGAAAGCCAATGCTGAGCTAGCCCGACGAGCAAACACGGATGGCCTAACAGGATTGGTGAACCGTCGGCAATTCGACGAGTTGCTGGCCGCCGAATATGAAAGGGCCAATACTGCCGGTACGAGCCTCGCATTGCTGCTCATCGACGTCGACCGCTTCAAGCTGTTCAACGATACATATGGCCATCAGGAGGGAGACGACTGCCTTCGCTTGGTGGCGCAAACCGTGCAAAGCAAAGCTCGAAGCGGCGACATCTGCGCTCGTTATGGCGGAGAGGAGCTTGCCGTCATCATGCGCGGCGCGGGTGAAGAGGAAGCACTCGGTGTAGGAGAGCGGATCCGCGCGGCAGTAGAGAATTTACAAATATCGCATTCCGCCAGCAATTATGGGCATGTGACAATCAGCGCAGGCTGTAGTTCTGCAGGAGCTGAGGGTGTTCACGATGTAAAGACACTCATCGCGGAAGCCGACCGCCTTCTCTATGAAGCCAAGCGAACCGGTCGGAATAAGGTCATTGCTGCCAGAGCTCCAGAGTTTACAGGCGGCTTGCCCGCCGTTTCAGATGAAAAGCGCAGGCTCGAAACAGTGGAAACCTACCAGCAAAGGTTTGCGGAAAAACCGAATGAAAATTTAAACGTCATAGCACGTGGCGCTGCTGAACTACTTGGCACCCCGATAGGCTTTGTGACACTGGCCGGCGATAAAGAGCTCTCGCTGATTGGACGTCACGGCATCGAAGCAGAAACCGTCGCACGCGACATAGCATTCTGCGGATACACAATTGCCGGAACCGATCCATTGTTTGTGACCGATACACAAGCCGATCTCCGTTTTCGTTCGAATCCGCTTGTTCAGGGGCTGGAGGCACTTCGCTTTTACGCCGGCGCCCCCCTCGTCGATCCGCAAACCGGGTTTGTCGTCGGAACGGTTTGCGTGGCCGATTTTAAACCTCACGAACAACCCACAGATGGGCAAAGAAAACTACTCTCTGACCTATCGACGCTGGTAATCAAGGAACTTAATTGATGGTCTCTCTAGGCAGGATTGGCCGCGTCCTCATGCCAGCGTCGGAGGTGGCAAGGCCCACCTACCAGTTCGCTGATCAGTGTTGAGCCGGTTGTTGATCCAGGCCGGAGGCTCGGTATCTGCCTCCTCAGTTACGCTCGCGTTGCTTCGAGGGGATCGAACCGAAGACCAATGCCCCAAGATTTCTAACTTCTTAGCTCCAATAAAATGGATCGCCCGCGAGACACAATCGCGGGCGCCATATCATTATATCCGACTGCCGATAAATCAAACGCGGACAGTCAGCGGCTCTACCGCGCTGGCGCTTTCGAACTAAGAAATGAGAGCTGGTAAGGCCCGGTTTGATCAGAGAGTTACCCATCAAGTCATAGGCGCCTTCTCTACCGATCTATCTCCCGCCAAGGTGTTCGTTGATGGTACACTTTTAAAAATTGCCGTGACCTATATTCTCGGGTACAGAGCAGATGAATAGGTCGGTGGGTAAGCTAGTGACTGTTTTCCAAGGTATTAGAAAATCTCCCACCGGAATTGTGGGTTTCGATGAATTGACAATAGGCGGAGTGCCGACGGGTCGGCCCACTCTCGTTTGCGGTACCGCGGGTTGCGGTAAGACGCTTTTTGCATCGACATTCTTGTTCAACGGTGCTCGTGACATGGATGAGCCCGGTGTCTTTGTAACATTCGAAGAACGCCCATCGGATATAACAAGCAATGTCAGGTCACTGGGCTTCGATGTTGAGCAGTTGGTCAATCAGGGAAAGATTTACGTCGAACATATTTCGATTGATCCGGCTGAACTTGAAGAGATTGGTGAGTATGATCTGGAAGGTCTATTTCTTCGGCTTGAGCTTGCAATTGATCAAATCGGAGCGAAAAGGATTGTTCTCGATACGATAGAGACTCTCTTTTCGGCCTTTACCAATCCCGCCATCTTACGCGCTGAAATTCGCAGGCTGTTTGATTGGCTCAAGGATAAGGGCTTAACGACGATTATCACGGGCGAGCGCGGCGATGGCTCGCTCACGCGTCAGGGTTTGGAAGAGTACGTGTCGGATTGCGTAATTCTTCTTGACCATCGAGTTCAAAATCAGATTTCAACGCGCCGTCTTCGTATAGTGAAGTATCGCGGCACAGCCCATGGCACCAATGAGGTGCCTTTTTTGATAGACCAAGACGGTTTCAGTAAATATTCGTCTTCAGCAGCTGCTCCCAGCGCTCAGTGGGAAAATCCTCGAGTGGTGAGCGGAACTGCATGCCGGCATTGTTGATCAGGATGTCGATCGGGCCGAGATCGCGCTCGATCGCCTCCACGCCGGCCTTGACCGCCTCACCGTCCGTCACGTCGAAATTGCTGACCGCGACCGCGTGCCCAGCCTGTCGCAACTCTTCTGCGGCAGCCTCAAGCTTCGCGGCGTCACGGCCGTTGAGAACAACAGATGCGCCATGTTCGGCGAGACCTTTTGCCAGCGCAAAGCCGATGCCCTGCGAGGAACCGGTCACAAGGGCACGTTGCCCGGAAAGATCGAAAAGGGGGAAGGTCATTCAAACCTCTACGATATGAAAAATGCCATGGGGTCGACTGGTGTGGCCGCCGATCAGATATCGACGACCAGGCCCTTTGCCTTCAGCACGGCTTCCAGGTTGGAGACTTCCACCACAGACTTTCCGGCCTTGTAGGCAGCGATATAGCCTGCTTCGGCATCCTCGCGGGCCTGCGAAAGCTTCGCCACTTCCGCCACTTCGTTGCGGCGAACCACGACCAGACCATCTGCATCGCCAACGATGACATCGCCCGGATGGATGATCTCGCCGCCGACGATAATGGAATCGTTGGTCGTGCCGAGGGTCTCCTTGACGGTGCCCTTGATGCAGGTACTGAGCGAGAACACTGGCAAGCCCAGTTCGCGAAGCTGCAGCGTATCGCGCACGCCGGTATCGGTGACGAGACCACCAATACCCTTGGCAAGGCAGGCATTGGCCAGCACGTCCCCGAAAGACCCCGCCTCTTCATACTCTCCGGCCGAAACCACGATGATATCGCCCGGCTTGGCATAGTTGATGGCAAGCTGCAGCATAATGTTGTCGCGCGGAGAGGATTTCACTGTGAAAGCCGGACCGCAAAGCTTCATGCGATAATCCACCGGCTTCAATCGCGACGACAATGCGCCGCGGCGGCCCTGGGCTTCATGGATCGTTGCCGGAGAGAACTTTGCAAGCGCCTCGATATCGGCCTTGGACGGGCGTTCTGCGATGTCTTTGATGTGGATCACTTGGATTTCCTCGCACAGGTACCCGTGGCGGCAGAACCATCTCCACCGCCATGAGCACTGACATTTTTTTGGTTGAGTTGGGTCCCGGCCGTTCGGCTTATGGGATCGGATCGAATTTCAGTTCGGCAAGCGGCACGACCTTGTCGGTGCGTGTCATCTTGTAATCGGTGTTCAGGCCAAGCCACTTGTCCCAGATCTGGTTCAGTTCACCAGATGTATCGAGCTTGCGCAGGACTTCGTTGACCTTGGCGGTGAGCGCCGGATTGTCCTTGGCCATGCCGATGCCGATCGGCTGGTAGAGCATCGGCTCCGGAATCATCCGCATTTCCTTGCCCTTGGTCTTCGATTCCAAGACCAGCTTGGTCGTCGTCATCGTGTTGGCGACCATGCCCCGCGCCTTGCCCTGTTGGGCCGCGAGGTACGCAGACGCCGTATCCTGGAAGGTCAAGGGATCTGACTTGTTGAGCTTGATCGACATTTCCGACGTTGAGCCCTTGGTTGACGCCAGGCGCTGGCCCTCGAAATCAGTCTTCTTCTGGCCGGGATCGTCAACCGGAACAATCAACATTTCCTTGGCGAGATAATAGGGGTCGCTGAATTGGATCTGTTCGGCGCGGCTCAGTGTATAGGCAAGGTTGGCCACCGTGATATCAACACGACCGAGCTTGACCTCGGGCACGCGGGCCTCGACGGACACAGGCTTGATTTCCACCTTTACGCCGAGTGCCTTGCCGATGGCGTTGCACAGATCGACGTCGAAGCCGACCATTTCACGGGTCTTCGGATCTGGCGAGGAGAAAGGGGGCACGTCAGCAAACGTTGCGCAACGCAGCGTCTTCGACGACATGATCGTGTCGAGTTGATCCGCCTTGGCCGGCGAGATGGCTGCAGTACCGGCAAGTGCCGCCGCCAGAGTGATGCATTTCCAGTTCATTGCTGCTCTCCTTTGTTTTTTGGTTTTGGATATCAGTGGCGCAGATCGGCGAGGAACCGCTGCGCACGGGGATGGCGGGGTGTCTTGAAGAACTCTTCCGGCGGAGCCGTCTCGAGGATTTCGCCCGCATCGATGAACCAGATGCGGTCGGCAACGTCGCGGGCAAACCCCATTTCATGCGTGACGCACAACATGGTCATGCCTTCGGCCGCGAGGCTTTTCATCACCGAGAGGACTTCCCCGACCATTTCGGGATCCAGCGCGCTGGTCGGCTCATCGAACAGCATGACCGGCGGCTCCATGGCGAGCGCGCGGGCGATGGCCACACGCTGCTGCTGTCCGCCGGAGAGCTGTCCGGGATAGGCGTTTGCCTTTTCCGCAAGACCCACGCGATCAAGCAGCTTCAGCGCCTTGTCATAGGCCACATCCGGTGCAACGCCCTTCACGCGCACCGGCGACATCGAGACGTTCTCGACCACCGACAGATGCGGGAAAAGGTTGAAATTCTGGAATACGAAGCCGATGCTGCTGCGCAGAAGATTGAGCTTCTTCGCCGGCATGCTGGCATGAATATCCTGGCCGTCGAAGATGATCGAACCACTGTTGATCTCTTCCAGACGGTTGATGGTGCGGATCAGCGTGGACTTGCCCGAACCGGACGGGCCGCAGATCACCACCACCTCGCCGCGCGCAACAGAGGCATCGATGTTTTTCAAAACAGGATGATCGCCATAGCTCTTGTAAACGTTGGACAGGCGGATCGCCGGGGCCTGCTGCGAAGTGGGTGCGGACATGGTCATGGCTGCTCCGATTGGATTTTGGACGGCGCCAGAGTTGCAACTGCCGNTGTTTTTCAAAACAGGATGATCGCCATAGCTCTTGTAAACGTTGGACAGGCGGATCGCCGGGGCCTGCTGCGAAGTGGGTGCGGACATGGTCATGGCTGCTCCGATTGGATTTTGGACGGCGCCAGAGTTGCAACTGCCGCGCGGGATGGTCCGGCGCGCCGGCGGGTAATCCGTCGCTCGATGATGTTGGCGACCTGAGTCAGGCTCCAGCAGATGGCGTAATAGACGATCGCCAGGATAAGAAAGACCTGGAAGGGCTGTGTCAGAAGCTGGTTGTTGACCTGGCTTGCCGCGAAGGTGAGATCCGGCACGTTGATGACATAGCCGATCGTCGTATCCTTGATCGTGGACACGAAGGTCGAGATGATGCTCGGGATCATATTGTAAAGCGCCTGCGGCAGGATGATGAACCGCATCGCGCCCAGATAGCTGTGTCCCAGCGCCTTGGCTGCTTCCATCTGCCCATGACCGAGCGCGACGATGCCGCCGCGAACGACCTCGCTGAGAAATGCTCCCTGGTAGATGACCAGCGTCGTCAGCATGGTGACAAAGCTTGGAACATCCGCCCCGGTCAACAACGGTACCAGGAAATAGCTCCACAGAACCAGCATCAGCAGCGGCACGCCGCGCGTGATGTAGACGAGTGCCGTGACGGGCCACCGCAATGCCCGCCATTTCGACAGGCGCGCCAGGGCAAACAGGATGCTGATCGGAAAGGCAAGCGCGATACTGAGCGCCGACAGGATCAGCGTATTGACCAGACCGCCCAGCGGGCCGTTCGGAAACTGACCGATCAACAGCAGAAGCCAGTAGTCCTTGATGATGGTGATGATGTCCGTGATCATGCGCGCGCCCTCCGAACCGGGTCTGCACGCAGCGACAGATAGGCACCGGCACCCATGATCAGCAGAGAAAAGAACAGATAGAGCACCGTGCCGATCAGGTAGATCTCGAAGGTCCGGAAGCTCAGGTTTTCAATTTCCTTGACCGCATGGGTCAGTTCCGGTGCACCGATGATGATGGCCAGGCTGCTGTTCTTGAAGAGCGATACACTGTGATTGATGAGCGGCGGCAGCGCATTGCGAACACCCTGAGGCAAGATCACGAAGCGCATCGCCGACAGATAACCGTGACCGAGCGCTTTGGCCGCTTCCATCTGCCCGGGACTAACGGAGCGCAGCCCGGAGCGCAGATCTTCGCTGAAATAGGCGGCCTGGCAAAGCCCGAGACCGATGATGGCGAAGATCGTTTCGGCATTGTGGGCGGAAAGCCAGGAGGTCAATCCGTTCGGCATCAAAGTGAAAATGCCGAAATACCACAGCATCAGCTGAACCAGCGTCGGCACGTTGCGATGATAGGAAACGTAGGCTGCAACGACGTATTCGCCGAAGCGAAACGGAGAAAAGCGGATGGACAGAAGCGTGAGCGCGAGGACCATCGCCAAAAGCCACGACCCGGCAAAGATGACGAAGGTCATCTCGACGCCATGCAGCAGCATGGCGACAGAGGCCGGATCCTTGAGAATGGCCGAAAGGTCGAATCCACTCACCGCTTCGGCTCCCCGGGTTCGTCGGCCTGAAGCGGCTGGGGCCGTGCCGTCTGAAGCCCACCCATCACCTGGAGTGTCGGCGTAATCTCCATGTGACCGATATTGACGGCCACCGGCGCCGCAATTGCAAAGGCGATCGCGTCCGCAATGTCGGCGGCCTGAGGGAGCTCGAAGCCGTCGATGAAGCGTTCGCGAATGCTCGGATCATTACCATGCACGTGGTTGAAGATATCCGTCGCCACGCGACCCGGGCAGACTTCCGTGACGCGGACACGCTTGCCGAAGGCATCCAGCCGTAGCTGGTTAGACAGCATGGCCACACCGGCCTTGACGGCATGATAGGTGGAGTTGCCACCGAAATTGTAGTTGCCGGCAATCGAAGAGATGTTGATGACGTGACCGCAGTCGCGGGCAACCATTCCCGGAACGATCAGCCGGCAGATGTGCAGAACTGCGCGCAGATTGACGTCGACAAGCAGATCGATGTCACCTTCATCGGCGTCCAGGAACTTTTTGGGTCGGTCGACACCGGCATTGTTCACGAGGATGTCGAAAGGAACCCGGGATGCGAGGTCGGCGATCGCGGCGCGATCCGTCACATCGATGACATGCGCGATGCACCCGGTCCGTTCGGCAAGAGCCTTGAGCGCATCGCCGCTACGGGCAATGGCGTGCACTTCGATATTCTCGCGACGAAAGCGCTCGACGATGGCAGCGCCGATGCCGGAGGATGCTCCCGTCACCAAGGCTGTCTTGTAATCGGAGAATGGCATTGAAGTCCCCTTTTTTTTGTTGCCGCAGACATTAGCGACGCTTCAATTGCTTGCCTAAGACCGATTATCTCTGGAGCAATAAGCAAGTTGTATGGAGCCCCGCTTCTGCGCCAGTAAACGGAAGCCCGGCGTTTGCAAACGGAGCTCGCCTCTGTAAACATGCGCCGAGAGAGAACAAAAGCATCCCGATCAAATGGACATCAGGCGCCTCAAATCCTTCATCGTGATTGTCGACAGCGGGAGCATCACGCGTGCAGCCGATCTTCTGCATATCGCGCAGCCGGCGCTTAGCCAGCAGCTGGCCGCGCTGGAAGAACATTTTGGCCAGAAGCTTTTGATACGCAGTCAGCAAGGTGTCAGCATGACGGATGCGGGCCATGCGGTTTATCGCCACGCCCAGATCATCCTGCGGCAAATGGAACAGGCGCAGGCCGATGCATCGGCAGCCGGCAATTCGCTGGCCGGACGCGTTTCCGTTGGTCTGGTGCCTTTCAGCAGCGCGGCCACCCTGTCGGTTGATCTTCTGGCGGAGACCCGCCGGCGTCATCCCGGCATCCTGCTGCACCTGACCGAGAGTGTCGGCCAGACCTATAGCCAGATGATCATGAACGGCCGGTTGGAAATGGCATTGATCCACGGAACGGGGCCGATCAAGGGCGTGCGGTTCGATCCCATCCTCAGAGAGGACTTCTATCTGGTCGCGCATCGTAACTTTGCGATCGAAGATGATGGCAAGCCGGTGCCTTTGGCGGCGCTGGACGGCATGCCTCTGCTGCTGCCGCCCGCCTACAACTTCGTCCGCCGTGCGGTGGACACCGCCTTTACCCGCACCCGCAACAGCATGAAAGTGGTGGCGGAAGTCGAGATCGTGCGCACCTTGGCGCGCGCGGTGGCCGCAGGTCTTGGCGCGACGATCATGCCAAAAGCCATTGCCGACCGTATCATGACGGAAACCAGCGAGCCGCTGATCTGCCGGATCATCTCCCCGCGGATCGAGGAGACGCTTTCTTTGTGTGTTTCCGATCAAAATCCACTGTCGGAGCCGGCGCTTGCGGTCAGGGACATTCTGGTCGAACTGACCGAAGGGCTCAAGATTTAACGCATATCCCTGCAGAACTGGGCGATGCGAGCGCAACCTTCTTCCAGCATCTCCATGCTGGTTGCATAGGAAATGCGGAAAAACGGGCTCATGCCGTAGGCGGCACCCTGAACGGTGGCGACGTGGTGTTCATCGACCAGCGCCATGACGAAATCCACATCGCTATCGATCTTGCGACCGCCCTTGCTGGTCTTTCCGATCAGACCCGACATGTTGGGATAGACGTAAAAGGCACCTTCGGGCTTGTGGCAGCGAAGTCCTTCCACCTCCGACAGCCTGTCGATGACGAAATCTCGGCGCGCTTTGTAGATCGCCGCACGTTCCTTCAGCAGGTCCTGGGGACCATCGAGTGCGGCAATCGCAGCCGCTTGGGTCAGGGTCGAGATGCCACCGCTGTTCTGGCCATTGACATTGCTGATCGCGGCCATCAGTTCCTTCGAACCGCTCGCACAGAAGCCCAGCCGCCAGCCGGTCATCGCATAGGCCTTCGAGACACCATTCATCGTCAGTACGCGATCATAGAGACGGGGTTCGACCTCGGCGATCGTGCAGAATTCGAAATCGTCATAGACCAGATGCTCGTAGATATCATCGGTCAGGATCAACACGTCAGGATGGCGCAGCATCACTTCAGCGATCGCCGCCATTTCCGCCCGCGAGCAGGCGGCGCCGGTTGGGTTGTTCGGGAAGTTCAGAAACAGCCACTTGGTCCGCGGCGTGATGGCGGCTTCCAGGTCTTCCGCGCGCAGCTTGAAGCCAACCTGCTCGAAGCAGGGGACTGCGACAGGAACACCACCGGCGAACTTGACGATATCGGCATAGCTGACCCAGGAGGGTGTGGGGATCACGACTTCATCGCCGGGATTGCAGGTTGCCAGCATCGCATTGAAGATGACCTGCTTGCCACCGGCCGAGACGATAATCTGGCTAGCATCGTAATCCAGATTGTTATCGCGCTTGAACTTCCTGGAAATGGCGGCCTTGAGCGCTGCCGTGCCGTCCATGGGGGGATATTTGGTGTCACCGTTCAGGGCGGCAGAATAGGCGGCCTCGATTGCGTGGGCTGGCGTCGGAAAATCTGGCTCGCCGGAGGAGAGGCTGACGACCTTGATACCCTTGGCTGCCAGCTCTCGGGCGCGCTGGGTCATGGCTGCGGAGGCGGAGATGGAGACATTCTTGAGGCGGTCGGCTGTGACGGACATCAGCATGGTCTTTCGATGGTGGATTGAAATTGGAGGAACGCCGGATGGGCGATCAGGCATGTCAGCTGGCGAGCTCCGCCGCTGGTACGAGCGTGGCGCCGGCCGCCTCGATTTCGCTGCGCACGATGCGGGCAAGCTTCAGTGAACCGGGCGTGTCGCTATGGACGAGAATGGAACGCGCTTGCATTGGAATGACCGTTCCATCGATTGCCTCGACGGTTCTATCAACGAGGAAGCGACGCACGCGGGCGCGTACCGATGCCTCGTCCTTGACAAGCGCGCCGGGCAGACCACGCACAACAAGTTTGCCACGCGCATCATAGGCGCGGTCAGCGAGGAACAATGCCAGCGTCTTCAAGCCAGCCCGCTTTGCA
Organism: Oryzifoliimicrobium ureilyticum; assembly: GCF_037199735.1. Taxonomy (NCBI): domain Bacteria; kingdom Pseudomonadati; phylum Pseudomonadota; class Alphaproteobacteria; order Hyphomicrobiales; family Rhizobiaceae; genus Oryzifoliimicrobium; species Oryzifoliimicrobium ureilyticum. Next base: position 9,166 of record NZ_JBBBVQ010000035.1, on the reverse strand, counting down.
GCCTTTTCAATTTCACTGCCTGCGGTCACGAAAATAGCCAGACCTGGGTCCACCGCGACAATCGCCTGCATCATCAGGTCTGCAACGGCCGGATCACGCTCGACCATGGTTCCCATGGCCGCGTGGAAGCTGAAATGGCCAACCTTCATACCCTCGGCTCTGGCGATCGCGATCAGGGCACCGAGCTGGTAAAGCATCTGCTGGCGCAGTTCATCCGGCTGATACGGCATTTCGCGACGCCCGAAACCGAGCCGGTCCGGCAGACCCGGATGCGCACCGATACCGACGCCGTTGGCCTTCGCCAGCCGCACCATCCGCGCCATCGTGTCGGGGTCGCCGCCATGAAAACCGCAGGCGATGTTGGCGGAGGAAACGATTTGCATCATCGCCTCATCGTCGCACAACCGGTACGGACCAAATCCTTCGCCCATGTCGGAATTCAGATCGATCTTCATCCTAAGTTCCTCTCATCGCCGACAGAGCGTTTCCGCGCTTCACGGAAACACTCTAACTATTTGATTTTAGGCATTTCCGAACGGAAAACCGGTATCCACTTTTCGTGGAAATGCTCTAGCCCGCATGCTCAAGCCATTGCCTTCAGAGCGCGTTTGACCATCGGTATGGTGTGCCTCAAGTCTGCGATGTAGCGTTCGACGGCTTTTTCCACTGCCCGCGCCTCCGCATGGCTCGAACGGACGAACTGCACGCGGCTGCCGATACGGGCCTGACCGAGACGCCACAGATCGCATTCGATCACACCGGCAATCTTGGGATAGCCGCCGGCGGTATTCGCATCGCTCATCTGCACGATGGGTTCGCCACCGGGCGGAACCTGGATCACGCCCGGCACCACGCCATGCGATCGCATCTCGACGGTTTCCGTCGGTACGATGGCGTCGCCGGACAGGCGGTAGCCCGTGCGGTCGCTGCGCGACGAGATGCGCCAGGTCTGATCCCAGAACGCCTTGCCATCATCCGCAAAGAGGCCATGCTCGCCGGCCGGCAGGGCACGGATCAGCAAAGTTCCATCAGCGGACGAAGGGAAAACATCCTGCAGGGCTATCCACGGCTCCACCACCGCCAGACCCGAGGCGGGCAGCGGAATGTTGGTGGAGGCAGCCCCCGCGATTATCTGGTCGCCCTTCTCCAGAGGCCGGCCCGCATATCCGCCAAAGCCGCCACGCAAGGATGTGCTACGCGACCCCATGACCGAGGGCACGTCCATGCCACCGGCAACACAGAGATAGGCGCGGGCGAGTTTCGGCGGCTGCCTCAGCTCAAGAATCTGGCCCGCCTCGGCAGTGAAGGCGCACCATGCAGGCAGTTCGATAACGTCCAAGACCGGATTGCCATCCGTGCCGGTAACGGCAAACACGGTCCGGTCGGTGAATTGCAGGCGGAGCGGAAATGTCTGGATCTCCAGCGCGGCCGCGCCCTCATCATTGCCGACAAGACTGTTACCGATCCTGACGGCAAGTGGGTCCATGGCGCCGCTGGCCGAAACACCGATATCTCGATAACCCGGACGTCCGAGGTCCTGCACGGTGTTGAAGGGGCCGGTTTCAAGGATCTCAATCATAGCTCGATCCTCGCGGGCACGAACCGGACAATATCGCCCGGCGCCATCATGGCCGGCGTCGAAGATTGCGGGTCGAACATCTGCAGATCGGCAAAGCCTATGGAATTCCAGCCATTGGGTCCGGTGAGCATGGCAACGCCGGTCTGCATCCCGCCGATCGTCACGCAGCCCTTCTCCATCTTCAGCGACGGCACGGTCTTGCGGGGCATGTAGATGCGGGGATCGAGACCGTGGAGATAACCAAAGCCCGGCGCGCTGCCGAGCGCGAACACCCGGTAGGTCGCCTCGTGATGGATGCGGACCACTTCGCGATCGGCAAGCCCCGACAGGTCACACAATGCCGGCAGATCGGTCGCGTATTCTCCGCCGTAGTGGACGGGAATCTCGATGGTTTTCCCGGCAAGATCGATGCTGCGAGCCGCGTCCCAGGCCTTAGACAGCCGATCGATGACCTTAGCCGGATCCTCGGGCGTCTGCTTGAAAATGGCGAGAAGGTTGGTCATACCGGGAATGATTTCCGCCAGATCGGTCCAGCCCTTCAGCGTCTGGGACAGGGCCCAGATGCGACGCTGGGCAGGCAGGTCGAACTCACCGGGCGCCTCCAGCAGAAAGGATCGGCTGCCGATCGCGGAGATGCGAGCATGGTCCTTGACGACGGGAATGATGGTCAATGGCTGCATGTGTGTGTGCACTGTCGCTATCATGACTGGGCCTCGATCTCGAACAGGGCATCACCGAACCCGACCAGCGTGCCAGGTTCTATCAGCCGCCTGCTCAAGACACCGGAATGTCCCGCTTTCAGGGGAACCAGAACATGGCCGACCCGCAAAAAGGCCAGAACATCGGCGGCAGCGACGGAATGTGGAAGGTCTGCTGAAGCGGAATCCCGGAGCTGAAAAATCCCCGCCATCGGTGCCTTGATCACAGCGGGTTTGGATGAAGCTCTGGCCGCTTGCGAAACGTGGTTTTCACCACCGGAGACGACAATGCGCAATTTCCCGGAGGCGCTTGAGATTTCCAATCCGTCCACACCGGCGGCTGTCAGCGCTTCGGTCAGAAAGGCAATTGTTTTCGGATCGCTGAAGTCGATCGCGCTCATGGCGTGGCCCTCTGTTTCAGCCATTGCTCCAGATAGTGGATGTCCGTCTCGCCTTTCGCAAAAGCCGCATCCTCGAACAGTGCGCGCAGGAAGGAAATGTTGGTGGAGATGCCATCTACGCGCGTGTCGGCAAGCGCCTGGCGCATCCTGGCCAATGCTTCGGCACGCGTCGGCGCATGGACGATCACTTTGGCAATCAGCGAGTCGTAATACGGAGAGACCTTGTAGCCGGCATGGATGTGGGTATCGACGCGGATGCCCTCTCCTTCAGGCAGCTCAAGCCCGGTGATCACGCCTGCAGACGACATGAATGTTTCGGGGTCCTCGGCATTGATGCGGCACTCGAAGGAATGGCCTTCGCACGTCACCTGCTGTTGGGTCAGTTCCAACGGAATGCCCTGCGCCGCCTTGATCTGCTGCTGGACGATGTCGAGGCCTGCCGTCAGCTCGGTGACCGGATGCTCGACCTGCAGCCGCGTGTTCATCTCGATGAAGTAGAACGCTCCGTTCTCGTAAAGAAACTCGAAGGTTCCGACCCCGCGATATCCGATCTGCCGACAGGCCTCGACACAGGCTTCACCGACCGGCCCGATGATCTCGTGAGCAATCCCGGGGGCCGGGGCTTCCTCGACAACCTTCTGGTGACGGCGCTGCATGGAGCAATCGCGATGCCCAAGCCACACGGCGTTGCCATGGGCGTCGCAAAGGACCTGGATTTCGATATGACGCGGATGCTGGAGAAACTTCTCCATGTAGAGCGCCGGCGAACCAAAGGCCTGGCGCGCTTCTTCCCGCGTCAGTGCAAGCGCATCCTGCAACCGGGCCGGTTCCGTCACCACCCGCATGCCGCGACCACCGCCGCCACCGGTCGCCTTGATGATCACAGGGTAACCGATGTCGAGCGCGATCTGTTCGACGAGGCTCTGGTCGTCCGGCAACGCCGTGTCCGGACCGGGAACACAGGGCACGCCAGCCGCGATCATTGCGCGCTTCGCCGCGATCTTGTCCCCCATCGTGGCAATCGAGGCGGCATTGGGCCCGATGAAAACCAGTCCCGCAGTCTCGATAGCCTCGGCAAAGGCTGCATTTTCCGAAAGAAAGCCGTAGCCCGGATGAATGGCCCCTGCCCCGGTCAAACGGGCTGCGAGAAGAATGGCGTCCTTGTTCAGATAGCTTTTGGACGCGCTGGACGGGCCGATGCAGAGAAACACGTCCGCAGATTTGCCGTAGGACGCGTCGCGATCCGCCTCGGAACAGACTGCCACGGTTTTAAGCCCGAGATCGCGGCAGGCGCGCTGAATGCGCGTTGCGATCTCGCCGCGGTTTGCGATGAGGACTGTGTCAAACAGCGGCTTCTTGTCGGGAAGTGACGACATCAAGCGATCTCCGCCAGCAGGTTGCCCGTCTCCACTTCACCGCCATCAATGTCTGTGAGGTGGACAATGCGCCCCGAGCGCGGGGCTGAAATCGTGTTGAAGACCTTCATCGCCTCGATGACGAAGAGCGTCTGCCCCGCCTCGACTACATCGCCGAGCTTCACGAAGGGTGGCTCGCCCGGGGCCGGCGCTCGATGCAGTACGCCAAAGACAGGCGCCTTGACGGGCACGGCAACAGCCGGGGTTTCGGCGACGGCACTCTCAGATGTGGTGGCAACTGCCGCAGCGTTCGTTGGGGCAGAGGAAGCGTGACCGGGCGGATGGTTGCGAAAAATGCGGACCGTCACGTCCTTTTCGGTGACCGCCAGTTCGGACACATTCGATTGGCCGACAAAATCGATGAGTGCTTTGATTTTCGACAGATCCATGACGCGCCTGGTATTTTGCAATGAACACAGCCCCTCTAGCGATCGCAGTGGGGCTAATTCAGTTCATTCCGTACCATGAGCCATTCGACGATGGGGTCAGACGAAGTTTGTATGGACGAGTGTCGCCATGACTTCACCCCCGCTCGCGACAAAATCAGAGGGCGGATGGCGAGACTGCTCACGTAAAGAGATATCTGAACGTATCAGCGAATAATCGGAGATTTGAATGTCTTTCAAGCTCTTGACGGTATTCGAACCAGCAAACCGATTGGTATTGGTGGGCCACGAAACGGCTAACGCGTTAAGCAAAAACACCAATTGCTAATCAGCGCACGTGCCGAGGATCGGCGACATCAGCTTGATGTGGGCATCAACCCGTTCCAACACTCTATCTGGTAGAACAGCTCGTTCAGGCAGAGACCACCAAGACTGGTTGACGCGCTCGACCGCCTCCGTCACAGCCTTCAGCACAGCAGCTTCAGGCAGTCGCGCACGATGAGCGAAGACCTTCCATCGCTGGGCGTTCATTGCCTTGAACGGTCTTTCACCAGCCAGCGACAATGCCATGGCGTCCGACGGAATGTAAGGGACAGTCGAGAGGACATCATAGACTGGGGCGAGTGCCGGCTTGTGGCCCTTCCCATGATAAATCAGCGACCAATTCTTGAGGTGCATGTCGCCATTGCCTGTCAGCACAGCCAAAGCCAGTCGTCGGACGAACTCGAGGGCTGCCGCTGAAGAAACGGCGACCCCAAGAGCCACAGCGATATCATGATAGGCGGCCCCCTCATATTTTCGAGACGGATAGACGCCGAATACCTGAGCAAAATCTTCGATATGGACGCGCTCACCACCGGCAACGCGATCGAAACGTTTGACGAGGAGGACTTTGCCGTCGGACAATGTCTCAAACTCCTCCGGGATACCCTCGAACTGCGATTTTTCCACGAGCTCGCGTTCCGGCACCTCCATACCAATCGCTTCGGCCAATGCGAGATTTGCAAATTCGTTTTCCGAGACACCGGGAAATGATGTCGATGGAAACTTGGCGATATATGAACCCTGCTCGTCGCCCAAGGGGATCGTCAGACCGCCGCCCTTGCCGGTATTTTTGATGACGGAGAGCTTCATCTGCACACCGGCGAGCGAAAACCGGGCCTTTGGTCTGGGGGGTGTCAAACCCTCATTGCGAACAACGCTACCCTCGCTCGGCACAATTCGGACAGCCCCCGGCAGATCCGATCCAAGAGCTGCAAGCAGGTCGAAATCATTCCCTGCACGCACGCCATCTGAATGGTGCTTCTCCATCGCCTCGCGCAGTTTATCCTCTGGAAGAAGGTTCGCAAAGAACGGTGGCAAAGCCCTTGCGACAGGCTTCGGGTCCTTCCGCAGACCACCATGTGCCGCGCGAAATGACAAACTAAGCACTGGGAAACCACCCGTCTGTCGATAGCTCTCCTCAAAGCTGAACGCGTTGAAGTCTCCCGGCGTCCTCACGATCATGCCGACCTTCAGGTCATTCAGCAACACGTCCAGTGAGGTTACAGATCTTGGATCAAGAGGCGTATCAGACATTGCCATCACCATCTGGGCTGGCGACGAAAGCAGGAAGGTCATCTTCGGCGCCACCTGGCTGCAGCAAAGCTTCAACCGCCGGGACCATAGCCTGCGGGATGAGCATCAGTTCCAGACCAAGCGCACGACCAATGTTGATCAGAGTGGTTGTACGGGCAGCGCTGGCGCCAGCCTCAATCTCGCGGTACCGCGGACGCGACAGACCCGCCATATCCGCAACCTGCTCCTGGGTGAGGCCCAGAGTCTTGCGCGACGTCTTGAGCACCCCTCCTATGTCCTGAAGAGCCTGCGAATCCGACTTCATACGATACCTTAACGCTTCATCTTTCCCATTGTGATATGTTTACGTATCTCATCGTATCTACCCATGTCAAACTAAATGCCGCCAATAGGGATCATAGGAGACAAAAAGATCTTCTTACAGATCAATTTTGTCTCCTCTACCGATAGGATGTTAGGCAATCTGGGCACTGAAACTGGAAGCACACCCGCAATACACGCTTCTTTAAATGTCCGCTCCTACCCGCCCGCGCTCGGCACTGGTGCCGAGAGAACGGAATAAGAGCATGACAAAACACGATCTTTCAACTCATCACTTTCAACGAAAAATCTCGGATTTCTTCGAGGTGCGGATCGCGCCAATCGCCTCACAGCGAGTTCTGGAAAGCATCCGGCCCTATCTCATAGGTCTTGTCATCCACCGCCGGCCACCACCGATCGTTAGTGGCCGTATGGACTGGACAGCCATTGGCGAGGCATGCGGGATCGAAAACCAATTGACAGCCGAATTGAAGAAGGCGCTCCGTCCGGGACTGGACGCGATTATCCGCTGGCTCGGCGAACCACCTGCCGCTGACGACATACAGTCGACGAAAACACGGACGAAATCGCGCAATTCCGTACGGCGCAAGTCGGAAACTGTCACGCGTTCTAGAGCGCGACAGATCCTCTCCGACAAGACCCCGGCTACCTCGTCATCAGAGCCGAGGGGACCACAACCGAAACCAATCAGTCCATTTCCCGAGCCATTGTTCGAAGCAACCGATGATCCGGCCAGCTTCCACGATGCGCTCGTTTATCAGATGCGCCGGTTCGGTGAGAGCTACTGGCAACTCTACCGTTCAGTCATTCGCCTGGGCGAGACGTTCGATGACAAGACCTTGCTATCATGGGTTCAGGGCGAGCGCGTGCCGCGATCTCTGACGAGCTTCGAGATCCTGTCCCGCATCGAGCGGCGCTACCGTCTGGGAGAGGGCTATTTCAAAGCAAAGCTGCCGCACCAATCCCGCTCTCTATACGGCCATGATATGGGCGACATCAGCGCTGCGGAGCGGCGACGACTTGCATGGCATCTTCCTGATAATTTCAGCAGCTTGCCATTCTCCAAGCGGGAGGAAATCATAGAATGGGTGCGCCGGGTCATCATCTCGGGCTCAACCGACTATCGTCGCTACCAGGCGGCGGCAACCAAACAGCGTTATGCAATACGATTTCCAGGGATCACCTATGGCGGAGGCACCCTGTCTCCACGACCACAAATGAACCCGGACAGCACGAGCCACAATCCCGAGGCCTTTGAAGATCCTGATCTCCTGTCCGGCGTCGTCGATGCGCCGCCGCGGTTGGCTATGGAGATGGCCGATCTGATCCACTTCAAGACATCGACGCTAACCGCAGTCGGCTTCCAACGAAATGGAGTTTGGGGTGAGGAAACCGCATCCCAGAAGGTTGAGCATCTCGGCCTCATGTTCGGTGCACTCACTGCCTCACCCGCCAGCGTCGTCAAGGGGCGCGGTGTGCCGCTCAGCCAACTGACCTTTGGTCTGTTGATCTTCCCGGGCGTCTGGGCCTGGTACCTCCAATGGCGGGAGCAGCGCCGCGGCTTCTACACCAAATGGGAAGAAGACATGCTGATGGTGGCGCAAGCTCTCACGCGGGCGGAGGTGGGCTGGATCCGCCAACATCCGGAGCTCCTGAAGAAGGTTCAGCCAATCGAAGGGCTGATCGCGTCGGAGGAGATAGAGTTCGCAACGCGCGACTGGCACGGCGCCTGCGACGCATTCCACCGGCATGCTGCCAATCGCTCGAAGGAAATCCAGCGTGTCATGCGCGTGCACCGCGATCCGTTCGAGCCGATCATGGTGGTCCTTGAAGCAGACAGCCCACTGTTGGAATATCGCAAGATCACAGATGAGATCCTGAAGCGTATGCCGGATGAAAACCGCTATCCTCGGGCAGCAGCCGAAGCGGTCCGCTCTTTCCTTTTACTGCGCCTCGGCCTGCATCTGGGACTTCGGCAAAAGAACCTTCGCCAGCTTCGCTTGTGCCCACGCGGGCATTTCCCGACTTCGGAGCGACGACTGGAAGACATGAAATGCGGTGAATTGCGCTGGAGCGATCGGGAAAACGGATGGGAGGTCCTCATCCCATCAATCGCCTTCAAGAACTCAGGCTCATCATTTTTCGGACAAAAGCCGTTTCGCCTGATCCTGCCGGATTTGCTCGACCTCTACAAATACCTCGAGGCCTATATCGATCGCCACCGAGGTGTGCTGCTTGGTCCGGCAAAGGATCCCGGCACCCTGTTCGTCAAGACGGTGAAGACAACCAGCCTGGACGCGGCATACGATTCCACCAAATTCTATGAAGCCTGGCGCACCGTGATCCAACGCTATGGCATCTACAACCCCTATACCGGCCGCGGCGCTATCAAGGGATTGCTGCCGCACGGACCGCATAATCTTCGGGATATTCTGGCAACGCATATCCTCAAGCAGACCGGATCGTATGAGCAGGCGAGTTATGCCATCCAAGACACACCGGATGTCGTTCAGAAGCATTACGGTCGCTTCCTGCCGCAGGACAAAGCTGCACTTGCGGCGAAAATCCTTAATCAGGTTTGGGAGGCTGCATAGCCACTCGGATCAATAGCTGATCCACAACGACCATGCAGATGCACATCACCCCCCCCGCATCTGCATGGCAATGCTGTGCGACCTGAGAGATAGGTGACAAATCGTACCGGAGACATGGGTTACACTTTCCGACTTTATCGGGAGGTGTAGATGCCGTGGAGAGAGACTTCGGTCATGGATGAGCGTCTTCGATT
>NZ_JBBBVQ010000034.1:0-31573 GCF_037199735.1 Oryzifoliimicrobium ureilyticum | reverse complement strand
CAAGCCGAAGGTCAGATCAATCGCCTCAAGTTACTGAAGCGAGCAATGTACGGTCGCGCCGGCCCGGAACTGATGAGGGCGAGAATGATGCCGCTGAATCACAGAAATTGAGGAAGAACCCGATTAGATGCAAAACGACATCTTTCCTCTAACTGACAGCATGGGGGTGTTATGCCGCCAGATTTTCTTCCTTGCGGCGACGCTTCAAGTAGAGAGCCATGCCACCAAGAGTGAGTGCTCCGATGCCAGCACCTGCTTCTGGGCCGGGGACAGCTTGAATCGCGGCCGATGTCTGCATCGACTTGATCCCGATGAATGCATTTTCCAGAGAAACGGATTTGATCCTTAAGGAATCTAGCTGGAACCCCATGAAGGTATTAGCCTCCACCAAATTTTGACCAGTGCTGCTAAGCGTTTTGCTTTCGATCAATTGGCCCAGTTGGTCGAAAATCGAAATTTTCGCTCCAGGGGCGAATCCACTCCAATTCACAATGCCGCCAAAGCCTGAGACCAGCGAGTTGAACGTCAGCGTCATTACGCCCTCGTCAGTGTTAAGTCCCAACATTGGGACCCCGTTCCACTCCCCGTTAACATCGAAGCCGTACCTTGCGGTCCAACCGAAAACCGAACCCGATGTCGTGGATTTGAATGAATATCCTGGGCCGCTCGCTGCGTCGGTGAATTTATTATCTGATGGCAAGCTTAGTGCGTGCGCGTCTTCTAAGCTATTAACGAACGCTGCTTGTGCAGGAAAAACGCTCAATGAAATTGTTGGTAAGAGAACTGTTACTGCTATGGCGAAATTTTTCATTTTCCTCATCCGGTTTAATATTGTTTGAATAAGGCGCAATATTAATACTTCGTCAATGAAGTTTATTACGAAAAGTTAATAACGGTCCAGCTTCGCTATCGACTTGGAGTTTTAGCATATTTCTGAAGACCGAAGCGCTATAGCAAATTCTCGCGATACCAGCGGCCTAACATCAGGCGGTGGGGTGCAAACCCGCTCCGGGAATCTTCGGGTAAACGAAACCAGCTATGATGCCGTACTGGTTAGCCGTCGAATGGCCGCCAACGCGGGCGGTGCCCATGTAGATTTGCCGCCAGGCCGCCCGTGGAAACCGTCATCGCCGATGATCAGGCAGACGAGCGCTTTACTGATGGCCCAGCCGCGAGCCCGTCGCATGTTCGCCTCATCGGCTTCAGGAACGTACTGTTCATAAAACCGGGAAATTGCACCGTCTGGCAGCAATAGCCACGCGGCGCCGAGGTCACAGGCGGGATCGCCTGCGCACAAATCGCCGAAGTCGATGACGCCACAAAAGGTGCCGTCCCGAGTCAGCAGATTTGCAGGATGCAGGTCCGCATGGATCCATTTGGCTTGACCGCTCCAATCAGGAGCTGCAGCCGCATGTTTCCAAACGTCCCATACTTTTTCCGGGTCGCATAACAAGCCGCGTTCGGTCGCCAGGCTTAATAAATGGGCGACGCCGCCACTGCACGCCGCTAACGATCCACCCCTCCCATGACGTCCCTTGGGCGCCGTAGATGGTGCAGGCTCATGAAGCGCTGACAGAAAGGCGCCTAAATTATCAGCCGCTTTATTACCGTCAGTGGCGGGAGTTCTATCTGCAGGCTCACCATGCACCCATGTGGTCACGATCCAGCTGCGCGGGAATAAGTCCGAGGGGCGGCCAAGTCTTTGAGGAATTGGTATCGGGAGAGGCAGCCGCAACGACAGGTCCGGCAGGAGGCTGTTCTCTTTGATGAGCAAGTCTTCCGCATCATCTGTGGCCCATGGCAATCGGACGGCAAGGTTTTCTCCCAGCCGCCAAAGCTGGTTGTCCCAGCCAACTGCACCAAGAGACAGCGGCAAACTGGCAAGGTCGGGATGTTGCTCCCGAAGCATCGCAGCAACGAGCTCCGCCGTGATTTCAACCCTTATGTTCTTCATCCGAGCGCTCCCAACTTCGCGAGTATACAGAGAAACAATCGGACCGAATTATGGTGTGGCGGCCATCCTTAACCGCTTAAGGCATACTTGATGCTCGCACGAGAAAGCGGTAGCGCAGACGATGCAGGCATCATACCCGAAAACTTGGCAGTAAGGTCAAAGCCCGCGCCCTAACATCAAATGATGGTGCCTGAAGAAACGCTACGTCTTGTTTAATTCATCCAAGCGTTCGGCAACAATCTCAGCCACAGTGCGTAGAAGTAGTAGTTCTATGTCCGTTTCAGACATTCCAACCAGCGATGAATTTCCTATTCGTTTGGTGATCGCCAAACGTAGATCATCTAGCTGGCCGTTCATTACCAAACGTTCTCGAATTATTGCACCGCTGAAAAATGATCCTGAGTTGCTCAACGAATTCAGCTCTTAAAACTTCGGGTGATGCCTTTCACGAACGTCGATATGTTCATATTCGTTCGGAATGATGGCGGGTAAGCCTAACTCTTGTTCCTGTCTGATTGAACAAGGCGGTGCATCGCGTGCAAAAGCGACTTCTCTATCTGGCCGGGTTCTAGGTCCACGATCAAATTGGGAAGGGCAACGATTAAGCGCTGTACCAATTGGTTCTTGCTGGCGACGTCCGGGTAGAAGTGAGAAGCCTGCTTGAAAAGGATATCCTGCAACAGCGTCAGGCTGATTGCGTTGATCGATGTGCACAAGCTCTGGCTACTCCGTTGAAGTCCATCATCTTTGCGCGCGAATGTTAAAAATGTACATTAGGCAACTTTGTACGAAAGAGTACGGTCTACGGGCGACGAGGAGGAACATTGACTGTTGTGCGTCGTTCGAGAGCGGCAAAGGGCAACATGCAATGAAAAGACTGCTGCTGGTTATCGGGCTGGAAGACTATTTCGACGATGACACCAAGCGGGCCGCCGCTCGGCTTAACATCGAACTCGATGGACCGCATAGCATGCAGAGTACCGTCGAGCACAGTCCTCATCTGCGTGCCCAAGATGGTGTGATTATTGACCTCAGATATCAAGCCCACGAAATCTTCGAGTTTGTGCAGGACCTAGTCTTCTTTGGTATCCCGTTTGTGATTGCATCTCATGAGAAACAAGAATCGATCGACTACCCTGGCTACTCTTTCACTTCTGATCTTGATGATTTGAGAGCGTTGCTGGAAGGTCTAAATAGACGAACCGACTTCACCATTCACTGAGCGCAGACCCGCGCAACTGAGCGCTCGCCCGTCTATCAAATGATGGGGTCTATAGAACAACCGCCGTTTCCTGATCGGATGCGGAAACGGCAGTTTTCCTCGATTGACCGAGATCTCCCAGCTGCAGGTTTGGGAGCGAAACAAAGTGGCAGCTTTAGCTTACAACTGCCTGAACGGTTTACATCTCAGTCCATCAGCGGTTTAGAAGTGGAGCTATAGTCGCCAAGAGATAGCCGTTCGATATCTGGCGTTTCGCCGCGCTGGTAAATTATGACGGGTTGCCCGTATTTCCCGATTTCCGGGTATGCTTCTCGGCTCCATGCCACGACCCCTGCATATCGATCGCCTAACATCAGCGCGTCGCGCCTTGCACGATGTGCGGTATCAACTTGCCGTGGATCGAATGCAGGCATTAGTTTGCCATCACTATCTTTGGTGAATGCCGCAACCATAATCAGCTTGTCCGTAGACGTCATGTTTTTCCTCGCTTCGATTAAGCGTAACAGGCTTTCAGATTGATAATTTCATCGAGACAGATGGGATACATCTCAAGCCTGGCCGAGTTTCGTGGCTGTGACCTGGTTCAGCAAGCTTGCCAAAGCGTTGACAAGCTGGGCATCTGCAAAAGGCTTTTGCAGCAAGATGCTGTTCGGTACGCCGTTAGCCGCCCAACCAGCCGCGCTATCGCCGGTCATGTAAATAACGGGCATCGTTGGGGTAAGCTCTCTTGCTCGCCGCGCCAGATCCCAACCACTCGCTTGCGCTGGCATCCTTATGTCGGTGATCAACCCGATAAAACGAGCTGGATCCTCATTTAATGCAGCAATCGCCTTGTCCGCATCCTCTGCGCTAAATGGCACAAAACCCGCATCTGATAAGATGTCCTCAATATAGGAGATTATGAACGGTTCGTCTTCAGCAACGAGCACAAACGCATTGATTGCAGCATCCGGAGATACTTCCGGTACTCCACTGATTGGGTCTTTTGTCAAAACGGTGCCTTGCTTCGCAGGCGGGAGCACCGAGCCCTCAGTCGTCAGCGCCTACATCTTCGGTTGCCAACGATGGTGTGAAGATAGGGCATCACCTTAAAATAGTCCATCCTACGTTCCACCATCAAGTTATGGGGGCTGAAACAGAAGGAACCCGCTATGGGGTGCAAAGCGGGCTCCAAAAGGCTCAGTGGATCGGTCCACAGGAGTAGGGCCGCGACCAGGCATTAGCACTTGCTCACGTATCAGACGCAAAAGCGAATCATTTCGGGGAGGCCTGCTGCCTGCGACCGGAAAGCTGGGAGCTAGCGGCTCTTGGTATCGGCCTGGACAATCCGATGCATTGTCCTGAACAACGCTTTTTCGACGGGGAGAGCAGGATCACTTTCGACACTGTCGCAGAACGTGTTGATGGTCCGCAGCACAAGGCGTTCCTGATCCTCTCGCCTCGGACAGAAAGAGGCGGCGTACCTGATGAGCAGATCACTTGAGCTGGTCACGGTCTTCATGTTCATCATTGGAAGTAGAGCTGTCATGGCTCCTCTCCTCTGCTGTAATGCAGGCGGGAGCACACTGACCCTCAGCTATCAGCGCTTACGGAAAGTTTCCTGTTGCTGACAGTGTGTAGATTGTACGCTTTCCGACACAATGAGTCCACCCACGAGGAAGATGATGTCTCCGTGGCATCAAATGATGGGCAGATCACGCTGGACTGGATTTGTACGCTCGCGTACTAAGTTTCTGTATTTAGATCTATACTCTGCGTAGCGACAATCTTGGTGAGATTCGTATTGCCTCATGGGAGAATGCTCCCGGACGGATAGGATATTGCCTCACCATAATGCTCCCTATCCTTCGGTGAGCTCTGGTAACTGTTCAGCTTCGCCAGGTTCGATACCGAAGATCATTCGATGCGCGCGATCGCGGCGCCAGATTTTCACCCGCCGTTGCACCGTGCGGATTAGTCCATCAGGATACTCATCTGGATAAATGCTTTGAAGCCGCTCCAGTAGCTCCCGGCCGGTTCTCCATGGCTCATCTTCAAACCATCGGTAAAGATCATTTGTCACGTTGACCAGTGGGTCGGGCCGCCGGCGCTCGCGTTTTAGTATCGGCTTCGCTTTCGCAGTCGGACGGACTTCGCCCTCTGTCCATGCAATACGCAGGCTTCGCAAAAAGCTCTCGATATCGGGAGCCTCGCAGGAGGGGACTCCCTGGTGCGCGATGTCGGCAAGCCGCTGTTGTCCTGCACGAATGTCGCGGAGGAGCGTCACAGGATCGAGTTGTTCGCTCATTCGCACCAAGCGGTCGCGTACTTCCGTTGCCGTCCTCGCATCCGACAAAATCCGTTGATGTGGCGTCGCGGGGGAACAGTAGAGCTTCTTGACCATCGCTCCATTTCGCTGCTTTTCGAGCAGCTTAAACGACGGTTGAAAGAAGTTCACGAACAAGCGCACCGAACGATAAAGCTCCGCGAGTGTCGCCGCAGCTTCAACACCTTCATACCGATGATAGCCAACAATGCGGCGGACGATCGATCCGTTTTTCTGCTCCACATATGCCTGATCATTTTTGCAATATGGCCGACAGCGAGTGAATTCGATATTTGAATCAACACAATAATCCCTGATCGTCTCGTTGATGAATACGCTATCGTTGTCAGTATCAAAGCCAAGCAGCGGGAACGGCATTAAGCGGCGAAGCTCGGTCAAAACTTCCGTCAAAAGCTTCTGTTCGCGGACAAGCAGAGGCGCACATTCGGTCCAACCGGTCGCAATATCGGTAAGGACAAGCGTTTGAATAAAGCTGCCACGTGCGTTGGGACCGGAGTGCGACACCAGGTCGGCCTCGATGAAGCCAGGTGCGGGATCACCCCAATCAGAGAATTTTCGAATTGGGACACTGCGCTTCAATGCCGAAGAAGCAACGGAACGTCGGCGTCGATGGCCGCCTGCTGTTTCGCGCACGCTTTTCAATGCACGGTCGATGGTGGCTGCACTCATCTGTAGCAGAAGTGTGCGGACCTGATCGTCTAACTTCAAATGGCCATGCTGTTCCATCGATGAGATCAGAATCGGCAGCAAGGGCTTCAATCGCTTGCTACAGATACGGTCGGACGCTTCCCACAAAACAATCAGAACCTGTCGGGTCGCCTCGTCATAAATCTGCGCCCGCTTTCGCGATTGCGGTTGCTTATCCGCCCCACGCAACAAACGCATCGCATGTTTGCGATGCATCCCACTGATCGAAACGAACTGATCGAGGATCTGCGATTTTTCCTCCCGCTTTCCGGCTGCATAGCGTTTTGCCAGAGCAGCAATCAATTCCTTCTTCGTCGTCACGCTGATCAGCCTCATCTGATTTGCTCCGCACCCACAAATGCTGGGAGCAAATCAGATGAGGCAACGGCTAACAATCAGGGAGCATTTCTCGCGAGGCAATGCGCGTCTCATCCTTATCGCCGCGCTATAATACTCAGCGAATGCAGGTAAAATGTCATCTGGTAAGACGTTTGCGTTTATTGGCGCCGAACATGAAGAACACGCGCCCTTCGTCTCTACGAGGTTCTCCGTTCTTGTTGTCAACGAGGCTGAGAAAGAGCTGGCAAAAAGCACCACCTTCGAGACTATCGAAGAGGCGCGTGCCTTCGCCGAGCGGATGGCGGAAAAGGTTACCTACCTCACGAGCGCTGACCCATACATCTCTCAAGATAAATAAGTCAGTATGCCAGGTGCAAACTGCCGTCTCTGGATCGGATGCAAAGACGGCAGATCCTCGTAAGAGGTGCGTCCCAAGTCGCGGATTGGGAAGCGGATTGAGGGTGTGATAAATTCACGACGAGGTGAAGCGAGATCGCCAGCATTAATCTTTCAGGGTCTATGAATAGTTGCCGCGAGATGTGGTAATTGAGACGGGCTTTTAGTTGACTTATGAAAGGCGCGTAAAGGGGCGTTGCGTTGTGATCACCGGACGAGGGCACAGAAGACCGACCTGATAATCCGGGTCGGCCTTTTTGTTATATGCACCGGCCACGCTTCGTTGCCATTAAAGATCTTTTTCCGATCTATCCCGTTCGTTGCATGAGAAACTGATCTGCGGCATTGGACCATGAGGCGTGCGCATAGTGATTATTTGCGCTTTGACTGACATATCGAGTTTGTTCGCTTGCCGGATTATTATGTTCAACATGCGCGCCGCTCCGAATAGATGATCCCGCGTGTCCAGTTGCTCTTCGCGGCGCAACTCTTCGTCCGTGAAGTATGGTTCCACACAGGAATGCTGGATGATGTGGAGACCTTTGATCATTTCGGCAGCCTTGAGGAGGCCTTCCTTCACTTCTCCGGGAGCAACTGGCAGGTCGTCGATAGCTTTACCGAGTCGTCGTAGCTCCATGATCTCATCATAGCCGGCAGCGTTTTCGGATATACCGAGTTGCTCACGAAGATCCCAGATGGTCTCAACAGCTCGCCTTATCAGCCTCGTCTGTTCGAAGCTTGTCGTCTTCTCTACTTCATTTGCAGCCCTAAACAGCTCGCTGACGAAGTCATTCACCGCGCTCATTTAATATCCTAAAGCCTTGGATGCGTTAGACCGCACTAACATAAGAAGTCCGTTTCATATCAGGCCTCGCAATAGATGTGGATGCGGGTAGATCGACGGCGACGTTGCATCACGCTCAAAAGATTGTGTACTGGAAGACGAACATCCGCCCCTCTACATTTAGCAGCTACTTCAAATGTCTCGAATGGTTTGGTTTGGTCTAAATTCACGTCATCATTATCGATGGCGTAATGAGTTCTCGCTACATCTCGGAAAGCCATCTCACACTCCGCGTCGTGTTGGGCTGGTTAGGCCTCTCAGCGATTGCCAGGTCTGAGGGGCCGCCCGACTCTGAAATGAAGGTGGCTGAAATCCTGACGGGCTTCTCGCTGCGAGATCAATGCGGCTGTACGGTGTTTACAATCCGGCGTTCGCCGGCAACTTCGTCAAGATAACTATAGCATCCTCGCCGCACGACCGCTGCGCCGGGTGGCGTTGTTGTAGTATTCAGAAGCCTGCTGCAACGACCGATGCCTTGACTGCTCCATCGCTTCGGGCAGCGGGATGCCGCGATTGGCAGCTTCGGTCAGATAGCCCGACCGTAATCCGTGCGCCGAAAACTCCGCACTCTCCAACCCGGCCATCTCCGCCCGCTGCTTGACGATCGCATTGATCGACTGCGGATCGAGCGCCCGGCGCGAAACAGTTCCCCAGCGCCCGATAGCGCGGAACACGCTGCCCTTGTCGATTTTTGCGGCTGCCAGCCAGGCGTTCAGCGCGTCCACGGGGCGGCCGGTGAGATAGACGATCTCGTCCTCTTCGCCATTGGACGTCTTGGTGCGGCCGAGATGGATGGCAAGCGAGGGGAGGGGAGGGCCATCCGGCTGTTCGATGGGAGTTTCCTCGGTCAGCTGTTCGAAACGCAGGCCGGCGACTTCGCNGTGAGATAGACGATCTCGTCCTCTTCGCCATTGGACGTCTTGGTGCGGCCGAGATGGATGGCAAGCGAGGGGAGGGGAGGGCCATCCGGCTGTTCGATGGGAGTTTCCTCGGTCAGCTGTTCGAAACGCAGGCCGGCGACTTCGCTGCGCCGGCGCCCACCGGAGGCAAACGCGACCATCAGGATGGCCCGGTCCCTGATATCGCGCAGGCTGTCGCTCGCGCAGGTGGCCAGCAGCTTTGCCAGCACGTCACCGGTGACGGCCTTGGCGCTCTTGCGACGGCGCTGTCTCGGGACGGCACGCACGGCGAGACGAATGGCGGATTTGAGAGCAGGGGAGGTGAAGGCGCCGTCGAGGCCACGCCATTTCGTGAGGGTCGACCAGCTGGCCAGACGGCGTCGTACCGTATCCGGTGCGTGTGGACCGGTGGCTTTCAGAAATCCCTGGAACCGGAGCTTGTGCTCCAAATCATCGGGCATACCGTGATCGGGATCCGTCGCACGTTTCTCCGGATCCCAGAGATGATGGGCGACGAATTTCAGGAGCAGCGCTTCGGGCGCCGGCCAGGGAAGAGATTTCCCCGTGGCCGCCAAACCCCAGGCTTCAAGATAGGCAAGATCGGAGGTGAGCGCCCGCAGCGTATTGGCCCCCATGCCCTGATTGACGAGGTGGCGCAGCGTTTCGACGTCCTGGTCCGTGAGCAGTTCAGCGAGTTCGTCGCGCCGCTCCAACGGCAGGACGGACGCAATGGTGTCTAGTTCTTCCGATCGTCGTTCGACGGCGGATTTTTGCAATGGCGGCATTGTGGCTCCTGATCAGTCCAACCGCAGGCTTTGAAGAGCCGTGGCGAAGGCCACTTTTCCTGTGTCGAGCAGCTTGATTAACCGGAATCAATTCCCTTGGATTAATACAGTTTACTACCTGCTAGGATCAGTGGAATCTTTCGGATTGACCGGAATTAGCGGTGGACTTCGCTTTGGTATTGAATTGTCCGATCTGAGGCGGAACCAGACAGACGGCGATTCGCGAAGAATCTACCAAAGCAGCCACCAACGATGCCCCAAGCTGATAAACGCGGTTGGCAGCCGCACTTGATCGGGATTCAAAGCATTTGATTGGCGCCTCTCGGGACAAACCCTGCGGGTAACCAGAAACGCTGAATTACTTACTTGCCTCATCTTGCCGCCGAACCGACTGGGGGGTGCTGCCAGTCCATCCACGAAAAGCGCGGACAAACGAATTGGCATCTTCAAAGCCCAGCAACAGAGCGATCTCAGCACTCGACATCATTGTTTTACGCAGATAGTGATCGGCAAGCGCAGAGCGGACAGCATCGAGGGTAAGCTGGAATGAGGATCCCTCTTCCTGCAGCCGTCGCTGCAGGGTCCGTGTACCGACGCCGAGCTTCTTTCCAACGGCGTTCATCGACACCTCTCCCGCGGGCAGGGCTTCGAGCAAGGCACTCCTGACGCGCTCCACCATGCTTGCGGTTCGGTCAAGATCAGCCAGCCGTTGCCGCAAGGCCGGCTCGAAAAACAGCCAGATCTTGTGGTTCTCCGTCAGGAACGGCCTGTCGAAATCCTCAGCGTCAAAGACCAGCGTCGCTAATGGTGCCTCCACGACGGAGATGCCGAAGAACTCGGCGTACAACGCCGCATCCGCTCTCAGAATATCCGTCGACCCAGGCCAGGCGACTTTGAGCGGCTTGATAGCGGTGCGTGTGGCAAGCCGACCGAGTTGCACGAAGAACACGAGCTTGAATGCCAGAAACACCGCCGGCGGCGTCTTGGTCTGATCCAGAAAGTCGATCGTCACCGTTGCCCGCATCGGCGCACGCTCAACCTTGACGACCATCGGGGCGATCAGACGCATGTATTTCGCCATGCGCTCAAGGGCACTGCCGAGATTGGCGCTGCATAGGGCAGCAAAAAGCTCTGGATCAAACCAGTCGCTGGACATGACCTTCGCGATCCGCAGGGGGGAAGGCAACGTGGCGTCCAGTGATCTGGCCTCCTCCTCTATGGCAGACCAGAGTTTGAAGAAGTCCAGAGAGTTGAGGCGAACCTGATCACGCGCAAAGAGATCGCCGGGGAGTTCCGCACGTCGAAGGATCGGGGGCGCAGCAAGCCCGGCGTCCTGCATGAGCAGGCGCCAGCCCGGCCAGACGGCATAGTCCAGCGTGGAAATCGATCGGCTCGCAGCGATTGGATCTACTCTTCTCATGCGCGAATTCTATCTGGCAGATCGCGCCACGACAATCGCGGATGACGCCAATCTGCTTTGCCTGACGACTCTCATGTCCTGCTCGTGCAAGATTCTTGATGCCGAAGTTTGGCACGTTCGGAATTTTCTTTGGCACGTTCTGCTAGTGAAGTGGCGGAGGTTCGTCGGCATATTTTGCTCCAGACGTCACATCAACCGCCGCCATGCGGCAGGAGCAATGCCATGAAGCAAACCGTTCTGATCACTGGAGCATCCTCGGGCTTCGGCCTGATGCTCGCCAACAAACTGCACGCCGAGGGTCACACCGTCATTGGCACGAGCCGCGATCCGCAAAAATATGCGGGCAAGGTGCCCTTCAAGCTTCTGCGGCTGGATATCGACGACGATGCCTCCATTGAGGCGTTTCCGAGCGAGTTGTTCCAGCACATCAGGAAGCTCGACGTACTCGTCAACAACGCGGGCTACATGGTGACGGGGCTTGCCGAAGAGACACCCCTTGATGTGGCGCGCCAGCAATTCGAAACCAATTTCTGGGGAACGGTCAAGGTAACCAACGCGATCCTGCCTTATTTCCGCAAGCAGCGGTCGGGCAAGCTCATCACCGTTAGTTCGATTGTAGCCCTGATCGGGCCGCCCAACCTTTCCTTCTACTCGGCGTCCAAGCACGCTGTCGAAGGCTATTTCAAGTCGCTCCGCTTCGAGCTGAACCCATTCAACATCAAGGTCAGCATGGTTGAGCCGGTCTGGTTCAAGACCAACCTCGGCAGCAATGCGGTTACGGCAAGCTCTGGTTCGATTGCCGACTACGACACCTATCGCAGGAAGGCGAACGCGGCGACGCAGAAAGGCATCGATGATGCCGAAGCGCCTGATGCCGTCGTGGCGAAGATTTCGGATCTGGTCAACGCCAAGGAGCCAAAGTTCAGCAACCCCGTCGGGAAGATGGTTGGCATGTTCCTGTTTCTGCAGAGCTACGCGCCGAAAATGTTCGAAGGCTCGATCCTGAAGAGCGTGTCAAAGGCGGCCTAAACATTCGCCTCATCCACAAGCAAACGGAGCTAAAGACATGAAATTCTACCTCTGCAAATACATTCCGCCGCGGCCTGACTTCCTGGAGACGATGAGTGCCGACGAGAGGAACTGGATGGCCGGGCATGGCGCTTTCCTGGACAACCTGCTGGAGCAGGGCGTGATCGTCGCCCACGGGCCGGTCATGGATCCGGCAGGCGGCTATGGCGTCTCGCTTTACAGAATTGCCGATGATCAGCAGATCGAAACCTTCACCTCGCGTGACCCGATCGTAGCCAATGGCGCCGGCCACTATGAGCATCATCCTATGCTGCATCTGAAAGCACGGGACTGAGCGCGAGGCACAACGCGCTTTAACCTCAAAACTTGAGATTGAGGCGGTAAACACCGCCAGAAACAACAGGATACTTAAATGACCACCGCCCTCATCACCGGCGCCTCCAGCGGCATCGGCAATGTCTACGCGCGCCGTTTGGCGGCGCGCGGCTATGATCTCGTTCTTGTGGCCCGCGCTACGGACCGGCTGAACAGTCTGGCAGATGACCTCCGCGAGACGCATGGCGTTAAGATCGAGGTGATCACGGCCGACCTAACGGATGCAAACCAGATGCAGACCGTCGGCCAACGCCTTCGCGCCGAGCCACCCATCGACCTTCTCATCAACAATGCTGGCGCAGGTTTGGCTGGCGGCCTCGCTCATGCCGATCCGCAAGCGCTGGAACACCTGCTGCGCCTCAATTCCTTGGTGCCAACCCTGCTCACGGCAGCCGTCCTGCCGGGAATGATAGAGCGCGGCCACGGATCAATCATCAACGTCGCCTCCGTTCTCGCACTTTTGCCGGAGTACTCGCCTGGCATCTATGCGGCAACCAAATCCTATGTGCTGACCATGACCCAGAGCCTGCATGCGGAGGTCGGCGCCAGAGGCGTCTATGTACAGGCCGTTCTGCCGGCCGCCACCCGCACGGAAATCTATGATCGGATGGGCGGCGACATCAGCAAGGTACCTGACGTGATGGAGGTCGATGATCTCGTCGATGCCGCTCTTATCGGTTTTGACCGCAGAGAACTGGTGACCATTCCGCCCGTTCCACATCACGGTGACTGGGAGGCTTTCGAGCAGGCACGCATGGTGCTGGCCCATGGCTTCAGCAATGCACAGCCTGCGGAGCGCTATCGCAAATAACAGCGCCGGTCGCGGAGCGTATTTGCGCCGCGACCGACTTTTGTCATCCCACCTTATCAAGGGGAAGTACCATGGCCTACAGAACCACCAATCCGTACACAGAGCAGGTCGTCCGGGAATTTCCAGAGCATAGCGATACACAAGTCGAAGCCGCGCTCGCAAAGGCCGACGCGCTGTTTCATTCCACCTGGTCGAAGGGTGCGCGCGCACCGAGGCTGGCTACACTTGCACGCCTGGCTGATGTGATTGCGCAAAATCGCGATCTGCTGGCCGCGACAATGGCGGAGGAAATGGGCAAGCCTCTGTTCCAGGGACAGATGGAAGCAGATCTGTGTTCCAGTATTGCGCGCTACTACGCTGAGAAGACAGAAGGGATCCTGGAGCCCCAGCCCGTCGCAAGCGATGTCGGCGAGGGTTGGGTTGAGTATCACCCCGTCGGGATCATTCTCGCTATTGAGCCGTGGAATTTTCCGATTTACCAGTTGATCCGGGTCGTTGCGCCTGCCATCGCTGTTGGTAATCCGGTTATCTACAAGCATGCGAGCATTGTTCCTCAATGTGCCGCACTATTTGAAGATCTCGTCCGCCAGGCGGGCGCACCGGACGGCGCAGTCACCAACCTCTATATCTCCTCGGCCAAGGTGGCGGAATTGATTGGCGACGACCGCATCCAGGGTGTCGCACTCACCGGCTCGGAAGGTGCAGGCAGCAAGGTCGGAGCGCGGGCTGGCGAGATGCTCAAGAAATCGACGCTTGAGCTTGGCGGAAGCGACGTGTTCGTGGTGCTTGACGATGCCGACCTCGCAAAGGCTGTCGAAGGCGGCATATTCGGCCGTCTTGGCAATGCTGGGCAGATCTGCACTGGGGCCAAGCGCTTTATCGTCCACCACGGCGTTGCGGATGCCTTCACGCAAGCCTTCGTCGGGGCCATGCAAAACGCGCCGATGGGAGACCCGAAAGACCCGAACACCTTGCTCGGACCGCTCGCTTCCCGCGATGGCCTGGACGGTCTGAGCCGCCAGGTCGAAGAGGCAATCGCCCATGGCGCCAAGGTTCTGACGGGCGGCAAGCCGGCAGAGCGCACCGGTTTCTTCTATGAGCCGACTGTCCTTGCCGGTGTCACACCCGACAACCCAGCATTCTACCAGGAGTTCTTCGGGCCGGTGGCTCAATTGTTCATCGCTGAAGATGACGACGCGATCGTCACCCTCGCCAACGACTCAAAGTTTGGGCTGGGTGGCACGATTTACTCCTCGAATATCCCACGCGCTCGTGCGCTCGCCTCCCGCATCGAAACCGGCATGGTCTTCATCAATACGCCCACCACATCACGACCAGAACTGCCGTTTGGAGGTATCAAGAGGTCGGGCTATGGCCGCGAGCTCGGAGACGTCGGCATCAAGGAGTTCGTCAACCGCAAGCTAGTCGTTGTTGCCGGCACATAACCGGCGACGGGAGGCCCGGTCGGGCCCTAGACCCCATGCCCATCCCGCCCCGGCTTTTGTCCATCCAAGCAGGTATCCAATACCGCAAGAGGAACGTTCATGATGACGACAATCTCCGAGACAAACGCACGCTTTCCAAACGCAACCGACGTTGAGGCTCTCAACGAATGGCATCGCATCATCACGCAACGCGATTGGGGCAAGCTTCCCGACCTGTTGACGGATGAAGTCACCTATCACAACCCGGCGCAGCTTGAGCCGTACCGTGGGAAGCAAGCGCTCGTCGGGATCCTGCAACTGGTCTTCAGTATTTTCGAGGATTTCCAGTACCATCGCCGCTTTCACGGCGAGAATGGCCACGTGTTGGAGTTCAGCGCCCGCGTTGGCGATAGTCCTATCTTTGGTATCGACATTGTCCGTTTCAACGAGGCAGGAAAGATGGTCGATCTGGTGGTTATGCTTCGGCCGGCGGACGCTGTTGCGAAGCTGGGAGAGGAGGCTACCCGCCGGATGGCAGCAGCTCAGGCCGCCGAGCAAGGCTGAGATCAATCTTGATCTCGAGGTACGCCCGCTCAGATAGGATGCGAATATGAACGCCAATGTGATCACAGATCCGTTTGAGATCGGCCCGCGGGGGCCGGAACGAGGCCAAGGTCGTTGCGAAGGGTCTGAACGTTGGGACTTCTTTCGCGCTTGGCTTGCAAACCCGCTTCGGGTGGCATCTATCGTGCCATCCAGTCATCGGCTTGCCCTTGCAATCACCCAGGAAATATCCAGCGCCACCGGGCCTGTACTTGAACTTGGTCCTGGGACGGGTGTCTTTACCCGCGCGCTTCTGGCGCGCGGCGTGGCCGAAACGGACCTCGTCCTGGTGGAGAAAGGTAGCGAGTTCCTTCCCGGTCTTAGCCAACAATTTCCTGCGGCGAAACTTCTAGCGAGGGATGCAGCCTCCTTGCGCCACATCGATCGATTAAACGCTGGCGCCGTGATCAGTGGGCTGCCGCTGCTTTCGATGTCACTGCGGCAGGTTGCAGCGGTCCTGCGCGGATCGTTCCGGCAAATGCGCCCGGACGGTGTCTTCTATCAGTTCACTTACGGACCACGCTGCCCCGTTCCACGCCGTCTCTTGGAAATGCTTGGGCTCAAAGCTGTCCGTATCAGCACCACCTATGCCAACCTGCCGCCTGCCAGTGTGTATCGCATCACGAGGCGCAGAAACGCGCGGTGAACCGAGACGCCAGTCAAACCTCGCCTGTTGGCGGCAATTACTTTTTCTATAAATTACTGTTTTACGAGAGATGCAGATGAGAAATCCTCTCGTTGTCTTGGGAGACGCGGTTGTACAGTCTTAAAAATGGGCGGTGGCTCAATGAGCCCACAAAAGCAAATGCTTCGGATATCGAACTTTCCGTGACGACTGACGCCAACACGGACTTTTGGCGACAGACACACTATGGCTTTGTGCGCGACAGCGGCCATTTCTACGCATTCCAGGCCGAATGTGATTTCACGGCCCAGATTCGGGTCCAGGCAAATTTTGAACATCTCTACGACCAGGCTGGACTCATGGTCAGGCTCGACGACAGACGGTGGGTCAAAACCGGGATCGAATTCTCGGACGGATATGGCTTGCTCGGCAGTGTGCTTACGGATGGAACCTCCGACTGGGCAACGGGGCGTTATAACGGCGACCCGTCAGATTTTTGGATAAGAGTGACCGTCCAGAGTGGCGTCCTGAGAATACAAGCTTCAGACGATGGAAAGACATGGCCACTGGTTCGCCTCTGCCCATTTCCAAAAGCGGATCATTATCTCGTTGGCCCAGTGTGCTGCACTCCCGAACGTGCAGGCTTGGAGGTACGATTTAGTGAGTGGCAATTCGGGCTGGCCTTGGGAAAGGACCTCCACGACCTGACGTAACCGCCGGAGCGCACTATTTAGACGCTGCAGTGTTTGCTCCTTGCGCAAAAGCGAGGAGACTCTGCTTAGAATGACGACCGCTTTCAGTGACAACCAACGAATGCCTGTGCGGCTGCTATGAAGGCGCAAAGCTGCGCCATCGCATTCGGTAGGCAATGACCGGTTTGACCAAGAGCGGCCATCCTCGGTAGAATGGCCTTGGAGACTTGGCGTCTTCCAACTGTCATTCTTCGGGAGCATCCTGCGATCTGCAGCAATTGATCGTGGCCAAGCCGATAGCTCGGCCGGGAGGTCTCGATGGTGCAGACAGCTAATAGGATGCTCATCAGCGGGACTGCTTGGCAAAAGGCCGTGGATCGCGAAGCCGTGATTCGGCCCATCGCTTTCGTCAAGAAGCTGACCGGCCAGGAAAGATTCGCCGCGTGCAGGCAGTTGGGCCTCAAGCCGGCACGGTTTTATCAGCTGCTCGCGCAGTTCCGTCGAAAACCGGTGACCAGCTCATTGCTTGATGAAACGCCTGGCCCAGAGAAGGGGAGGCGGCTCCTGTCATCGGAACAAGAAGATGCCGTCACCTGCGCCATCCATGAGATCTATTGGCGCCGCGAGCGGCCGACGATCACCGCCGTTCATGATCATGTCCGGGTCATCTGCCGTCAGCGAAACCTGGCTGCACCGTCCTGGAAGGCCGTGAAGGTTCGCATTGATCGCTCCGACCAGAGAACGCTGGCCAAAGCCCGAGATGGTGCTACCGTCGCCCGTCAGCAATACAAACCCGTCACCGACGAGTATTCAGTCAGGCACGTGCTGGAAGTCGTGCAGATCGATCACACGTTGGTCGATCTTTTCATCGTTGACGCTGTAAACCGCCAGCCATTGCAGCGTCCCTGGCTGACGTTGGCGATTGATGTCGCCAGCCGCATGGTGGCCGGCTTTTACCTGAGCCTTGAGCACCCATCGTCAACATCCGTCGCCTTGGCGATCCGGCACATGGTGTTGCCGAAGGCATCATGGCTCGCGGAGCGGAGCGTAGCCGGCGCCTGGCCCGTCTATGGTTTGCCCACCGCCATTCATCTGGACAACGCTCGGGAGTTTCGGGGAAAGGCGCTCGCCTGGGGTGCGGCCGAGCACGGCATAAATCTTATCCATCGACCTGTTGCTCGTCCACATTACGGTGGTCACATCGAGCGGCTTATCGGCACTATGATGGGCGCCGTTCACTTTCTGCCCGGTTCAACATCGAGCGATATTGGCTCCCTTGGCGACTACGATCCGCAAAAGCATGCAGTCATGACTTTTGACGAGCTGGAGCGGTGGCTCACCCTTGAGATCGTTGGCCGCTATCACGCCGATATTCACCGTGCGCTAAAGATTCCGCCTCGGCTGGCCTGGGAAGATGCCGTCCTCTCTCGTCGGGAGCCACTGCGGCTTCCCTATAACGAACGCCGTTTCGTTCTGGATTTCCTGCCGTTCGAGGAACGCGTCATACGTCGCGACGGACTGCACCTGTTCGGCCTCAAATATTGGGATGATGTCCTGAGCCCGTGGACCGGTGCGCCGGACAAGATGCGCGTCCGTTACGATCCGCGGGATATTTCCTGCGTGTTCGTCGACGGGCCAAATGGCGAAAGCTGGCCGGTTCGATTTGCAGATCTCGCACGGCCACGAATCGCCCCCGAACATTAAAGGGGCACAGATATACGGTGGAAGAGAATTGGCTCCTTAGGTTAAAGAAGAACGCGGCGGAATTCGTCGGATCTGGAACCCGGTTTTGTTCTGTTCAAAGCCCGCTTCCTGATAGAATTTGTGGACGGCGCATCGTTTTGAGCCTGTAAGCAACATCACTTTATAGCAGCCTGCGCGCCAGGCTGCCTCTACGGCCTCCTGGAGAACAGCCTTTCCATAGCCCCTTTTGCGATAGGCGGTATGGGTGACGACATTTTCAATCAAGGCATATGAAGCGCCACCGCGCGTCAGGTTCGGTATAACGACCAGCGTGCAGGTCGTAACAAGTTCGTTGTCCAAGCAGCCGACAATAATTTCGCTCCCGGGATACCGTTTAAGCGACTCCCAGTTTTTGCGGGCGTCTTCGGTTGTCGTTTCCTTATCATCGGGATCAAGGTGACGATAAAGTTCCAGCAGTTTCCGAATATCCGCGTCATCGATAATTCGAATTCGCATAGAAGCTCCTTGTTGAGCGGAAGAAAAGCACGGCGCTACAGGCGGTCGTCGTCCTCACGATACTGGATAATCAGGTTGCGCTTGGGGTGCCGCTTGAATGAACGCTTCGAGTTTTCGGCATTCATCATCGACGGCAAGCAGGCGAGGATACTTTGACAAATCGCACTCAAACCTGCGCGCATTATCTATCTGTGGGATCAGACAGGCGTCGGCCAATCCCGGACGATCTGCAAAACAGAATTGGAATCGCGTCGTCTGCCGCGTGAGTTGGAGTTCCAAGCTGGTCAGGGCCTCACTGAGCCAATGACGATACCAAGCTCGTATCTCTGCTTCGTCCGCCTTGAGAACGTCGCCTAGATACCGCCGTATGCGGTTGTTATTGATCGGGTGGAGATCAGATGTGATGACATTCGCAAACGCTCTCGATTCAGCCCTTAGCAAAGGATCAGCAGGCAAAATGCCAGGTTCTGGAAAGAGTTCTTCGAGCAACTCCATGATTGCCATCGACTGGGTGACAACGCGTCCGTCAATTTCCAATGCGGGCATCAGCCCTTGCGCATTGATTTTGCGATAGTCTGGTGAAGACAGGGAGGGTATGGCCACGTATTCATATCGCAAGCCCTTGAGATTGAGCACGATCCGAACACGCTGACCTGCAGAGTTTTGATATCGGGTATGAAGGCGCAACGTCGTCATTTTTTTACTACTTTGCTCCCAGACGCGGCTCAGTCCCAGACAATAGGCGCTGAATGTTGGCGCGGTGACGAGCTATCACATAAATCGCCCCCGCGATTACCAGCAAGCGATAGGGCAGCGGTTGCGGGAGAACGAAGATAAAGGCGATCGCGACCAGAGCCGCGAGCATCGAGCTTAGGCAAACAATTCTAAAAATGGCTATTCCGCCGCAGAACACCATCGCCACGCCTATGCCAACTTGCCACGACAGTGCCAATAAGACGCCCAGCCCAGTGGCGGCGGATTTTCCGCCGGTAAAATTCAGCCAGATTGAACGGGCGTGACCCAGTAATGCGGCGAGACCGGCTAAACAAATGACCCAGGGCTGCCAGGCTTGCAGTTCCGGCATGGACGGAGAAGTGCTCGACAACAGTGTGATCCACCAAGGGCAAACCCAGCGAACGAAGGCAACCGCGCCAGCCCCTTTCAAAATATCCACCAGAAGGACCACAGCCGCAGGCAATTTGCCCAGCGTCCGCAACACGTTAGTTGCTCCCGTGGATTTTGAACAGTGTTCTCGGATATCGATACCCTTGAGTTTCCCCACCAGATAGCCCGTTGGGATGGAACCCAGGAGATAGGCGATCATCAGCCCAGCCACATTCGCTATCCAGAAAGCCATAAGAGTCCCTTCAATGGTTGATTTCAGAGGATTAGCATTTCATCGTCTATGTCATTGGCCGCTTTCGGCGATCGAGCAGTTTCACGCCATCGGCTCGCAAGTCTCCCTTAGGATCGACGAATCGGTAGAGTGTCTGTCGTGTGATGCCGAGTTCGGCGCAAAGGTCTGCCACTTTCGTCTCTGGCTTTCCCATCGCAGCCTGGGCAAGGCGGAGTTTCGCAGGTGTCATCTTAAAAGGCGCGCCGCCGTTCCGGCCGCGCGCACGAGCAGCTTCCAATCCCGCCTTGGTTCGCTCGACGATCAGCGCCCGCTCAAATTCGGCGAGTGCGGCGAATATGCCGAACACCAATCGACCGTTCGCGGTTGAAGTGTCGATCGACGCGCCTTCGCCAGCCAGCACCTTCAGGCCTATGTTCCGCTTGGTCAGGTCATCAACGAGATTGACGAGATGACGAAGATCGCGGCCCAGACGATCGAGTTTCCAGACGACAAGGGTGTCCCCCTTGCGTAGCGCCTTCAAGCAGGCGGCAAGACCGGGGCGGTCATCTCGCTTTCCTGATGCGGAGTCCTCATAAACGTTGTCGGCTTCAACGCCAGCAACAATCAGCGCGTCTCGCTGAAGGTCATGCACCTGGCTGCCGTCGGCCTTCGACACCCGTGCGTATCCGATCAAGGCTGTCATTTATACGTCCGTCTGTGTGACATTCTTCATTTGGCCCCGCCAAAGCCTGTAGATTGTCACATAACCCGTCTTGCAATGTAAGCTCCGTGAACGGCTATCTCCGATCTTTTTGTGACAAACGGAGTACCGATGCCCCGCCGTATGATTTTAACGGATGCTGAACGGCAGAACTTCCTTGCGCTGCCCACCGATGACGACACCCTGATCCGGCATTGGAGCCTCAATGACGACGATCGCCGTCTTATCGAAACGCGGCGCCATGATGATACCCGATTGGGATTGGCGCTTCAGCTCTGCGCGCTTCGTTATCCGGGTCGCCTGATTCAGCGCGGGGAAGTCATCCCTGCGGTGGCGCTGTCGTTTTTGGCCGAACAACTCGGGATCGAACCGGAGGCGCTTGCCACTTTTGCGCGGAGAGCACCAACTCGCTACGAGCAGCTTGCCATCCTTCGCCAGCACTATGGCTTCACCGAGTTGTCTCATCCTTTGCGCACCGATCTGCTTGCTTTTGCACGCGGCATTGCGATCGCTTCGACGAAAGATAAATTTGTCGTCGCAACCCTGGCTGATGAGATGCGGCGGCGACGCATCGTTATTCCTGGCATTACCGTGCTCGAGCGGCTGGCGGGGCAAGCGTGCACCGAAGCCGAAGAGGCTCTGTATGCCGATGTTGCTGCAAGATTGACGCCCGATCTCGTCGTGCGCCTGGAAGCATTGCTCATTGCGGGACGACGCGCAAAACAGAGCGGCATATCTTGGTTGCGGGAGCCTCCCGGCAAAGCAGGGGCAACGGCCATGCGGGGGTTGATCGATCGGCTGGAGGCCGTGCGGCATGTCGATATTTCCAATGCTGTGCTTCAGGCGATCCCGGCTCACCGTGTTCGCCGGATGGCACAGGAAGGTCGTCGTCTAACTGCCCAGAACTTTGAACAGATGCGCGCAGGCCGCCGTCACACGACATTAGCGGCGTTTCTTCTGGAAATGGAAGTCGCACTCACCGACGCGGCGATCGGCATGTTTGAGACGTTGATCGGCAAGAGTTTTCGGCAGGCAGAGTCAGCCCGTGACAAGCAACTCCTCGAAAGCGCATCGTCAGCGACATCCGCGCTCGATTTCTTCGCAAATTTCGGCGAAGCAATAACCGCTCAACGCGAATCCGGGCTTTCCCTTGATGAAGCGGTGACCACTGTCACGAGCTGGGAAGCGCTCATTCAGGCAACAGCCTCGGCGAAGGCGGTCAAAAGGCCTCGGAGCGAGGATGATCTGATCACCTACCTGTCGGTTCAATATGTCCGTGTCCGGCGGTTCACCGCTCCATTTCTGGCATCATTCACCTTCGAAGGAAACCGCCGAAACACCTATTTCATCGAGGCTATCGCGCAGATGGAAACTGCCTGGAGGAATGGCTCCAGATCGGCAGAGCAGCCCTGGTTCCACAAGGCGCTGCTGCTGGCGAATGCGCGATGGCGCAAGGAAATCGTTGGCGGTGACGGCGCGATCGACCGGAAGATGCTGGAACTGTTTCTCATCGTCGAACTGAAGAACAGGATTGCCGCCGGAGATATATGGATCAGGGGGTCCCGCGCCTACCGCGCACTTGACGAGCACATGATCTCACAACAGACGTTTGCTGTCATCAAAGCAGAGGCCCGCATCCCGGTCGCGATTCCGACCGACGTCGAGACCTATCTCGCCCAGAAAGCCGAAGCACTGGATCAAAAGCTGCGTGAGGCGGCACGTCGCCTGGAAACCGGCCGGGGCGATACCCGCATCGGCGCGAAGGGATTGCGGATTCCAGCAGTGAAGACCACGGAAACTGAAGCCGCAATAGCATTTGCGAGACGCGTTGCAGCCACCATGCCGCCGATCCGGTTGACGGACCTTGTGGCCGATATCGACCGGATGATCGGCTTCAGCTCGCTGTTCGAGCATCTTCAAACAGGTCGGCCACCATCCGATCTGCGGGTGTTCTATGCAGCGCTGATCGCCGAAGCCACAAATCTCGGCTTCTCGAAGATGGCGCATGCTTGCCCTGGCATCACACGCCGTCAATTACAACAAATGGCAATCTGGCATTTCCGCGAGGAGACCTTTGCGCTGGCACTCGCCAGACTGGTTGAGGCCCAACACTCCACGCCGTTCTCAACTGTGTTCGGATCGCACGCTGTTTCCTCGTCGGACGGACAACATATCCATCTTGGCGATGGTGGCGAGGTGGCAGGCGGCGTCAATGGTAGGTATGGAAACAATCCCATCATCAAGCTTTACACCGCGATCTCTGGTCGATACGCGCCCTTCCACACCAAAATCATCGCCGCGACTGCGAGTGAAGCCGTTCATGTGCTCGACGCTCTGCTGGAAACCGACGCTGGTCTTAATATTGCCCGTCACCATGTCGATGGCGGCGGCGTCAGCGATCTTGTGTTCGCCTTCTGCCATGCCCTCGGCTTCGCGTTTGTGCCGCGCATCCCCGATCTCAACGGGCGATGCCTCTATGGCTTCGGACCGGCCAAGCAATACGGAATTCTTCAGAACGTCATGGGTGACCGGATCGACGCCGATCTGATCCGGGCGCATTGGGACGATATCTTGCGTCTGATGACCTCGCTGCGCACCCGCACAGTCAGCGCCTCACTCATGCTGAAGCGGCTTTCGGCGACAACGAGGCAGAGCGGTCTGGCCCAGGCGTTGCGCCAGATGGGCCGGATCGAGCGAACCCTCTTCACTCTCGACTGGATCAACGATGAGCAACTACGCAAGACCACGACGGCCGAATTGAACAAAGGCGAAAGCCGGAACAGCCTCGTGCGGGCCGTGAATCTTCATCGTCTCGGCCGTTTCCGCGATCGTAGTCAGGAAAATCTTTCGATCCGGGCATCCGCGCTCAACCTGGTTGTCACCGCCATCATACATTGGAACACAATCTACACCGGTCGCGTCGTCGATGCTTTGCGCAATGCGGGACAGGCCATCCCGGACCATCTCCTCTCCAGCCTGTCGCCGCTCACATGGGAGCATGTGAACCTGACCGGCGATTACCTGTGGGAAGAAAAACCGGAGTTCGATAAAAACGGGTTCCGCGCAATCCCGTTCATCCCATGATCCGCCTACCGTATATCTATGTCCCTTTAATGTTCAGGGGCCGAAAAGGTTGTCCAGCGATTGATGAAGCAGGAGCAGCTGGTCGTTGCCACGCCGCGTCGGCGGCGGTTTGGATCCTATCTGGGAGAGATCAGTCCAGCGCCCGAGAACCTGATCAATCGCGACTTCCATGCAGAAGCGCCGAACGTGAAGTGGCTGACAGACATCACCGAGTTCCAGATCCCAGCAGGCAAGGTGTACCTTTCGCCCATCATCGACTGCTTTGACGGCATGGTCATCAGCTGGTCCATCGGAACCCAACCGGATGCAGGTCTCGTCAACACCATGCTGGATGCAGCCATCGGAACCGTCGCCAACGGCGAGGAACGGCCAATCATCCATTCTGATCGCGGAGCCCATTATCGATGGCCCGGCTGGTTAACCCGTATCAGCGAAGCGAGACTGGTTCGCTCGATGTCTCGAAAGGGTTGCTCGCAAGACAACGCCGCTTGCGAAGGGTTCTTCGGTCGGTTGAAAACCGAGCTCTTCTATCCACGAGACTGGAAGGTCATCACGATCGAGCAGTTCGTGGCAGAGGTGGACGCCTATATCCGATGGTACAATGAAACGCGCATCAAAATATCACTGGGATCACTCAGCCCTGCCGAATATCGTAAGAGCCTCGGCCTGAGCATTTAAAACAGTCCAACTTTTTATCCGCACCCCCACCGGCTCAGTTCCGCACGGAAACCAACACTCCTCGTTCATAAAGCCCGAAAAAATTCTACTTTGAAGGCTCTTATTAGAAAAGGGATACCGGACAGCAATACGACGGCTCCAGCTAACGCAAGTTCGTATAAACAGGATGCTTTTTGGGTGCATTCGCAAAATGCGGGTACTCAGGAGATACCCGGAAATTTACGCCGGCCTTTTGCAAATACTCGATGTACTTGTGTATGTGGATTGCCCTGCCTACCAAAAACTCCGAAAGATCACTGCTTCGAATATAATTTTTCGCCTGAGGGAAATTTATTCCTTTTATTTTCGACACTGCTCGGACATGTGCAGCATCGTCTACAGCATCCGTCAAGGACACAGTATAAACTTGAGGATCTAAGGTGAAAGATCGTTGGTTTGTCGTCACTACACTCCAACCACAAAACTGACAACGAACACCTGTCGCGGTTCCGTTTTCGAACTTCTCGAGCATGTGATGACATTGAGGGCAATCACCATAAGGAGCAGTCATTTGTTTCCCCCGGGTATAAAAGTTTTAAAGCTGCCTAGTCGAGAAAGGTCAGGCTGTCCACTTGGCAGAGCCGGAGCAACCAGCATTCTACCATCGGGATATGCCCATAGAAGATCTGTCGGAGCCGTTACTGGGACTCCAAGCTTATTTGCGAGGTTTTGACCAAAACCAGTGCTACAAGCGCCAGTTGAGCACGATAGCAGGCGGACGGACGTCCCCGGGTTGTACCCTGGAGAGTTCTTGATCATAACGGCAGCGGTGCGATGATCCACGGCTATTGGGCCTCGCGGTGTCATTATTTCGATTAGATTAGGATCTCCGTGGGCGACAACATCGAATCCTCCATTCGGATCAACGTTTGATGCAGGCCGACGCGACGCATTGCGAAAAAATTGATCGGCATCCCCCATGAAGTTAACCGGACCGGCCGCCGCGAGACCAAGTGGATCCGACCATAGAGAAGGTATCGAGACATATCCCTGTGGCCTGTCCCCACCCGCTAATCCGATCGGATCAGGGCTGGCATATTGCCCCGTCAGCGGGTCATAATGTCGATGGCGGTTGTAGTAGAGTCCTGTCTCAGTTTCCTCATACTGGCCCGGAAACCGCCAAGGGCAGGCAAGTTCATCCGGTTCTCGCCCATGCTTGGCCACAACGGCAAGTTTGCCAAAAGTGCGGGTGGTGCGGATGGCACCCCATACTTGATGGTCGGCGGCCCAGACGAGATCGCCTTTATCGTCGAACATCTCCTTCGGCGTGCCGAGATGATCGCAAACCACTGCCAGCATCTCATCGGAGGGTAATTGCTTGGCGAGCAGTCGATGACTGTTCTCTTCGAAATGCCAGTGTGTCGCTTCATCCCAAGCCACATGACCATCGAGATGGAGCGGCGCTTCCGCCGCCATATGATCGCCATCCCAGAGATAAGCCGTGCCGACGGTAGGGACGGCATCGGTGGGCGTGGCACTCTCATGCGCCGGACGCGTGGCGAGCGGCACACCATCGCCGCCCACAAGGCTCGGCCAACGCAGTGCGGCAGCATGGCGCTCCTGCTCGGCAAAGCGGCGGACCTTCGACACACGCCGTCCGAAAGGATCGTAGCGGAACAGCCATTCCTCGCCTTCCAGCGTCGTGACACCGACAAGCCGGTCATGCACGTCCCAGCTATAGCGCCAGCGTTGCGGGCGAAAGCCGTCGCGCTCGACTCTCCGCTCGATCAGCCGCCCGCAGTCGTCGTGCTTCAGCTGGATGCGTTCGCCCTTCGGGCCGCGGGCGATCTGAACAACACCGCCGGGCGTTGTCTGCCAGCCGATCGGCTTCGGTGCAGGAATGACAGAACCGAAAGTCTCGTCAAAGTCGCGGCCATAAGGCGTCGGGACTGGATCGGACGAGATCGACGAGGAAGCACCCGCGATATTGCGCGCTTCATCATACTGAAAGCGCTCAGAGCCAAAGGCAGCATCGGCATCCGTCAGCTGACCGTTATCGTCATAGGTGAACTGCCGCTTGCCCCAGGTGCTGTCGTCAATGCTGATGGGCGCAAAAGCATTGTCATATTCGTAAAGACGGCGGATCTGTCCAGGCTTGGCGCGTGCAGAACGCGGACCTGAAGAGGACGGAATGGTCCAGCCAAGCCGCGATACGTCAAGATTACCTGCAACAGCAGGACCGGCTGCCTGCGCCGTCAATTGACCCCGCTGGCCAACCAGTGACCAACTCCGGCAAGCCCACCCTACAGGCCCTTATTTGTGATTGTTGGTATCCCCATAGGGAGGATTACATAGCCTTTAATTTAATTAGGATTATCTTCCCAGAACTTTACTACGGGATGATCTTTAGGATATTTTCGATATATAAAGCCCATCCAATACTTAGCGAAATCCCTATCTTTCGGATCGCCGCCATATATCTCCCATATTATCTTCGATAAAGATTCTATCTTCATGAATTTGTAGAATATTTTTACTATAAAACTAATGCAGTCCATGGAACGAAGGACCGTAGTGCCTCAGCAGCTTATTTTTATATTTGTTCTTCCACGAGCATCGTGAAAATAGCTTTACCGCTCTGGCCGCCATCATGCTGTCGGCAGCTGGAAAAAGATTTATAAATAATTCATAACGTTCTTGATCAGGCAGTTTACGCGCTGACCTTAGAAATTTCACATCATCCGCATTCATTTCTCAAAAATATCCTTGAATAAATTAGTCGGAAGCCCAGCATGCGGCGTATCTTCGGCAAGAGGCTTAAAATGACCCGAACCATTGTTCCATTCAATGAGTTCTCCTTTATTCGAGAATCGAACTTGACCCGCATATCGGACATCCGCTCCTTTACTTAAAGACAAATGAGACGAAAAGTTTTCGCCTCCTATCGATCCTCTTTTTGTAATTAAAATCGAACCATCCGATCGAGTGATAAAAGCATACCAGCCTTTATACGGTGTCTCTCTGATGCTGACTCTTTGGCCTTTCCAAAGAGCGATGAATCTGAATCTCTGGTGCAAACTGGAGGGGTCGGATGCGAACAGGAATTCCACTGCGGGCAGATTTTGACGCTGAAGGTCTTCGGCGTCTTGCTCGTCAAAGCAAGCATGCGGCTCAGGCTCGTCGACTGCTGGCGCTTGCGCTGATCTATGACGGAGGCTCGCGCTCGGATGCGGCGCAACTGGGTAACGTCACTCTGCAGATCGTGCGCGACTGGGTCATTCGGTTCAACGAACGTGGTCCTGAAGGACTGATCGATGGCAAGGCTCCTGGCCCAAAGTCACTGCTGAACGATGCTCAGCGGGCCGCATTGTCCAAAGCCATCGAGCGGGGGCCGACACCCTATCTCGACGGTGTCGTGCGCTGGCGTCTGTGCGATCTGGCACAATGGATTTGGGAAGAGTTTCGCGTCTCGGTGAGCGAACAGACACTGAGCCGGGAGGTCCGTGCCATGGGTTACCGCAAGCTCGCTGCCCGCCCCAAACATCATGCGCAGGACCCTCAGGCCATTGAGGATTTTAAAAAAGTTTCCCCACCGCAGTGGCAGAAATTTCCGCCGGAGCGGCCCGAGGAAGACGCATAGAAGTTTGGTACCAGGATGAGGCCCGGATCGGTCAAAAGAACAAGATCACACGCCGCTGGGCAAAGCGGGGCTCAAGGCCATCCGCCCCGCACGACCAGCGAACCCGCTCTGCCTATATCTTCGGTGCCATCTGCCCCAAGCTGGGCAAGGCGGCCGCACTGATCATGCCGTGGTGTGATACCCACGCTATGACGCAGCACCTGGCCGAAATCTCCCGGCACGTGGCCGATGACGCGCATGCCATCCTCATCATGGACCAGGCCGGCTGGCACATGTCCAACAATCTCGCCATTCCCCCCAACATCTCGATCCTGCCTCTGCCGCCGAAGTCGCCTGAGCTTAACCCAGTCGAAAACCTTTGGCACTTCATGCGCGAGAACTGGCTGTCGAACCGTATCTTCAAATCCTATGATGATATCGTTGCCCACCGCTGCGATGCTTGGCGAAAGCTCGAAAGCCAGCCATGGCGCATCATGACCATCGGACGCAGAGAATGGGCCAATGGGTTCTGATCAATGAGGATGCGTATTAGGTGTAACTTCTGAGCCGTTACGGCCAGCCTTCCGCCTGCCATCTTTACGACGCCAAAGATTACCTGCGGAGTGAGGTGCAACGTAGTCATTCGGATAGAGATTTTTATAAGCAGGATTTTCTGCCTCATCTACGGTACGATTTGCGCGCA
The DNA here is from genome assembly GCF_037199735.1 of Oryzifoliimicrobium ureilyticum. Lineage (NCBI taxonomy): Bacteria > Pseudomonadati > Pseudomonadota > Alphaproteobacteria > Hyphomicrobiales > Rhizobiaceae > Oryzifoliimicrobium > Oryzifoliimicrobium ureilyticum. The sequence goes on along the minus strand of NZ_JBBBVQ010000034.1, from coordinate 2,823 downwards.
ACCGTAAGGTGTCTGTCAAATTTAGAGGATTGACCACATAAATGCGGAGTTTGTCTTTAAATGCAAAACGATACCGACGTTTTCGTCGCGAACCCGGTCCATAACTGGCATCACGAGCAAAGGTGAAAAAATTTGTAGCAGTTGTTTCTCTGCTTGAGTATCTTTGCACTTCGCAGCATGTGAGTACGGAAGAAAAATGACTAAAGAGATCAGTAAACTTTTGAGCCATGTGCTTCGTCATGCGCCTGAACGGCTTGGCATCACCCTTGACGCGAATGGATGGACCTCAGTCGATGCGCTGATCGCGAAAGCTCGGGAGGCAGGCTTCCAGATTGATCAATCTCTGCTGGAAACTGTCGTCGCCGAAAACGACAAAAAGCGATTTACACTGTCGGAGGATCGTCAGCGTATTCGAGCAGCTCAAGGCCACTCCCTTGACATTGACCTTGACCTCAAGCCTTCCGAGCCACCACATATCCTATTTCACGGCACAGCACGAGATAATCTCGATGCCATTATTGCCGAAGGTCTCCGTGCTGGCAGCCGGCAACACGTACACCTATCCCTGGATGAGGAGACAGCAGTGAAGGTCGGCAGCCGGCACGGCAAACCGGTTGTACTTCGCGTCGCAGCAGGTGAGATGCAGGCAGCAGGATTCGCTTTTTGGCAGGCTGACAATGGCGTATGGCTGACAGATCGTGTTCCGCCAACATACCTCAGAATTTGATCGTTCTGGTAAATTTCCCTTGCCAAGCCATACGTCGGTGAAGCTGGACCGATACGGTCTTAGGCAATCAGTATTCATCGTCGGTTTCGAGCCGCTCCTGTGTCATTGCTAGCGACTGGGATCGTGACGTGACATCATGGCATTGTTACAGTATCACTTCTTCACAGAGGAATTGATACGTCGGCCCATCATCAAACGTAACAGCGAACGCCTTCAGCTTTGCGGACGAAGAACCAAATTGGCCTTCTTGATATCCGATTTCCGCTAGCCAACCAGCTTTATCAAGTAATACAAGTTTCCCATACGAAAGCTTCATCAAGTCACGATCAAGGGCGTACAAAAAGTTGCATTTGTATGCCCAAACGTTTTGAAAACGAAAAGCCTTCTCATCTATCTCGCCCTTTTCATTTTCAAATGAAAATGTCAGTGAAAATTCTCTTCCACCCTCATTTTTCAGAAACGGGCCTTCGTACAGCGAGGTAGGTGCATTTGGAAATGTCCAGACTACTTCCATCAATTGTTTCCTGATCCAATATAGGTGCTTGCTTTTGATCCAGACCCTGTAACTCTAATCGTAGGAGTTCCGAGTTCCGAAAGCCCATTGCGGGTCAGCCTTTCCGCGATTGCTGCTTGAGTTGAAGCGTCTTGAGTTAGATCGATCAGTTTCCACTTTTCAACGGGAATATTCGCTTGCCTTAGAGCTAATGAAGATCGTGTATTAACTACCAAATTCCGTCCTTTAACGACGATTACCTGAACCGGAACCTGCTCCGGGGTTAGCTGTCCTTTTCTCAACATATCCGCAACGTCGCTAATTGTTTTACCGCTAAAGGCACCCTCTGCGCTAAATTTGGGACTTGCGGTTGTTTGAGTGAAAGAGAAAGGATTTTTAGCCAATTCCGCAGCCAAACCGAGGACATCAATCATTATGATGGGATTTTGAACATATCCCTGCGGCCGCTCCCCTCCTGCCAATCCTATCGGATCCGGGCTCGCATATTGCCCAGCTAGCGGATCATAGTGCCGGTGCCGGTTGTAGTAGAGCCCGGTTTCCTCATCTTCGTATTGCCCCGGAAAACGCCAGAGGCAGAAGAACTCATCCGGTTCGCGTTCCTGCTTCAGCGCTACGGCAAGGTTGCCAAATATCCGCGCTGTACGGATTGCACCCCAGACATGATAATCGGCAGCCCAGACGAGTTCGCCTCTGACGTCGAACATCTCCTTCGGCGTGCCGAGATGATCGCAGACGACAGCCAGCACTTCACCGGACGGGAGTTGCTTGGAGAGCAGTCGGTGACTGTTCTCTTCGAAGTGCCAGTGCGTGGCTTCATCCCAAGCCACATGGCCATCAAGATGAAGCGGCGCTTCCGCCGCCATATGATCGCCATCCCAAAGATAAGCCGTGCCGACGGTAGGGACGGCATCGGTGGGCGTGGCACTCTCATGCGCCGGACGCGTGGCGAGCGGTACACCATCGCCGCCCACGAGACTTGGCCAACGTAGTGCGGCAGCATGGCGCTCCTGTTCAGCAAAGCGGCGGACTTTCGACACGCGTCGTCCGAACGGGTCGTAGCGAAACAGCCATTCCTCACCTTCCAGCGTCGTGACGCCGACAAGCCGGTCGTGCACGTCCCAGCGGTAACGCCACCGCTGTGGGCGAAAGCCATCGCGCTCCACCCTCCGCTCGATTAGCCGCCCGCACTCGTCATGCTTCAGCTGGATGCGCTCACCCTTCGGGCCGCGGGCGATCTGCACGACGCCGCCCGCCGTTGTTTGCCAGCCGACTGGCTTCGGTGCCGGGATGATCGAACCGAAGGTCTCGTCAAAGTCGCGGCCATAAGGCGTCGGGACTGGATCGGACGAGATCGACGAGGAAGCACCCGCGATATTGCGCGCTTCATCATACTGAAAGCGCTCAGAGCCAAAGGCAGCATCGGCATCCGTCAGTTGACCGTTATCGTCATAGGTGAACTGCCGCTTGCCCCAGGTGCTGTCGTCAATGCTGATGGGCGCAAAGGCACTGTCATATTCGTAGAGACGACGGATCTGTCCAGGCTTGGCACGTGCAGAGCGCGGACCTGAGGATGTTGGAATGG
>NZ_JBBBVQ010000033.1:0-32910 GCF_037199735.1 Oryzifoliimicrobium ureilyticum | reverse complement strand
GGGCTTCGGCCTTGGCGCGCTTTTCAGGTGTGCTCGCAGCGGCAATAATCTTGCCTGCGCCGTAAAGCTTGGCGAGCTGGATTGCGAACGATCCGACACCTCCAGCCGCACCTTCGATGAGGATGGTTTCGCCCGGTTGAATCTTGGCAGCCTGCCTCAGCGTGATCGCAGCTGTAAGGCCGTGGCCAAGCAGGGCTGCAGCCGCGACAGCGTCGAAACCTTCGGGGAGCGGAATGATCGTCGCGGCCGGAACGGACACATATTGGGCATAGCCGCCAGCACCAGGTGCTGCGAGAACGGGCAGACCGACAGGAATATCGGTTACACCTTCTCCCAATGCTGCGATCGTGCCAGCGGTTTCGGCACCGAGGATGAATGGGGTGGGTGACGCCTCAGGATAGGGGTCCCCGCGACGACGGATGATGTCCGCAAAGTTCATTCCGACAGCCTCGACCTTGATGAGCACTTCACCAGGCCCCGGAACGGGGTCGGGCGCATCCTCATAAATCAGGACTTCGGGGCCGCCTGTTTCGTGGAAACGCACTGCTTTCATGTTGGATATCTCTCATTGCCAGACATATCCGCAATAAGTATTCATGAGATACCTAGTGTCAATTAGGCACTTCAAAGACATCTAGTATCTTCGAGGATACCTTTATGGCCGAAGCTCTCCGCCCCACAGAACACAGCGATCATCTCAGTCGCATGATCTACGATCAGATTGCCGATAAATGGTCGATCCCAATCGTCGCCGCTCTATGTCCTGACGCTTTGTGTTTCAATGCTCTGCGTCGCCAGCTTGACGGCGTCACGCAGAAGACTTTCACGCAAACACTGCGCCAGCTCGAGCGTCTGGGATTGCTCAAACGCGCGGTCATTCTCGTGTCGCCCATTGCAATCGAATATACGGTCTCGCACCTAGGCCAGTCGCTCAAGGAACCCTTCCAAGCTCTCTTCCAGTGGACCGTTGCTCGTGGCGCAGAGATCGAGGCGGCCAAGCAGCGGTTTGATCGCGGCCGGGGTGATCAAGGATTTCGACCACGAGTAGGCGTTGGGGCGCTCATAGCCCTCGCGGAGGTTCATTGCGCCTGAATGTCTACCCCGGATAGAAGTCGTCTGACCGTGTTGTCGGCATCTGGACCGGGACGTAGCGCTGCGCGCTCAACCGGTACCGTCGCGCCTGTTTCACAATCGACCAGGGCAAGGCTTACAAGATGACCATTTGCACGGTCGACTGTCTCCATCGGTACGCCGAAGCCACTAGCATCCCACCGATCCCCCCATTCACGCAGCGCGAGCGTGACTTTCCAGAGATCACGACCCTTTTCCGTCAGATGATACTCATCGCGCGGAGGTCGTTCCTGGTACCGAACGCGTTTCACCAAGCCGCTCTCGGTGAGCTGCTTTAGTCTCGTCGCGAGAGTAGCAGCAGGAATGCCGGTGGTAGTTCGGAGGGCGTCATAGCGATGTATGCCAAGTGCAAGATCGCGAACCAGCAAAAGTGCCCAGCGATCACCAATCACCTCCAAGGCTCCGGCCATCGAGCAACGCATTCCGGAGAAGGATTTCACTTTCACGATCGAAGACCCTTGTAACTTCAATAATTGAAGTATACATGTAGCTCATCCGAAAACAAGAGCCTGGATGTGGTTTTCGCCCGTTCGCGCCTGGAGCAGGTCTGATGGGTATCGACAGCTTCATCACAACTCCCAACCGAAGAATTGCGGTTGATGGCATCGAGTTTGCCTATCGCGATGTATGTTTTCGCACCGGAGTTCCATCGTGATGCTGAACCACCTCGCCGCGACTTTGGACAATTTAGACCCAAGCATTGTCGATGGCCTTGCCGCAGAGCATCGCATCTTGATGCTCGACAATCGCGGTGTCGGAGCATCGAGCGGCACCAGCCCTCGCGACATTGCCAGCATGGCGCGCAACGCTGTCGCCTTCATCAGGGCGATGGGCTTCCAACAGGTCGATCTGCTTGGCTTCTCCAAGGGAAGATTTATCGCGCAGCAGATCGTTCTTGATCATCCCACACTCGTCCGGCTATTGATCCTCATTGGGTCGATGATCGAGGCTGCATTGACCTTCCAGGATCCGAAGGTCTATCTATTCTTCCCGCGAACTTCAAACGGCCGGCGCGCGGTGCATGGGCTCATCGCCCGGCTAAAAGAGCGCGCTTTAGCCCACGATAAGCCGATCGCCTTGGCGTCGTTCGCCAAGCAATTGACCGCGATCAAGCGCTGGGGCCGGCAGGCTCCCCAAGATCTGTCGGTCATTAACCAGCCGATCGTCATCGCATACGGTGACGATGACCTGATGGTGCCGACGCCAACTCACACGATCTCGCCCGCCGCATCCCTGGCGCGAAACTGGCGATCTATGAAGACGCCGGCCACGGCGGCATTTTCCAGCACCACCGCGCTTTCGTGCCCGCAGCGCTTGAGTTCTTACGTCAGTTGCCAGGCACGCCTCCTCTTCCCACCAACCTGAAGGAAGTATGGCCATGACCGATACCCATAGTAGCGCTCTCACACGGTTCATCGCCGTTGACGGTGAAAACATCGCCTATCGCCGCTTCGGCAATGCAGCGAACGGGCAGCCGCCACTTATCCTGATTCAGCATTTTCGCGGTGGAATGGATCACTGGGATCCAGTGATGACCGACGGTCTCGCGGCTGGCCGTGAAGTGATTCTCTATAATGGTCGCGGTATCGCCTCGTCCTCCGGCGCGCCGCGCAATCGGATCGAAGATATGGCCGATGATATTGCGGCATTCATTGTTGCGCTTGGTCTGGGACAAGCCGATCTGCTCGGATTCTCGATCGGCGGCATGCAGGCGCAGGATGTAGTGCTGCGGCATCCGGACCTCATCCGCAGATTGCTGCTGCTTGGCACCGGGCCCCGTGGTGGCACCTTCGGTAGCGACGAACGCGTCATACCCATCGCGACGCGGCCTGAGCCACTTGTCGATGACTTTCTCTTCCTGTTCTTTGGACGCTCTGAGGCGGCAGTTCAAGCAGGACACGACTTCTGGGAACGTCGCCACCAGCGCGTCGACCAAGATAGGCCTACTTCTCTGCTAGCGATGCAGGCGCAGATGGAAGCAAATATCGCTTGGCTGACACCGGTCGATCCAAACGCCCCCCTCGAGCATCTGAGGGCGATCAAGCAACCCACTTTCATTTTGAACGGCATCGACGACGTCATGATCCCGACTGTCAACGCCTTCAACATGGCGCAGGTCATCCCGGACGCTCAGCTTGTCCTCTACCCGGATTCCGGACACGGCGCCCAGTTCCAATATCCCGAACGCTTCCTTGGACATGCAATCCAGTTTCTCAACGAAGCCTGATCGCGGCCCTGTTCCACCTCATTTCACGATAAGGCTCGTAATGACCGAAAATACCTTGTTCGAACCCTACTCCCTCGGCAACCTGAGTCTTGCCAATCGCATCGTCATGTCTCCGCTGACGCGAAATCGCGCAGGCGGGGGGCTGGTCGCAACCGAGCTCATGGCAGAATACTATGGCCAACGCGCCACTGCCGGGCTCATCATCTCCGAAGCGACTCAGATTTCCCGGCAGGGCCAGGGCTATCAGGACACGCCGGGCATTTTCTCCCCCGAGCAGGTAGCGGGGTGGCGCAAAGTGACTGAGACAGTCCACGCTAAGGGCGGAAAGATATTCGCTCAGCTCTGGCATGTCGGACGCGTCAGCCATGTCGCGTTTCAGTCGGACGGCGCCGCTCCCGTAGCGCCATCAGCGATCCACTCGCAGGCTCAGATCTTTGTCAACAATCGCTTCGAGCGCGTCTCTCCACCCCGAGCGTTGGATTTGGCTGAGATCCCCGACATCATCGGGGATTATCGCCGCGCTGCCGCCAACGCGATACAAGCGGGATTTGACGGGATCGAGATTCATGCCGGCAATGGCTATTTGCTCGATCAGTTTGCGCAGGACGGTGCAAACATTCGAACGGACGCCTATGGCGGCTCGATCGAAAATCGCGCGCGGCTAATGCTTGAGGTCACTCAGGCGGTCGCCGACGAAGTGGGTGCAGCCCGTACTGGTATCCGCCTCTCGCCGATCTCGCCTATGAACGATCTCAATAGCAGTGGTTCTCAGGCCCAGTTCGAACATATCGTTGCTGGTCTCGACAGGATCGGCATCGCCTACATCCACGTGTTCGAGATGAACCCTTCCCTTGTCTCATTTGATTACTCCCGGCTCCGACAGATCTTCTCCGGCAGCTACATTGCGAACAACGATTATGATCGCGACCGGGCGGAAGCTGCGCTTGCGGCGGGTCGGGCCGATCTGTTCGCCTTCGGCCGCCCGTTCATCGCCAATCCGGATTTCGTTGAACGCATGCGCACGCGTGCGCCGATCGCATCCATCGATCCTGCAACGCTCTACGGTGGAGGAGCTAAAGGCTACACCGATTACCCTGCAGCGACTTCGTTAGCTTCAGACTGACAGGAAAAGGCATTTACGCCCGACGTGTCCTCCGAAAACAGGAGGGCTGTGACCTGAGCCCCAAGTTATCAAGGATTAGAGCTACCGGTATAAAGGCACATATCTTTTGATCGCTATAGCATTGGTCACAGACTTAGACTGGACGAATGCTCTGATCCCCGAAACTTGAGGGAAAGCAGGTGTCGGGTCATTTTCACTCAAGCAGCTTACCGTAAGTAAGAGCCCTCTCATTGAGGTCAATCTTGGGGAACTCGTCTTCTTCCACTAAAGAGTCCTGCTTGTTCTCCCAAAGAGCGCGGCCCCGCGATTAGAGGCTGCCTCAAAAAGAGGTGGGTGATTTCAACAGGTTATGATTTCTTCGAATTGCGGAGATCAGATGGAGTTCGCGATGGCCTGGACAGACCTCACCCGTCGGCACTATGCCCGGCGAACGGCACGCTACGCAAGCGATTATGACGGATCGGGAATGGGCACTGGTAGAGCCTTTTCTTCCGATGCCCCGCCGCTTGGATCGCCCTCGCACCACGGATTTGCGCGAAGTCGTCAACGCACTGCTTTAAATAGTCACATCGGGTTGTCAGTGGAACATGCTGCCAAAGGATTTTCCTCCCTGCTCGACGGTCCTGCGCTATTTCTATGAATGGCGGGCATTGGGGCTGTGGTCACGCATCAACCATCATCTGGTAATGGAAGCCCGCGAACCGGAGGGCAGAGAGGCCTCACCGACGGCCGGTGTACTCGACAGCCAGAGCGTCAAAACCACGGAAAGCGGCAGTATCTGGGGCTATGACGCGGGAAGGAAGACCAAACGCCGCAAGCGTCATATCATCTTCGATACACTGGGTCTGATGGTCGGCCTCATGGTGCACAGCACTGATGCCCGGGATCGCGACGGTGCTCCCGATCTCCTGAAAACCAATCGTTACAGGTGGCCATGGCTGCTGCACGTCTTCGCCGATGGTTACGCGGGCAACAAGTGAAGCGGCGGCTGAAGAAGATCGGCGGCTGGACGATTAAGATCATCAGGTGCTCGGACAAGGCGAAAGGCATCGAAGTCCTACCCCGCCGCTGGGTCGTCGAGTGCACCTTCGCCTGGCTCGGAATATGCCGCAGACCGGTAAAGGGTGTCGAAAAGCCCCTCGCCTCATCACGGGCCTGGATTATGATTGCCCACATTCGCCTAATCACCAGACGGCTTGCAAGGTATCGATATCGTTGAAGGCTTTTCGAGTCCGACTCTTACGTAGCAGGTGCATGCAGCGGCTTAGAAAGCCCGGACCGAAATTGTCGGAACTGATACAAGGAAGCAGCTGCATATCGCGATCCTCTTCGCGAAGCTCAGGCGTATAAATATATAATATGCGAAAAATCTATTAATATAACGAACAAACGATCAACCACCTCAAAATCCACTTTTAAAATATTCATGACGCTTGTTATACCCCAACATGCTGGGTTGGCGTTCCCATTTGTATCGGGTCATTTGCTCGGGACCAGCTGGGGTTAATTCTGTCAAAGGCGTTTTAATTTTCGACGCTCACTTTCGGCGGAGACATTACTTCTGTGTCTTATGACAAAATAGCTTTTGGTGAAATTTGCTTCGAATGGCATGCTCTGCAAGGTAAACTTGAGTTTTCGCTGCATCCCAAGCCGGAAACAACGATCTTCCTCTTCTGTCATCTCGGCAACTTGACCCGTCAAATAAGCAAGACGGAGTATGAGTATTTTAGTATTGCCGCGCTTTCCAATGAAAGAGCTGAAATCCTGCGGGTTGAGGACCGATGTGAATATGTGTCGGTTAGCATCCCCAACGCTTTGTTTCGTGAGCGCCTCGCTACTTTGATGGATCGGCCGCCCGGTCGTCATATAGAATTCACCAAGGTTCCAGACTCTGATCTTGAAAGCCTCCGTCTTTTAAGGGATCAATTACAAGTGCTGCCAACGATGCCGATCATGAAGATGAAGAGCTTACTTGGATGCAGCAAGGCCAGTTTGCGCAACCTTGTTGTCGATTGTTTTCTCCTACTGTTTCCCAACAACTATCTCGCGACGCTGGAAGATACACCAACCATCGCACCTCGGCACGTCAAACGGGCACTGGGACATATTCACGACAACCCGTGGCGTAACATCGCGCCACAGGCGCTTGCTGATCTCAGTTCTGTCAGCAAGCGGACGCTGCAATACGCGTTTCAATCTGTGACTGGCCAGACTATCAGCGAGTATCAGCGGCTATTGCGCTTGAGCGGTGCTCACGAAATGGTCACAACAAACCTTGATGTTCCCCTAAAATCGATCGCGCAAATGTGGGGTTTCGGCTCCTACGCGGCTTTTGGCCAGAGCTACAAGAAGACGTACGGAATATCTCCAGCGCAGGCACGACACGACGTGCAGCTCAGCACGAAAGCAGGCGCGCAATTGCAGAAGGACTAAGGACAACTTCGGTCGACAGAAATCGCTCTAGAAGCTCCCTTCAAAGATATGCAATTCATGTTTGCTAGGATCATCATCTCGCCAACCAGCAGGACATTATCGCGCAAAAGTATTTTTCATGTGCAGAAAAGAACTCCCTCCCGTGGAAGCATAAGTAATCATCAATCATTGGAACCTCACATTGACTTCACTCGTCGGCAATTAGGCCGACCCGCCTGCATCGTCCGCATTGGTAGAAGATGAGGTGCCTCGCCCGAAAACCTGATCGACCAGGAGACAATCTATGAAGCCCATTTTGCTTGTTGACGACTCAACCACGATGCTCTCCAGCCTATCGAGCATTCTGACGAAGGCAGGCCTTGCTTTTAGGACAGCGTCACACGGGCAGGAAGCGGTCGATATAATTACTCGGGGGTTGGCGCCTTCTCTGGTGATCACGGATTACCATATGCCTGGCATGCATGGCGTCGAGCTCATTGCCCGGCTACGTAAACTCCCCCCGACCCGCTTCACGCCAATGCTTGTTCTGACAACGGACTCGCAGCAGGACAAGCGTGCGGCCGCGAAGGCCGCCGGCGCGACCGGCTGGCTTGTAAAACCCGTCGAGCCAGCCGCACTACTGCAGGTTGTTCGGCAGGTCATGGTCGCCTGACTCTTGGCATTGTGCCGTCGTTGCGTTTACGCTACCGAAAGTTTGAACAATGACGCCTTTTCGATCAAAGCGCACAACGGCGATGTTTGCAGCTATGCTCTTAGCAACGTTTGCGGCATGCGCATTGTTGCTCCCGCAGATGCGCACTCTTTTTATATCATTTTTTGCGACAAGTCTTCTCGCGATAACCTTTTGGACTGGCCACGCTTTGGGGAGCCGCGCCCTACGGACGAACATGATCACAGACGGTGCTGAACCCAGCTGCGGGGACACGGGTAAAAAGATCGTCGCGGAACCGCCGCGTGTTTTGGTGGCCCGCGACCATCGCGCAGACAATGTCATCGATTTCGATAGGTCTGTTACGGAACGAATCGGCGTCCTAGAACCGATGACGGCCGACATTGAACGGCTTGCATCGCACCTTAGCGAATATCCGGTCTACGTGGACCTTTTGAAGCAGCAGCTTCATTCCGTCGCGACCGTCAGCCAGAATGCTGCGGAAAGCCTACTGGCGAGCCTCCTTGACGTCGACCAGCGCGTGACCACGCTCATGAGCTTTTTACAGAGTGCCGGTTCGAGCGATAGTTCGGAACGCATTCTCGGACGCATCGAGGATCAACTTTCCGGTTGTCGACAGCATCTGGTCAACCTTGCGGAGGAGCAGAAGCAGTCCTCACTCGATTCCATCGCTTTCCAGTCCAAGCTAGCAGCGGAAACCGACAGCGTTCTTGAGGTCCTAGACGGTGTACAGCAGATCGCGCGCCAAACCACCATGCTATCCCTCAACGTATCGATCGAGGCTGCGCGCGTCGGTGATCTGGGAAAGGGCTTCGCGGTCATAGCACATGAAATCCGTTCGCTGGCAGGTGAGGTGCGGAATCTTGCCGATAACGTCCACGAGCGCGTATCCGGGCTAATGGCATCCGTGGGCGCCGATCTGAGGGAACAATCACGGAAGAGACAGGACACTGAGACGCAGGCCATGGGCAAGGTCACGGATGCGCTTGGCCTACTCACAACCAATCTTCTCTTGCTTCTGCAGCATCAGCGCGAAGTTCTCGGACGCGTGAAGTCTGAGAACGAGGATATCGCTGAGCCGATTCTGTCTATGATGGGCAGCATCCAGTTTCAGGATATTGTGCGCCAGCAGATCGAGCAGATCACGTCGATGGCGCAAGAAGTCGAGAAACATATCGGAGAAATGCGTCAAGGTCTCGCAACGCCCATGACTATCATGGGAATCGAGACGTTGACAGAAAAACTCGAAAAAATGTCCTCATTCTATGTCATGCGAGAGCAGCGGGACATCCACAGCGCGGTGCTTGGAACTGGTGGTGCAGTGGCAGCGCCTGTCGTCAGTATCGAACTTTTTTGATTGGAGGCGGTGGCGTCTCTCAACAGCTTCGGGTCCGTTTAAAGGACGCGACAGCATGGAATTGGTTCACGAGCTATTCCGTAAGTGAACATGTATTGCCAAGGTGCAATATAAGCGCGCTTCTAGCTAGGCCGGAAGCCAAAATCCAATCTCGCGCAAGCCCCCATAGAAAACCTCTGCCTGCCTTTCACAAGTTTACCCTGGCGGAGACATTCATGACACTCGTTAAAAAATACCAGAGGCAGATCAGCGACGCGATGGTCGGCTCGGGCCCCACGCGCGTCGGCAACGCATCGACTTCACGCGATGCCGACCAGCAACGCAAACGCGCGCGCACGCTCGCCAAGCAGCAGCAGGCTGCTGAGCGCATTGCCGCGGCAACGGCCGAGATCGCGGCCGGCATCAACGAAGCGGCGTCGGCAGCAGAGGAGCTAAAGCGGGCGTCCGACCAGATTGCGGCCGGTGCCACTGAAGCCTCAAATGCCGCACAGGAATCGCTGGTCGCTTGCCGCCAGATGGGTGACTCGATCACGCGCCAGATGCGTGCATCTGAAAAGGGCCAGGCGAAGATGGAGAATACGCAGGCGATTGTCCTGCGGACGAACAACGAGGTAGCTGCGCTGATCGCGAACGTCGGCGTTGCCGCCAACCGCCAGAAAGCCTCCGTCGAACTCATCGCCGAGCTTGAAAAGCAAGCAGCCAATATCGGAGATATCGTCAAGGCTGTCGGGCGCATTGCCGATCAGACGAACCTTCTGGCCCTCAATGCGGCTATCGAGGCAGCCCGTGCCGGCAAGCATGGCAAGGGCTTTGCCGTCGTCGCCGATGAAGTGCGTACGCTTGCAGAAACCTCCGAAAAATCCGCCAAGCAGATCGCCGATCTGGTCGGCCAGATTCAGGCTGATGTGAAGAGCATCACGACCGGCATCAACGCTTCTGCAGAGGCAATCAACGACGAAATCGAGAAGAGCAAGCTCGTTAGCGAGCAGTTGGAACAGATCCGGCAAGATGCGATCCAGGTTTTGACAGGCATCCGCGAAATTGCGGCCGGTGCCGTCCAGTCAAACGCAGCGGCTCTTCAGGCTCTCAAGGGCTCTGAAGAAATTGCGGCCGCAGCCGAGGAACAGTCGGCCGCGGCCGAAGAATCAGCAAAGTCGGTGCAGGAGCAGTCCCAGGCGCTGGCGCAGTGCGAGCAGACCGCCCAGATTCTGACCGAGCTGGCAGAAGACCTGAAGAACTCCACCGATATCTCCAAGAGCTCTGAAGAAATGGCGTCATCGTCAGAGGAACTGTCGTCCGCCATCCAGGAGATCAACCGCTCCTCGAGCCAGGTGCAAACCGCGCTAGATGAGATCCGCCGTGGCTCGCAGGCATCCGCATCAGCAACTGCTGAGTCTGCGGCGGCCATGGGCCAGATCGAGCGTGGGCTGCAAATCGCTCAAGGGCGCGCCACAGAAAGCGTCGACAGGCTAACGGCCATGAAGAGCCTACTTGCACGCAACAAGACTTCCGTAGACGCCCTCATTGGCGGAATTCAGAACTCGGCGACCTCGACGCGCATCAGCATCAGTCAGGTCAAGGATCTCGCAGTTGTCTCACGCCGCATCGACAAGATCGTCGAAGCGATCGCGACGGTTTCGGTGCAGACGAACATGCTGGCCGTCAACGGCTCGATCGAAGCTGCACGCGCCGGCGAGTTTGGCAAGGGCTTTGCCGTCGTTGCTACCGACATCCGCAATCTCGCACGTGATTCGGCCGAGAATGCCGACAGTATCAAGGATCTCGTCAAGGCGGTGCAAGATCAGATCAACACCGTGAGCAGAGATCTCGACGAGATGGTCGAAGCAGCGCTGAGCGAAGTCGAGAAGGCCAACACCACGACGACCAACCTGGTGGCGATCGAAGGCGAAGTAGCGGACGTTCTCAATGGTGCCGCGGAAATTCTTGCAAGCGCCAACGAGATCGCTGCCGCAATCTCTCAGACGAAGCTGGGAATCGACCAGATTTCGGCAGCTGCCCAGCAATCGGAACGTGCGGCTGACGAAGCATCGACCGCGGCACGCCAGCAGTCCCAGGGCGCGGAGGAACTCGTTCGAGCCGTCGAGGAAATCGCTTCCCTCGCTGACGAACTTCAGACCGCAGCCTGATCGGATCGTACCATGTCATTTGACCAAGCCATCTCAGATATGGAAGACACGCCCGACGTTGAGACGAGAAGCAATCAGTTCGTCACGTTCTCGGTAGAAGGAGAGATTTTTGCGGCGCCCATGGCGCCGGTCCAAGAAATCATCCGCGTCCCCAATCTGGCGCAGGTTCCCCTGGCGCCCCCTTCCCTCCTCGGCCTCGCAAATCTGCGCGGTCGTATCCTGCCGATTGTTAATCTCCGTCGCATCTTCGGTCTCGCGGACATCAAAGATACTGATGCCACCCGCGCGCTCGTTATCAATCTGGGGACGCCCCTCGGCTTTGTAGTCGATCGGGTTGCAAGTGTAATTGCGGTCGACGAGTCCGATATCGAGCCAGCAAAGACGATTGGCGCCAGCGTCGATGCCCGTCTTCTGACGGGCATGGTCAAGCTGTCGAATGGCGAGATCATTATGATCCTCGACTTCGCCCAAATCATAGCCCGGGAGTTCGTGAGAACGCCCATGGACAGCGGCAAATCCGGCATTGCCATTACGGCCGATGTCGCGGCGGCATCCAATGAAGAAGAGGACGAGGTCAACGCCGACGAAATCCAGCTCGTGTCTTTCACGGTCGAGGGACAGGAATATGCAGCCGACATCGCCGCTGTTCAGGAAATCGTCCAGATGCCAGACCGGGTGGTCGCGATTCCCAACGCTCCGCTGCACGTGCTCGGCCTCATGACACTCCGGGAAAGGCTGCTGCCACTCGTATCGCTGCGGGTCCTTCTCGGCTTGCCGGAAAAGATCGAGAATGAAGCCCAACGCATCATCGTTCTCGGGCTCAGCGAAGGTCAGGCCGTTGGTGTCGTTGCCGACAGTGTCGACGAGGTTCTGCGGGTGCCGCGAGATCAGGCCGAAACCCTTCCGGCCATCCTCGCAAGCCGTGGCGGGCTCGAGGAAATATCGGCTGTCTGCCGCCTGGAAGGTGGCAAGCGGCTTGTCTCGATCCTCGATACTGTCCAGATGTTCGCCAATGCCGCCATGAAGACGGCACTGGCTGAGTCAAGCGCCATGGAGACTGACATGATCGACGCCGATAGCGATATGGATGAGCGTGATATTGCGGAGGACGAGGAGCAGGTCGTCGTTTTTCGTCTCGGCAGCGAGGAGTTCGGCGTGCCGATCGCCGCGGTACACGAGATAGTGCGGATACCCGAGAGCCTGACGCGGGTTCCCACGTCACCCTCCTTCGTGGAAGGCGTCATAAACCTTCGGGGCGCTGTCCTACCGGTAATCGACCAGCGTCGGCGGCTGAGCCTTGAGGACATCGAGCGGAACGACCGCCAGCGCATCATGGTTTACGCTCTGAACGGCCAGCGGACAGGCTTCATCGTGGATAGCGTCACTGAGGTTCTGAAAATTCCGCGGAACGCCATCGAACACTCGCCCCGCCTCTCGTCAGACCAGCGCCGCATCCTCGGACGTGTGGCCAATCTCGAGCGGCAGAAGCGCATGATCATACTGATGGATCCCGATGCTCTCCTGTCGGAGACGGAACTCGCGGATCTGGAGGCGTAGTCGAGCATGCCACTCAAGGTTCTTGTCGTGGACGATTCCGCGCTGATGCGAAAGCATCTGACGACGCTGCTGAACGCGGAAGGTTTCGAAGTGCATATCGCCCGAACTGGGCGGGAGGCCTTGACGGAGTTGTCCTTCTTCAAGCCCGACGTTGTCACGCTCGATATCAACATGCCGGAAATGGATGGGCTGACGGCTCTCGCACACATCATGACAGAGCGGCCAACGCCGACCGTCATGGTGTCTTCCCTGACAGAAAGAGGAGCCCTGGCAACGTTGGAGGCTCTGGCGCTTGGGGCCGTTGACTACATCGCCAAACCCGGAGGAACGATCTCGCTTTCGATCGACGCCATTTCTGGCAGCATCGTTCAGAAAGTCAGAGCTGCGTCTGAGGCGCGCNCCTGGCAACGTTGGAGGCTCTGGCGCTTGGGGCCGTTGACTACATCGCCAAACCCGGAGGAACGATCTCGCTTTCGATCGACGCCATTTCTGGCAGCATCGTTCAGAAAGTCAGAGCTGCGTCTGAGGCGCGCATCCGGGGGCGCCCGGGGCGCGGCGAGCGCTACACGTCGCCCGTCCCGGTATCGACTTCGGCGCCTGCCGCAGCTTCTGCCCGGGCTTCGCTCATCAAGGACGCGGCAGTTCGCAAGCGCACTTATCCGGTGAGCGATAGCCAGTTCGGTCTTGTGTTGATCGGCGTTTCCACCGGGGGTCCTCGCACGCTCGAGGAGGTCTTGCCGTTTCTGCCAGCTACGCTTCCGTGGCCTGTGCTGGTCGCCCAGCATATGCCGCCTTCGTTCACGGCATCGCTTGCGTCGCGCCTCGACGGGCTCTGCCCACTGGAGGTTCGCGAAGGGGTGAGTATGGAGGAACTGCGGCCTGGGCGGATCTACATTGCGCGTGGCGGCACGGACATGGTCGTCGCTCAGCGCGGCAGCAAGCTCGTCATCGTCAACCGGCCCGAGTCCCCGGCCCATACATGGCATCCATCGGTGGAACTTATGGTGCAGTCAGCAGCCGGACTTGTTCCGGCTGAAAAGCTGATCGCGGTCCAGCTCACTGGCATGGGACATGACGGCGCTCAGGCGATGACGGATTTGAGGAAAGCCGGCGGTCGGACGATCGCCGAGAGCGACGAGACCGCTGTCATCTTCGGGATGCCAGCCGAGCTGATCAAGCGCGGCGGCGCGGAATGCGTGCTTCCCAGCGGAAAGATTGCTCAACAGATTCGGCAATGGATCGGCCGAGCATGACGAATCGGAGAGGATAGATAGCCATGCCGATCACGAAACCTAAAACACGCGACTTATCCGACGCCAGTCACGCCCCGATCGGTGAGCGTCCGATTGCTGAATTGGTCGCAACTCTTCGGAGCGATGATCAAACCGTTCGCCTTTGCGCGATCCGCAGCCTCGGGATCAGCGGCGGCGCGCCAGCCATTGATGCTCTGTGTCGACACCTTGTCGCCGAGAACGATCGCTCGACGCGGGACGTCATCGCCGTTGAACTCGCCCGTCTCGGCGGAGAGCCCGTCGTGGAAGGCCTGATGCCACTGCTCCGGTCCGATGATGCCGCGTTGCGCAACATCGCCATCGACGTTCTGAAAGAACTGCCTGCAGATGTGGCCCCGCGTATGGAAGCGCTACTCGACGATCCTGACCCGGATGTTCGCATCTTTCTTGTCAACGTGCTGGAAGCCCTGCGCCACCCGGCTGTCGAGGATTGGCTCGTCGCCGTCATCACCATGGACACCAATATCAACGTGGTCGGCACGGCGCTCGATCTTCTCTACGAGGTCGGGTCATCGGCATCCGTTCCTGCTCTCCGCGCAGCTATCGCTCGGTTCCCGGATCAGCCCTTCGTGACGTTCTCGGCTGAAAATGCGCTGCGTCGGATCGGAAGCACAGCATGAGCGCAGTAAAAGATATTACTTCAGATGATTTCGCGCGGTTCTCTGAATATTTCTATCGCAAGACAGGCATCCACTTTGACAACAGCAAGCGCTATTTTGTCGACCGTCGGCTCACCGACCGGATCTCGGCGACCGGCAGCCAAGATTTCAATACCTATTTCCGCCTACTTCGGCTCAATCCATCTGGAAGCGAAACGCAGGTGCTGACCAATCTCATGACGGTCAACGAGACCTACTTCTTCCGGGAAGCTTACCAGTTCGATTGTTTGACCGACTTCATCCTCGCGGAAATCGTCCGTCAGAAACGGTCAGGCGACCCGATCCGCATCTGGTCGATGCCATGCTCTTCGGGCGAAGAACCCTATTCTATCGCGATCCATCTCATGGAGAGGTGGGCGCATATCGATCGGTATGACGTCGAGATCTTCGGATCCGACATCGATACAACCATCCTCACCAGCGCACAGACCGGCATCTATTCGCAGCGCTCCGTCCAGGGCGTGTCCCCGAGCCAACTGAAGAAGTATTTTACCAAACTCAGGGACGGGAACTGGCAGATCTGCCAGGACCTGCGGGATTCGGTTGAGTTCGTGCGGACCAATCTCAATGACACCGTCGATCTGGCGCGGTTCAGCCGGGTGGATGTTATCTTTTGCCGCAACCTCCTCATCTATTTCGATGACATGTCGAGGCGCGCTGCGGCTGAAGCCTTTTATGAAACCATGAGCCCTGGGGCGTTCATCTGTCTGGGCCATTCAGAATCGATGAGCCGAATTTCAAGCCTGTTCAAGGTGCGCCGTTTTGGCAGCACCATCGTCTACCAAAAGCCATTGCCGGGAGAAGTCTCCGCATGAAACATATCCTGATCATAGACGATGCGACGACGGTGCGCATGTACCACCGCCAGGTCCTGTCTGAAGCCGGCTTTGCAGTCGACGAGAGCATCAACGGCGTAGAAGCGCTCGAAAAGGCGCTGACGAAGCACTACGACCTGTTCGTCGTGGACGTCAACATGCCGAAAATGGACGGCTACAGGTTCCTGCGCGAACTTCGCTCGAACGCCGACCTCCATCAGGCGCCGGCGGTGATGGTATCGACCGAGGCCGAGGACAAAGATCGTGATGCCGCATGGGCCGCCGGGGCCAATTACTACATGACGAAGCCGACCAAGCCAGAAGCCCTGACGCGTGTCGCCCATCTTCTCACGGGAGACGCCCAATGAGCCCTCTTTTCGAACAATTCCTGATCGAGGGCCGCGATTTCCTCGAGCAGATCGGCCAGAAGCTGCTGTCGCTGGAGGAAGATCCCGGCAACGAAGATATGATCGGCGAGATCTTCCGTGCCGTCCATACGCTAAAGGGCAATTCCGGGCTTTTCGATATGCCGAGCCTCACCAGCGTCGTCCACGCCGCCGAGGATCTTCTGGATCGAGTGCGCGACAGCACGATGGAGATGACGCCTGCGCTGACAGATGCGCTTTTGGAAGCCATGGACTTTGTCAACCGGCTCCTGGAGGACGTCGAGAGCCACGGCGCGATCCGACCGGAATATTCCGCCCAGTCGGCCGATATTGCTGTCCGGCTGCGCAACCTCCTGACGGCGCGCGAACAGCAAGCCATTGGTCTTTCCGAGGAGGAGCCGTCTTCCGTTGATCCGCCTTCCGGCTGGTTATGGCTTGGCCGCGTTCCCGATTGCGAGCGGCTTGCGGCATTCCAGACCATTGCGACTGCGACACCGGTATCCCTTTCCGCCATTCGTTACCGGCCGGAACCTGAATGCTTTTTCAAGGGTGAGGATCCAGTTCTCCTAGTGCGCACGGCGCCCGGCATCCTTATCTTTGACATCACCACGCCGGAGCCGTGGCCTGAAGCCGCGGCACTGGACGTCTACCGCTGCAACCTGCAGCTTGATCTCGTCTGCTCGGCAAGTCGCGAGGAGGTAGAGCGCCATTTCCGCTATGTCCGCGATCAGACGGCCTTCTACACGGTACCGGCCGTTGCGCTCGCTTTGCCGTCGGGCGGAAGCGGGGCGAAGACGGTGGGCGCGGTGGACGATGCCATGATCGCCCCGATCTATCTGGAACAGGCGCGGGAAAGACTTGAGGCGGGAGACATCGACGGCCTGCTCGCCGTCACGAGCACCGCGCTCGACATGATCAATCCCGCACTGCATGCCGCTTCAGCCCTTCGTTGGGTAAAAAGGCTTGTGGAGACCGGAGCTGGCGTTGGTCCCATCTCATTTCTGCTAGACGCTCTTTCCAGAAACGACCTACCGGATTGGCAGTCCTACGTCGACCCCGTTGATGGAAAACGGGCTCCCGTAACCATGCCAACCCTTCACGCGCCCGCAGGGGAGCGGGCCTCGGCGCGCCGGACTAGCGATCCAGAACAGGCAAGTCTTGCGGACGATCTTGTCAAAACCCAGATCGTCATGCTGCAGCGGCCAAGCTGCCCGGTCGAGCTTGCCGGACGTATCCGCTCCGTTCGCAACGTCATTGCCAACCTGTTGGGTGCCACGGGCGAAACGAATGTCCTCGCGCCTCTTGACGAGGCAACGCATGTCGCTCTTGAGGGTGCAGAGGCGGCGCCACTAATAGCTTTCCTCGACACGCTCTCCTTTTCGGCCGAAACTGCGCGCGAACATATCGAGGTTCCGACCCTTGAGCCGCCGCTGATTATCACGGAGACCCTGGTTCGAGAAGTCGTTCTCGAAGGCGCGTCGGCTTCGGCGGCTCATGCTCGTTCCGTGCCCCCCTCGCCGGCTCCACGTCCCGCGATGCTTGATCCAAATGCTGGGGATCCGGGCAAACGGACGGTCGATGCGGCTGGCGCCGACCGGGGTGTCCGGGTTCTCAAAGTGCCGCAGGAAAAAGTTGATCGCCTCATGGACCTTATCGGCGAGATGGTCGTTGCGAAGAACGCACTTCCCTATCTCGCTGCCCGGGCGGAGGATCACTACGGCTCGCGTGACCTTGGCCGCGAGATCAAATCTCAGTATGCGATCATTAACCGGATCGCGGAGGAAATGCAGGATGGCATCATGCAGGTGCGCATGTTGCCTGTCGGCGCAGTGTTTCAACGCTTTCCGCGGCTGGTGCGCGACGTTTCGCGCCAGCTCGGCAAACTGGTGCGGCTGGTGGTCGAGGGTGAGGACACCGAAGCTGACAAGAACATCGTTGAATCGCTTGCCGATCCGATGATCCACATCCTGCGCAACAGCCTCGATCACGGGCTGGAAACGCCGGAGGTACGCAAGGGCCAGAACAAGCCGGAAGAAGGGCGCCTGACTGTGCGCGCGAGCCAGGAAGGCGATCGGGTTCTGATCGAGATCGAGGATGACGGTAAAGGCATCGACCCCGACCTCATCAAGCGCAAGGCTTTTGAAAAGGGCTTGATCGACGAGCAGCGGCTGGAGACGCTGACCGATGCGGAAGCGGTGCAACTCGTCTTTGCCGCCGGCTTCTCGACCGCCGACCAGATCTCTAGCCTGTCCGGCCGGGGCGTCGGCATGGATGTCGTCAAGTCGAGCCTCGAGAAGGTCGGCGGACAGGTGCAACTGACCAGCGTAAAGGGCAAGGGAACGCGCATTTTTCTGTCGCTGCCCTTGTCGATGAGCATTTCAAACGTGATGATGGTGCACATCGCTGGCCAGCAATACGGCGTTCCGATGGAAAGCGTGGTGGAAACGGTGCGCGTCGCCGGCACGGACATTCATGCCTTCAAAGACCAACGAACAGCAGTCCTGCGAGGGCGTATCGTGCCGCTTTACGATGCCAGTCAGCTGCTTTCCAGCGACACCGTTTCCCAGCCGAACCCAGACGGGGAATATGCCGTGCTTGTCGTGCGTGTCGGCGGGCAAACCGTCGGTATCATCGTTGATGGTTTCGCTCAGACGATCGACGTCATCCTCAAGCCGCTCGAGGGACCGCTCGCCGGCATCTCCGGCTTCAGTGGCAGCGCCCTGCTCGGCGACGGCAGTGTTCTACTTGTGGTCAACCTAAAGGAACTCCTCTGATGACCATCAGATTTCTGAAGACAAAGGTCGTTCTGTCGAAAAATTGCACGGTGGAGGAGGCCGAGGAGATCGTACAATGGCTCATCAACAACCGGAAGGCAGAGTTAGACATGCGCGAGGTGACCCATTTACACACGGCTTGCCTGCAGGCGATCGCGGCCGTCGGCAACCGTATTTCCGCTCTACCGGCCGATCCGTTCTGTGCGCAGGCACTTCAACGCCTCGGACGTGCATGATGCTTGAGAGGACCATCATGAACTGCGGAGGCGGCAGATGAGCGGGTTCAGTGATCTGGACGCGGCTCCCCCCTTCGTCATTGCCGTGGCCAACCGGAAGGGCGGCACGGGAAAGACGACGACGGCGGTGAATCTGGCGGCAGGTCTCGTTCGCCATGGCCTGCGCACCCTGCTGATCGATTTCGACAGCCAGGGCCATGCCGGGCTGGCGTTCGGCCTTATCGCAGGACGAAACGAGCCAACGGCGCACGACGTGTTCTCAACCGGTCCTGAAGCGCTGGAACATGCCATTATCGCAGCCACTGGAAAGACGGGATTGCCTGACCTTGCGCTTGCTGACATCCGGTCACCGCACCCCGCTGGCATCCTGGCGCCGGACCTGCTAGTGCGCGCGCTCGATGTGCCGCGCATTCGCGAAAGCTACGATGTCGTAGTGATCGATACGCCGCCGTCTCTCGATGCGTTGATGGTGACGGCACTGACGGCCGCCAATGCTGCCATCGTGCCATTCGTGCCGCATCCGCTTTCCTTCGAAGGCGTACGGCAGTTCAGCCGTGTCTTTTTTTCCGTGAGATTGGGCGCGGAACCGCGTCTGCGGCACGTCGCCCTGCTGCCTGTTATGGCAAGTTCGAATGTCCTCGTACATAGGCGGATGATCGAGTCCCTGCGCCAGGAATTTGGCAACGAACGCATTCTCGATCCGATCCGCTCGGACATCAGGCTGGCCGAGGCTTTCGCTGCTCACCAACCAATCTTCGACTATACCCCATCCGGCCGCGGTGCGCAGGACTATGCCGGGCTGACCGAAGCAATTGTGCTGCGCTGGGGGCTCGGGTCATGACGCGCGGTCTGTACGGAAGATACAGTTCTGTCTTGCGACAATGTCTGAATTCGCGGCCGTCAACACATGCGGATGAAGTTCTTGATCGTTCGTGTGCCGACATCACTGAGACTTACCCAGCAGGTGCGGCTTGGCCGTATCTTTCTCATCGTTCCGGTGGTTTTCACCTTGCCGGCGATCGACCAGAAACGAGAACGACATGATGAACCACTTCAACGGCGCTTCCGGCAAGGCGGCAACCGGCATCATAGGCCTTGATGACGTGATGCAAGGCGGCCTGCCCAAAGGGCGGACGACGCTGATCGAGGGCGGGCCTGGCTGTGGAAAGACGGTTCTCGCTTTGCAGATGCTGGTTAACGGCGCAAAATTTTTGGGCGAGCCCGGAATCTTTGTCGCGTTCGAAGAGAGTTCGCAGCGGATCGCTCTGAATGCTGGCACATTCGGCTGGGACCTTGAGGGCCTTCAACGCGATAACCTCTTTTTCATTGATGCCCAGCCAAGCTATGATCTGGTTCAGTCTGGCCCTTTCGACCTTGGCGGCATGCTCGCGGCTCTCGATGTCAAGGTTAAGGAGATGGGTGCCAAGCGCGTCGTTTTCGATGCGATCGACATGGTTCTCGACCTTTTCGAACATCGCCAAACCGCCCGCAATGAGACCTATAGGCTGCACCAGTGGCTCAACGATCGTGGACTGACGGCTGTTATCACGGCAAAGGCAAGTCCGCTTATCAACAGCGGAACGTCGGAGGCACTGGAGTTTCTGCAGTTCATGGTCGATTGCTCGATTTTCCTGCGCCACGACATGGTAGAAGGAACATCCCAGAGAAATATCCGCGTGGGCAAGTTCAGAGGCTCGCCCTTCGAGGAGAATGCAGCGCCATTCGGTATCGGGCCGAGAGGCATCGAGGTTGCCTATGGCGGGCACGCCGACGCTTTGAAGCGTAAGGCGTCGGCCGAGCGTCTTTCGAGCGGCGTCAAGCGGCTCGATACTATGCTCGATGGCGGCTACTATCGGGGTGCGGGCATCCTGTTGACCGGCTCACCCGGAACGGCGAAGACCACGCTCGCTGGCGCCTTCGCGGTCGCCTCGTGTGAGCGCGGCGACAAAACCCTGTTCGTCACACTGGATTCTCCGGAAGAGGAAATTCTTCGCAATCTCTCCGTAGTGGGCGTCGATCTTGAGACCCACGTCGATTCTGGTACGCTGCTCTTCAAGACCATACGGTCGACGACCGCGAGCGCCGAGATCCACCTGATGCGGATTCGCGATATTGTTCAATCGCATGGCGCACGTTGCCTCGTCATCGACCCTATTTCGGCCTTGTCGAAATCCGGCAATCTCGGCACTGCAAGAAACGTCGTCGAGCGGTTGATCGACTGGTCGAAGACGCAGGAGATCACGCTGCTTTGCACAAGCCTTCTGGAAGGGGACAATCCGCTTGCCGAAACCACCGCCGTCCAGATTTCGACGCTGGCTGATACGTGGATCCATCTCAACTATCTCGTTCATGCCGGAGAACGCAATCGCGCGTTGTCGATCATCAAATCGCGCGGAAGCAACCATTCGAATCAGGTCCGCGAGCTCATCCTCAGTCCGGCAGGCATCACACTGGCCGACGTCTTCACCGCGGGTGGCGAAGTTCTCATGGGCACCATGCGCTGGGAGAAGGAGCGTGCAGCCCAACAGGAGAAAGTGGAGCGCGAGGCGCAGTTGAGGCGCCGCCGGATGGAACTCTCGGCAGAAGCGACTGCCCTTCAAGGCCGCATCGACGCTTTGCAGCAAGAGCTTGCCGAGAAGCGCGAAGATGTCGACCGGTTGAACGCAGGTATCACCGAAAGCAGCGCGGCTGCAATCGACAGTCTGGTCGCGTTGCGCCAATTACGCCGGGGAGACGTCATCGACACCGTATCGAAAGGCGAGCCTTGATGTCCAACCCTGTGCATTTTCGTCTTTATGTGGCAGGCACCGCACCGCATTCACAGAGGGCGGCAGCCAATCTGCGTGCGTTCTGTGCGGCGCATCTTGGCGGTCGCCACCAGATCGAGGTTATAGACCTTTTCGGGGATCCGCTCCGCGCCCTCACGGACAAGGTGCTCCTGACGCCGACACTCGTCGTCAACAATTCCGGCACGATCCGGCGAATCGTCGGCGATCTTAGCGAAACATCCATATTGCTGGACTTCGTTGAAGGCGAAGCAACGTGAGTCCGCGCGAGGTGCTTGTCGAAAGCGGAACGGACGAACTCACGCGTCTGATCGAACTGTTGCAGGAGACGCAGCAGCGCATCATAACCCTGACGGACGGTCTGGTTGATGCCGTCATGCCCGCGTCGGGAAACCTGCTGCTCCTGCCGAACACCCAGACCCATTTCCGCGATCAGGCGATCGCATACCAGGCCTTCGCCGCCGAGCGCAGCGCCATTCTCGACGCGCTGCCCGCACATGTCGCCCTTTTGAACGCAACGGGAGAGATCCGCTCGGGCAACGCCGTGTGGCTAAGCTTTGCCGAAAGGCTCTCAGCCATGCCGGGACTGGCGGTCGGCAGCGTCTACGCCGATTTCTGGAGCATTCCGGAAGCCTTCCGTAATGTAGACGCAGCGGGTGTTCGCGTTGGTATTGCCGCCGTACTCAGCCGCAAGCGGGGGCTATTCGACGTGGAATTTTGCCTGCATCTTCTTCCGTCGAAGCCATGGTTCCGCCTTGTCGTGGCGTCGCTGGCCGATGATGCCGAGCGGGGGGCCGTCGTCATGCACATCGACATCACCGGGCAGAAGGCAAACGAGGAAAAGGTTCGGCAGATGCAGCGCCTTGACGCGCTCGGTCAACTGACGGGCGGCGTTGCCCATGACTTCAACAATCTCCTAATGGTTATCATGGGGAACAGCGAGGCGCTTCTCGACAGTCTCGCCGAAGACGAGCAGCGGCGTGACTGGGCCGAACTGATCGTCCTTGCCTCAGAAAAAGGGGCGGCGCTGACCAATCGCCTGCTGGCCTTTGCCCGCCGTCAAGCTCTCGCACCGGAAACGATCGACCTGTCAGCATTGCTCGCAGGCGTCGTCCAGCTCCTTCAACGGACGATCGGCGAACATATTTCGATCACAGTTTCCGCTTTCGATGGTCCCTGTCATGTCCACGCCGA
The DNA here is from genome assembly GCF_037199735.1 of Oryzifoliimicrobium ureilyticum. NCBI lineage: Bacteria > Pseudomonadati > Pseudomonadota > Alphaproteobacteria > Hyphomicrobiales > Rhizobiaceae > Oryzifoliimicrobium > Oryzifoliimicrobium ureilyticum. Next base: position 10,123 of record NZ_JBBBVQ010000033.1, on the reverse strand, counting down.
TCGGTCCCAGCTCGAGAACGCGGTCATCAACCTCTGCATCAATGCGCGAGACGCCATGTTGCAGGGCGGCACTATCACAATCAATCTGGCAAGTCGCGATATCCTTCCGGAAGACAAACCGCCTGCCGCCGACCTGGCTTCCGGGGACTATGTCGTGTTGACGGTTTCTGACACGGGTAGCGGCATGGATGCCGCAACGCTGATGCGATCCTGCGAGCCCTTCTTCACAACGAAGCCGATGGGTAAGGGCACGGGCCTCGGTCTCAGCGTCGTCTACGGCTTCATCAAGCAGTCGAACGGTGCGATCTCCATCGACTCAACCGTGGGCGAAGGTACCGACGTTCACCTGTGGCTTCCACGCGTCCCAGAAGCCGCAACTAAGGTCGCTCCCAGCTCGCTCCCAAATCAAGGGGTCAAAGGCGAACGAATCCTGCTCGCGGAGGACGATCCGCTGGTGGCCCGCTCGGTTTGTCAGCAACTTGTCGGCTTCGGCTATCGGGTCGAGACCGTTTCGAGCGGCGCGGAAGCGCTGGCCTATCTGGCGCAGGATGCAGCGTTTGACCTTGTCTTCACCGACATCGTCATGCCGGGCGGCGTCGGCGGGCTTGAGCTGGCACGCGAGGCCGGGCGCCTCTATCCACATCTCAAATTCCTGCTGACATCGGGCTATGCCGATGCCCTTGACGATGCCTTGCGGGTGCGTCTCGCCGGCAACCTTATCGCCAAGCCTTACAAGCGCTCCGCACTGGGAGAAAAACTCGACGCCTTGCTCCGGCAAGCACCGGCGGTTGGGTAAGCATTCATAGCACGACTGACGGCAAAACAACGGCGTCCCAGAGAGAAAGCAGCACGACCTAATATGGATATTCTGATCATCGAGGATGACGCCCTCATTGCGAGAACAATCAAAAGCACGTGGCCGGTCGCCGGCGACACTTTGTACGTCGTCTCGACCTACGCGCAATCCCTCAGGCTGATCACAGGACCGGAGTTGATGTTGTTCGATGCCGTGGTGCTCGACATCCATCTCCCCGATGGCGACGGTCTTGGAATCCTGCGCACGATCCGAGCGCATTCAAACGTGCCGATCGTGATGATCTCGGGAACCGGCACGCCCGATACGCGTGCCGGTATCTTTGATGTCGGTGCGGACGATTACCTGATGAAGCCCTTCTCCGTTCGCGAACTTCAGGCGCGGGTGGCGCGGCTCGTCACGGTTCGCAGGGCGGCGCAGCCGTACAGCCCCGCTTCAACCTTTTTTGTAAATCGCGTCGAATGTGATCTTCAGATCCGGCACCTCAGCGTGGGATCTGTGACCGAGGCACTCACCGACGCTGAGGCGCGCATCCTCGGCTACCTCCAGGCGAATGCCGGCAAAACCTGCAGCAAGTCAGCTATCTACAAACACGCCTTTTTCCGTGTCTATAATCCGACGGATAAAACGCTCGATGTCTATGTTGGGCGTATCCGAAAAAAACTTTCCTCCTTGGATGCCGACAGTGCGCTCCATCTTCAAACGGCACGCGGAGTCGGCTACCGATTGGAAGTGTCGCAAGGTCGACATCAGGTTGTAACAGGCTGAAGCGCGCGAATTACATCATTGCATTCGGTGAGAGACTTTCTATCTTTGCGGCTGGTGTGTGGTGTGGAACGCTGTATATGTCATCACGCGGGCCTGTCGCTTAGCACACGACGCATGTCAATGGTGAGCCCGAGGGCCTCCAGTGCCGTCAACTGGTCGTGTTGAACCGACGAGAGAGTCGCATTTTCATTCATCAATGCGGTTACCTGAAGCCTCGCGAAAAGGTGTGGCGTATGCTGCGCGATAATGCGCAGCTCGCCACCTAGCATTGCCAGAGCTTCGGCATCAACCGCAATGCCGAATCGCGCAGGCTGATCCTGGACTTTAAGATCCCGCAGCTTCTCTTGAACGAGCGACAGATTGCAGAGAAACAGAGTCCTCGCCTGCTCGATATTCATCGCAGACAGAAGCTCCACTGATTCTATGGTTCCAAACATCGGATCTTTGAGGCCATTGACGATATGGACGGAAGACTGCCCCGTACGACCGGTCTCCCCAGGCAGAAGAGTGGTTAACAGGGCACCGCTCCATACTGCATTGAAAATATCGATCCGTTGCAGGGCAGAGATCGAATCCCGGTCCATCCGGCAGTGGCCCCAGCGAGGTACGCTTGACCCAAAATGAGAAACGGGACGAAAAGTTGCCTGCGTCGCGAAAGCTTGGCCAGTCATTGTCATGCTCCTTTTCCAACTTGGATTGAACATGCAGGCGAGACCTTAATCCACCCTTTGATAAAAGTAAAAAACGGTAAACGACGGGCATGGTCCGCAGGAGCGTGCTTTATAAAAAAGGCACCAGAAGCGCCGCTGGCAACGCGGATCTTCAACGCCGAGAGTTCTCCAGGCCGTCTTTGATAGAAAGCCACTAGATGTGGCCGCTTTTCGGGTCGGCCTCGTGTCGGCATTTGACTGAACGTGACCGCACAGCAAGCATGGTCAAGCGCGTCTTAGCTGTAGAGATGTCGCGCATCCAGTGCCGATGTGAAGTTTCGCGGCTGGCCTATGTTGAGCGAGACATTCAATACGTTCGATAAAGGCCTTGCCGTCGAACCGCTTCCGGTCTGCGGAGGTTCTATTGCCGGGGACGCAGGCATGAAAATAGACTTCCAGATTGATAACCGGAAGGGCGCGGATATTGCGCAGTAGATTGATGTTAGGCCTGGTTGTAATGGCGAAAGCAAATTCTTAGAAGCGGAGTGCGTCGAAAGCCTCTGATACGTTGGGTATTGCGACACACACAAACCCCCGGTCCTCCAGCCTCGCGACGATCGGAAGGCTAGCGGATTCCGGCAAAAAGACCAGTATCTTTGTCACAGTGACAGCGTGTGGCATAAGCTTTTCAGTCTTTGATCAAAGACTGTAGTCCCTACCGTTGCAGCACTGCGTTTAGTTTTATGCAGTTTCATGCTGATCTGCTGTGTTCGCTACAAAGACAACAAGGCATTGACAAAACTCCTCGAAACTTGCTGGGTAAGTATGAGCCGACGAACTGGGCGCGCGACATCCCAACAGCCACGGCGGCAGCCAGCGCTGCGTTTTGCCGAGTGGTTTGCATTGTAAGTCCCAGATCCTGGCCGCGCTTCTGCCCTATCGCACTCGAGGTCGCCGCTGCCGTCACCGCTCTCTCGTCTTCATGTCCCACACTTGTTTTACTGAACGCAGCATCTGTAACCGGGTCTTATGATCCGGTCGAGGAGACACAACCAATCAACACGCCTCATTGTCGTAAAGCACCTGCTGGTGCACGCACCTCCAATCATGACCGCAGCGACAGAATTCGATTTCACACCAGTCGAACGACAACCTTGCCCTTGGCGCGCCCGGCTTCCAGATAGGCAAGCGCTTCTCTTGACTGATCGAAAGGAAAAACCTTGTCGATAACAGGACGGATGTGAGCGGCTTCGATGATGCCACCGATTTGCGCGAGTTGATCGCCGTCCGGTCTAACGAATAGGAAGGAATAGCGGACATTACGCTTCTTCGCGAGCCGCAGGATCTTCCGGCTCATGAGGCTGAAGACAAACCGTAACACGGCATTGAGGTTACGCGCGCGGGCGAAGGCGGCATCAAGGGGGCCAATCAGCGAAACAATGATGCTGTTGGGTTTCAGGATCTGCAGCGACTTCTCGATACCGTCGCCACGGATGGTCCCGAGAACCATGTCGTATCCGCGAAGGACGGTTTCGAATTCCTGCTTCTTGTAATCGACCACTTCGTCTGCGCCGAGACTTTTCACAAGGTCGATATTGCCCGTGCTGGTCGTCGTGCCGACCTTGGCACCAAGGTATTTTGCGAGCTGAATGGCGAAGGTGCCGATGCCGCCCGATCCGGCGGGGATGAAAACCTTCTGCCCGGCTTTCAGTCCGGCTCGTTCCTTGAACGCTTGCCAGGACGTGAGGCCAACCATCGGGATCGACGCCGCTTCGACAAAATCAAGGTTGCTCGGCTTCGGTGCAGCGAAGCGCTCCGGAACTGCAACGAACTCAGCCAGAGTGCCGCGACCAAGATCAAAGACGCTGGCAAAGACCGCGTCGCCGACTTTGAACCGCGTTACGCGCGCTCCTATCTGCGTCACGACGCCTGCGACATCGCTGCCCATCGTGGCTGGTAGATCGAACTTGAGCACGGGCTTGAACGTGCCTTTGGGGATCATGTTGTCGATCGGGTTCAGCCCGACGGCATGCACTTGCACGAGGATTTCGTCCGGGGCGATCGCGGGACGCGGCACATCTGTGTATTCAGGCCGCGTGGATTTACCGTAGCGTTTGAAGGTAAGAGCTTTCATCGTTTTCTGCCTTGAAGAGAGTGTTGTTGTGGTCCGGGTGGACGAGCCGATCAGGCCGCCAGGAAAGCTTTTGCTTCCTTCAGGAACGTATCATGATACTGGAAAATGCCGCCGTGGCCGGCATCTGGATAGAGCACGAGCTTGGCATGCGGAAAGCGTTTTGCCATGTCGGCTGAATTCTCGCTCGGCACCATGATGTCGTGGTCACCATTGACGACCAGGACGGGTTGCCGGATTGTCTCAAGCGATTGTGGGGGCTGGAGGCCCCAAGCCTTTATAGCCTTCAACTGCCGCAGCATCGGGCCAAAGCCAACGGTTTTGTCACGGTTGTTCTTCCGCTCGTTCAGGCGCGCTACGAAGGCGTTGGCGGCGCGTCGGCCATTGGCGCTCGATGTGAAAAACAGAAAGATCTTTGGATCGCGGAAAGTGGCAAGCCCCTTGAAGATCAGCGGCCAGGATACGGCGCCGACTTTTGCAATACCCTTGCCACCGGCAGGTCCGGTTCCGGCAAGAATGGCGCGTCGCACAAGATCCGGCGCGTCGAACAGGATCTGCTGACTGACAAAGCCACCTAGTGAAAAGCCAACCAGATCGACTTGAGAGAGCCCGAGCGCACGAATGACGGCGATCATGTCACGCGCCATGTCCTTGATGGTCAGTGGCGCCTTGTCGCCCGAGGTTCCGATGCCGCGATAATTGAGCGCGTAGACCGGGCGATCAGCTGAGAGCCCTTCCACCAAGCGCGGGTCGAAATTATCAAGGTTCGCCGCCCAGTGATTGAGCAACACGATGGGAACGCCAGTTTCTGGGTGAATCCCCTTGGCAGGACCGAGCCGGCGATAGGCGAACCGCGTGCCGAACGCCTGAACATGTTGGGTCGGGACAGTTTTCCAGTCGTGAATGCGGTTGTCGTTGGTCATGGTGGATAGCCTCGGGATACTGCGTTAGCGTTTTGGCGGGGCGGACGGTTGAGAAGATGTCAGTCTTGGTAGGCCGGCGGCAGCCCAAAAGAGCGCCGCCATCCTGGTTCAATCAGCCAGTGTGGGATAGTCGGTGTAGCCCTTGGCTCCGCCGCCATAGAGGGTGGTGAAATCCACATCATTCAGCGCTGAGCCGGCTTTCAGCCGTTTCACCAGATCAGGATTGGCGATGAACATTCGACCAAATGCGAAGAGGTCGGCTTCATCGTGGGCGAGCTGGAGCTCGGCGAGCGTCAGGTCCAGGCCATTGTTGACCATAAAAGTTTGGCCGAAGCGCTTGCGGAGGGCGGCGTAATCGAATGGCGTCGCCTCACGTGGACCGCCTGTCGCGCCTTCGACGATATGGATATAGGCGATACCGAGCCTGTCGAGTTGCTCTGCAACGTAATTGAACTGCTGCTGTTCGTTACCAGAGAGGACGATGCCGCTCGCAGGTGAGACCGGAGACAGGCGAACGCCTGTACGATCAGCACCGATCTCTCTCGACACAGCAGCAGTCACTTCCAGCAAGAGACGGGCGCGGCTTTCGATCGACCCGCCATAGCCGTCAGTTCGGGTATTCGCCGTCTCGCGCAAAAACTGGTCGATCAGATAACCGTTGGCGCCATGCACCTCGACGCCATCGAAGCCCGCCTTGATGGCGTTTTCGGCTGCCTGTCGGAAGGATTCGACAATACCGGGGATCTCATCGCTCTCAAGAGCGCGTGGTTCCGACACATCCGCAAAACCGTTATTGACGAATGTCTTGGTTTCCGCACGGATGGCCGACGGAGCGACCGGAGCCTTACCGCCGAGCAGGTCCACGTGGCTGACGCGGCCGACATGCCAAAGCTGGACAAAGATACGCCCGCCCTTGGCATGAACGGCGTCCGTCACCGCGCGCCAGCCAGCAATCTGTTCTGGCGTGTAGAGGCCGGGGGTATCCTGATAGCCCTGCGCCTGTTCCGACACCTGGGTCGCCTCGGTGATAATTAGGCCGGCGCTGGCGCGCTGGCTATAATATTCTGCAGCAAGCGCGCCAGGCACCAGGCCGGCACCGGCACGGTTCCGCGTCAGCGGCGCCATCACGATGCGATTGGAGAGAGTGAGAGCACCAAGCTGGTATGGCTCGAAGAGAGACTTGTCAGTCATAGGATAGTCGCCTTCTATGGAAACTGGAAATGTTGTACCGACCACAGCCACTCAGCCCTTCGTCCGGTAGCGCTCGGCCGCATGGGTCTGAGCGACATTCGGCAACATGGCTTGGCGGGCCGCCTGGAATGCATCCCATTGCGCGGCATCGGGCAGCGGCGGAACTGTAACCGGCTCGCGGCGGTCAAACCCAACCAGCGCTGCATCAACCAACTCACCCACCTCCATAACACCGTTCATGGTGTTGACGTCCGCACCTGCATGTTCCCAGATCTCAGTACGCGTGGCAGCGGGGAGCACAGCTTGGACGTAGACGCCCTTGGGGCCGAGTTCGAGGCTCAGCCCCTGCGACAGGAACAGAATAAACGCCTTGGTCGCGCCATAGACGGTCATCGCGAATTCCGGCGCAACGCCGACGACGGAACCAATGTTAATGATTGCGCCGTTGCCTGCCTTAACGAGACGAGGGGCGACGGCGCTGGCAAGCCGCAGCGGCGCCGTGGTGTTGAGCGCGACCAGCCGGGTGACATCTTCCGTGGACTGATCGAGGAAGCTGCCTCCGAGCGCGGTGCCGGCATTGTTGACGAGGATGCCAATGCTGCTGTCGTCACGCAACCGGGCTTCGACCGCGGCGAGGTCTGCCGGCTTGGTCAGATCTGCCTGAATGATGTCGACCTTTACGCCTGCTTCACTCCGCAGACGGGTCGCGAGGGCCTCCATGCGATCGCTATTACGCGCGACGAGGACAAGATCGTGGCCGCGGTGCGCGAAGCGGTCGGCGTAAGTGGCACCAATGCCCGTGGAGGCACCGGTGATCAGGACGGAAGGAATGTCAGTCATGGTATTGCTCTCTTTCCTATTGAACCCTATAATCATGATGATCATCACGTTTGCCTAAATATGATGGCCATCATGATTATGTCAATAGCCCCACGGAGATTTCTGGATGAAGGTCAGTCGAGAACAGATGATCGAGAATCGGAACCGCATTTTGAATGTCGCGAGTGGATTGTTCCGTGAGAGGGGGTTCGACGCAGTCAGCTTGTCCGAGGTGATGAAGGCTGTTGGCCTGACCCACGGCGCCTTCTACAGCCATTTCAGCTCCAAAGACGAGTTGATTGCCGCAACAATCGCGCACGCTCTCTCGAGCGATGAGGAAGGCAGCTTCGATCTGCGGGCGTATCTCAGAGACTATCTTTCGCCGTTGCATCGAAACAATCCTGCCAGGGGTTGTCCAACGGCTGGCCTTGCTGCGGACGTTCGCCACCAGACGCCCGCAGCGCGTGCAGCAATGAGTGCCGGCCTCAGGGCACAGCTTGTGCGAATGGAAAATGCCCTTCCGCAAGTCAAACCCTCCGAACGGCGGCGCACGGCCATTGGAACATGGGCCGCCATGATCGGTGCGGTGATCCTTGCTCGTGCGGTCGACGACGAGGCGCTGTCTGATGAAGTACTGGAGCAAACGCGGGTATGGATTGAGAGAATAACGCAACCCGCCTTAAAATGATAGGCCACAGACTGCTGGGCACTCTTGAGGTCTCGAGTACCATCACCTCGCTTAGGTTCAACAGTCCTCCAGCGACTGCCGTGGCCGCGACACGGCCTCCGACATCCGACGCCCTTGAAGTATGCGGTACGATCCCGATACATTGTTAGGCAAGGCTCTCTATCTGTTGGTGGAAGATTCATGGTATAAAGGATATACCTGGTGTCAATTAGGCACTTTAACCACACTAGGTTTAAGAAAGGAAACTAAGTGGCCGACACACTCTGCCCAACCGAATACAGCGACCATCTTAGCAGGATGATCCTCGATCAGATCGCCGACAAATGGTCTATTCTGATTATCGCGGCTCTTTGCTCTGGTCCAATGCGCTTCAATGGACTGAAGCGCGAGTTGAACGGAGTGACCCAAAAGGCGCTCACACAGACGCTGAGGCGTCTTGAACGACTTGGTCTCGTCGAACGTCGCGTTCTACCTGTTTCTCCGGTCGCGGTGGAATATAGCGTGACCGCGCTTGGTGAGTCCCTCAAAGCCCCATTTCAGGCTGTCTTCCAGTGGTCCGTCGCACATGCGCCAGACATTGAGTCAGCGAAAAGAAAATTCGATCTGGAACGCGGGAGCGTCTGAACCTGCGCGGCGGGAAACTCCGTCGCTATGTCTTTTCACCTATCGAGCGCAATTCCTTTTGTTCTGAGGCGTATAGTTCGACGCGGTCCCGACCTTGGGCCTTTGACAAGTATAGCGCTTGGTCGGCCTGGGCTCGAAGCTCCTTCAAGGCCCCAACACCGTCCCACAGTGCAACACCTACGCTTACGCTTGTGCTGATCGTGTCGCCCGCCACTGTAAATGCGAGTTTCTTGATTGCCCGGCGAATTTCGTCGGCTTTGGTGTATGCTGTTGCTTCAGTTTGGCCGCCGAGGAAAAGCCCGAACTCCTCGCCACCAAGACGCCCGAGTGCAACCTCTTTTCCGGCGACAGCCGCAATGGTTTGGGCCACGCCAATCAGCACGGCGTCACCGGTCTCATGGCCATGACGGTCATTGACACTCTTGAAGTGATCGATGTCGATCATGACGTAGGTATCGCCTTTTCGGAGCACAGTTGGGAGATGCGAAAGGAAGCGCTGCCGATTGGGTATACCTGTCAGAGCATCGGTATTGGCTAGCGTTAGCAGTAGCGCTTCAGCGCGCTCGTGTACAAGAACGAGCACAAACAGCGCCAGGGAAAAGTGGCAGATAATCAGCAGGAAAAAGGCGCTGCGCGCTTCGATCAGACTAAATGCCGGGAATACCATTTCGACGGTTACAAGCGCCGAAAATGCCGCCGCAGCGGAAATGGAGGCAATAATGCCGAGTCTCCCGGTCAAACCCTCAGTGAAGAAGTCTCTCGCAATACCCACACCTGAGACGGTAAGAAATCCGGCAGCAGTCGCGTTGAAAATCGCTGCTCGCGTCGAATTATCGGCGTACCAACGCGTGCAACCTACCACTGCCGATATTGCCAAGGCCGCCATGATCAGAAGCCAATCGGCTTGTTTCGGTTGGCGAGAGCTCAGGCGAAGCAGCCCCGCCGCCATTAAGGAATACCCTGTCACGCCGAATGAGAAGCTTCCTAAAGACCCTAATATGAACGCGATTGAGCCGAGTTCGCCCAATCCCGCTAGTGTGGATGCTAAAGCGAGTAGGCAGTAGCCAACCGCGAGTAGACCAAGCCCAGGCTCCTTGGACCGCCATCGCACGTAGAAAAAGCAAATTGAACCAACGATATAAGAAGACTTGTGAAGGAGAAGAACTGTTGCGAGATCCATCGTGGAACCAAAAAACTCTTGAACCTGTGCCCTTTTCGCGTCGCTGATTGCCCCACACGGCGATCATCTACTTACCGCCCCGAAGCTTTCGGGTTTGTGGCGCCCGCTGGACGATGAGTTCGATCGGGCTCCTGAACTTCAAGGTTTGCCGACCCTAGTGGCGTTCAGAGTGTCCCTACTATTGTGAACGCTAGCCATCGGCCTCGCGCCTGATCTGATCTCCCAGCTTGCCGAACGTCGACAGCTGTAATGTCTGAAGATCAGCGACTGCAGCGGCTCTGTCAGGTCATGCTGACAAAGCCAAAGTCGTCGAGGCATGCCCCTTAAAACTCTTC
>NZ_JBBBVQ010000032.1:0-35197 GCF_037199735.1 Oryzifoliimicrobium ureilyticum | reverse complement strand
CGCGCATCACCTCACTGGCCCGCGCATCCTCCGTGCCGATGACGATACGGTCAGGGCGCTTGAAGTCGGCAATCGCGGCTCCTTCGCGCAGGAACTCGGGATTGGACACAACGGCAATGTCTTTGCCGGGGAATTCGTCGCGGAAGATCCGCTCGATCTCGTCGCCTGTCCCGACTGGCACGGTCGACTTCGTGACGATCACCGTAAAGCCACTGACGGCCGCGGCAATCTCGCGGGCGGCCGCATAGACATAGCTGAGGTCAGCGTGACCGTCACCGCGGCGCGAGGGTGTGCCCACAGCAATGAACACGACATCGGCAGCGGCCACCGGCGCGGCGAGATCGAGAGAAAAATCAAGACGCCCTGCCGAGCGATTATGCGCAATGATGGCTTCCAGCCCCGGCTCGAAGATCGGCACCTCGCCGCGCTCCAAAGCCTCGATCTTGGCCTCGGACTTGTCCACACAGGTCACATGATGGCCAAAATCTGCAAGGCAAGCCCCCGAAACAAGCCCAACATAGCCCGAGCCAATCATCACTATACGCATAGTATTGTCTCTTTTCTTGTGCACGCAGCCACAATAAGCGAAAGTATTGCTGCAGTGCAGCAATCGATCATTTCTTTATTGTCTGGCTTTTCTTCAGGCAAGCCCAGGTCCGGCAATATTCTCAGCAAGCACGTGCCGGAAACGCCCATCCCTTTGACGGTTGCTCGAAGCGCTTCAGAAGCAAATGCGAAAGAAAAAGGAGACGGCCTTTGCCGCCTCCTGTAATCGATCGAGCAATTTTTAGAAATTGCGCAGAGAATCTCTGCCGCTGCGGACAGACGTGACAGCGTTCGAGGTGCTCGTAACTGTCGACGTGACGTTTGTGACAAGCGAAAGGAACTTCGAAAGCTCGTACGAACCCGAATTGTCAACATAGACAATATCCTTGTTCGCAAGATAGAAGTTTTGCGCTGCGAAGTAGGCGCTCGGATTGCGGAAGTCGATCTGGAAAATGACCGGAATGTCCGTCTGGCTGACCGGGAAGCGTCTCAGGTCTATCCGTGCAGCAGAGAGTACTTTGCGATCCATCACGCGATAGATAAAGACCTTCTTTGCGTCGGCGCGCGTATCGTCGATACCGCCCATTTTGGCGATACCTTCAGCCAAAGTGATACGAGCAGATCCGAAGTTGATCTTCGTGGAAGCCCCAGTTGTCCCTGAATTCGTCGCGCCAAAAGCCAAGAAGCTTTCTGCTTCACGATAGAGATAAATCGTATCGTCGGGGTGAATGTAGATGTTCTCCTTGGCGTCTGCCAGGATATCATCGAAAAACATCGTCGACTTAGTGCGACCGCGCTCCAACGTCACATAGGTTTCGTAGCCTGGGCTCGCCGGTCCGCCGGCGCGAGCTAGGACGTCGATAATGCGATCTCCGGCCGGATTGATGTCGATCCGCGCCGCGGCACGGACGTCACCCACCACGGACACTTGGCTTGAGCGTTGATTGGCGAGCGTGATCATGACCTGCGGTTCAATGGCGCGGTTTGAAAGCTTGTCGGCAATCTCGTTTTGTACGTCTGTGATCGAGCGCCCTGCAAATTTGATCGGCCCGGCATAGGGCACATTCAGTTCACCTTTCCCATCGATCTGCTGTGAAGGGAATGTGACGAAATTTCCAGGACGGGCACCCGCGTCGGTTGGAATAAACAGACCGCCTGTCTGTGCTTCGAAGACAGTAACCTGAACGACGTCGCCGACGCCCAACTTCAGCTGCGGCGCAATGCTACGTGCATTGCCAAAAGTCCCGAACAGCGAGCTCTTCTTGGGGGAGCCAAACGTATTTACAGCATTGCCATCAACGTCGATCAGAACGTAATCGAAGATGGATTTGGTCTTGGCTCCGGGCACCGTGACCGCGGCGTTTGCCTTGATGGCCTGGGCTGTCGGTCCTTCTTTCGCAAGTTCCTGGCAGCCAGCCAGCGCTACGCCACTCAATAGTACGATGCCGGCCTTCAAGGCGCGTCCGCGAAGATTTCGCACGTTTGTCCCCTTCACATGCACACTTAAGCAATGACTTATCGGTTCTGTACCTGTAACGCCCATGTCTCGGCACAGATTAAATCAATGCTCAGGCCTCATTATTAACATCGCCAACTGAATCCAATCTAAAAAATAGAATATGATGAATTTATTTTTGATCTTTATTAAAGTCCGAAGCAAAACTGCCACGCATTTATCGTTTTGGCCTTTGTAGTCAATTTTTAGTTGTGCGGATATGCTTACATTCTGAGTAAAACGTGACAAATATGTCGCGGTCGTTCTTTGAATGCGGCTGACGGATCGCGCACACCTCCAGCGTAATCACGTACAACTCTCTGTAAGTTCAGGAAAGCACGTTGGCCTCGTTCTGATAGATCTTCAGCACTGTAAGCTTCCCGCTGACATAAGCGCCCGTATCTATTCCGATGCGACCTGGTCCAAATGAAGGTTCACGAAAAGGCGTGTGCCCGTGAACAAATGTAAACGGCAGATTTGGACCCATCGAAATGAATGGCTCTCTGATCCAGAACAGATCTTCATCGGACTGGTTCTCCAATGGAATGCTGGGGCGTATGCCAGCATGAACGAAGACATAGTTCCCAATTTTGAAATAGGCCGGCATTTTATTAAGGAGGTCGATGTGGGTGGTAGGAATAAGGTAGAGCAATTCGGCCTGTAGCATCTTTGCCTCAGCTTTTGTTCCGGCGCAGACATAGTTGCCGTCCATTCCATAAGATGTGAGCGTCTCACGGCCCCCCATTTCCAGCCAGTCGAGATTTCCACGGGGATCGTTGATGAAATGCAGGAAGAGTTCGTCATGGTTGCCGCACAGAGGAAGACGTCTCACGCCTTTCGGGGGTGGAGATAGCAGGTGATCGAGCACCTGTGCAGAATCTGGCCCTCTGTCTACATAGTCTCCGAGCAAGACGATAAAACCTGGGATTTTGTTCTTGTGAATGTCGTACAAGATGGCTTGCTCAGCCTCTTGTAAAAGTTTTAGGCAGCCGTGCACATCGCCCACTGCGTAGATTGCATAAGGGGGGGTATTGCTTCCGAGATCGATTCGCGGCCGCTGGATGGAATCGTTGCTCTTCTCGACAGTTTTTTTCTGCAATGCGTTCAGCAACCCTCTCATCATCAACCCCAAGCCCATACCACGGTAGCAAAGCGTCAGTGCCTCGTTTTGTACGCGTACAGAATTAAGCAAATCTGATGCCAGATAAAATTATCTTGTGGAAGCTGCAGGTTAACGGTATTGCGTTTTACTTTTTCCTTCAAGTTTTTACGAAAATATCTTGAAGAGATGACTGAGAATTAATTAAAAACTGCAGCATTAACTCAGCCTTTAAGAGATTGTTTACTTTTTAGTTCTCTCCTTCTAAAGAGAATCCATCAACTATTCATAGTTATTATTGAAAGCTAAGATATGGTCGTCCTCAGATTGGGAGTATTTGCTGTCGCTGCGAGCCTTATGCTTTCTTCCGTCGGCAATGCACAAACCGCGAACGTTGCGAACCAGACAGCTCCAGCTGGCTGGAACCTCCCCGCTGAGCTTGTGTCGAAGCGTCTTTCTGACGACGCCTTAAAGGCTGCAAACGGTAATTTCGGAAATTTGCTCAAGAGCACACCTGGAGATGCCGGTCGCATTCCCGGCCTGACTGAGAGCTTCGTGCTCACAAGCCCGACAAGCCTGCCGCAGGTCGTGAATTACGCAGTCCAGTCGACGACAAATGAAGAGACTGCGGCTGTCGGCCTTGGCCTCTGCACCACGACCTCATCGCTTATGAATGCTGCGAATAATCCTGCATCTCCGCCCTCTCAGGCACAGGCTGCTCGCGATCTCGCGCGAAACATTTTGAGCAGCATTGCTGCTGCGTCGCAGACCAGCGCCCGTACCAATCAAGCTATTTCCACAAGCTTTGGCGTGTCGGTCAACGCGAATGGCGGTGTGGCGGTGACATGCAAGGCCTTAAATGGTGAGGTGGTTGCGACCACCGCTGTCTCGCCGGCTGCAGCAGGATCCAACGCGGGTCTCGGCTCGCCGGTGACGGGTGGGGGTGACCCAACGGCAACCGTTGGATTAAATGGCGATCAAGCAAATGGCGGCGGCTCGCAAAGGCACATTTCTTTCCCCTCCTTTGCGACGGCTCTAATTTTTGCCGCGAATAACATCTCCTCGACAACGCAGACTGTTGCTGTACCAGGCCCAGAGGCTGGGGCGGGAATTCTACCCGTTGCCGGAATGGCGTATTGGTTCGCTATGCGGAGAAGGCGTGCGTCACGAGATGTTCGCCAGGCTTGAGGTTTTGGCTTCCACTCAAACTGTATGGAGCGATGATGCAGGCCTCTCGGGTCTGCATGTTTTTTTCGATTTGCACGTATCGATGTTAACTCAAAAATACAAATCTGAGAAAAACCTAACAAGAATGTAGTATACAGCAGCTAAGTCACGGCTTGAGTGATTGGGAAAATAAAGCGCCGCAAGTAACTTTGAGCTTTCTTCAGGGAATTCTCAGTGGCTGATTAGGCGCCGTAAAGGGCAAGTTTCGGAAGGCTAGATTTATATGCGTGTATCGTTTCACGTGGCGTGCGCTCTGTTGACTACTTCGTTGATTGTGGCTCTGCCCTCCCTTGCCGCGCAGACTCAAATTGCACCAGCTAAGAGCAAATCGATTGCTGCGCCATCTGAGGCAAGTGTACGTGACTGGTTGACTTCTCTTGGTCAGGATGGAGCGCAGGTCACAAACGCTGGCATTAGTTCGGACGCTAATACAGACACAGTGACTGTCAGCAATCTTGTCGTCGCGGAGCCCTCTCAAGCTCAGGCTGCGAGCGGTGCGTCAATCAGAATAGAAAAACTTGTTTTGACCGCCTTTTCAGGTGATCAAGATGGCTACCGATTTTCTCAGGCCGATGCTTCAAACGTTAGTGTCAGCGCAGATGGCGGTGGTTCCAAGCTTCTCGATCTTTCTCGGTTGACCGTTGGCAAAAGCTTTATTCCAAAGCTTTCCGAATTCAAACCCGACGCTCAAAAGCCCGTTACGAGCCAGATCCGTTTCTTGTCGCTTCTATCGAAAGCTTCGATTAACGAAGCGACAGCTTCAAAGCTTAGCATCGGCTCTGACTTAAAGGCGGATACGGCTGTCATCGGCGTCGTTGCCAATGGAGCGGTTTCGAAAATCACGTTGACGAATCTTTCTGGCAGCGCCAGCACTGCAGAAGAGGCTGGCACGCAGAGCAGTGATGGGTTCAATGTTGCGGAACTTTCTCTAAGCAACGTCGATCTCGGCGCATATATCAAGCTCTTCGATGAGAGCGCTTACCTCGCGGCAGGAACGAACAAGGCTTGGAACAGCTTCATCGGCGCTGTTTCGGTTAAAGGACTGTCGGTTCAAGACAGCGGATCGTCTTTTGGCCTTGATCAGTTGCAACTCGGCGCGATGAAGGTTCGGCAGTTCCCCGAGAATATTACACCTATCTTTGATAATGTTGCTCGAGATCCGACCTATTTACAGAAAAATCCGGCTGACGCCGAACGAGTGACAAGCTACATCCAGCAATCCTTTTCGTTCGAAAAGGCTGAAGCTTCCAAGTTCGTCGCCAATATCGCAAGCGGTAACGACAAGACCAGAGTTGAAATTTCAGCTGCCGCGCTTTCCAATCTTACGGCGACGCATGTCGACCATCTGGAATTCAGCGCAGCGAAGGCCGAGGGGGCTGGTGGCAAATTCAATCTGCGCACCATTCGGCTTGACGATGTCAATCTCGTCCCCGGAACCACAGAAGGTAGTGCTACAACGGAGCCTGTGCGCAGGTCGATCCCGACGGTAGCGCACATCTCCGCTGAAGGGATTGATGCTCAGGTGGCGGGTGCAGCGATCGGCCTTGAAAGGCTGGATCTCGACATGTCGTACTTCATCGGCGCTGTTCCAACAAATATCAAATCCAGTGTCCAACATGTGAAATTCGCTGTCGCACAAATTGCCGATCCTGGATTGCGACAGACCCTCACAGACCTTGGTTACCAAAATGTGGATTTGTCGCTTGAGCTCTCGGCGGCTTGGCAAGACGCGGTTTCAGCAATCGCTTTTGACACCGTCAAGATCTCAGGTGTGGATATGGGAACGCTGAACCTGTCCGGTTCGATCACAGGTATCACGCGCAAGAGCATGGAAGACCCGACCAATGTCTTAGGTCAAGAAGTTGCCGCCGGCGGCGTTCGGAACTTCCGACTTTCATTCGAGAATGCGTCGCTCTTCGATCGGGTTTTAGGTCAGATGGCAAAGGCCAACAACAAAACACCGGAAGAGCTAAAGAGCATCCTCTCAACGAACATGCCGGCTATCATGGGACAAATACCATCCCCGACAATCCGAAATAAATTCGTGTTTGCTGCGATTTCTTTCATCAATGCACCGCGTATTATCGAGCTTATTTCCACAAGTGGAGATGTAACACCGATAAAAGACGTTATAGCATCCACTAGTAATCCATATCAAATCCCGTTGGTTCTGAAGCTTGATGCTAGTGCTAATGAGCGAAAGTAACCTTCTTTATTTTTGCTGTTGGACAAAAACATAGAGTTTCCTTTATCATAAGACTTAGTTTATCAAGTATACGCTTGGTGGTTGTAAGAAGCTCTGGAATCTTTCCGGAATGCAGCAGTCCGCATTAACCTCAAGAACCAGGATGCCTCCCAAGGATGTTGAACCAGCCAAATTTCCAATTCGGAACGAACGCGGAAGATGCCGAGAGGTCACAGCGTTCTTTTCAGAATCCCCTTACAGGCATTGACTTATTAGGTGCCGCCAGGCGTCAGATTTGGGTTATCGTCTCTGCAATTTTCATCGCAGTCGTCCTCGGCATTTTGTACTTAATACAGGCGATTCCGACGTATACATCCTCCGTAAGCATTCTCATTGACGCAAAGAATGTGGGGATGGCGGCAAGTAATGCTCTTGAAGGCTCTTTGACTTTCGAAACCGGGGCCGTTGATAGCCAACTTCAGATACTGACGTCTGACAAGCTTGCCAGCAATGTTGCACAGCGGCTTGGTTTGCAGAATAACATGGCTTTCCTTAAACCGCAGGGCTCACTATTTTCCCAGTCTATCGGCGCGATCCGGAGTGGTATTGAGACCGCTGTTCAGGTTGTGACGGGTAGTCCATCTCCACCTTCGGTGGAGAGCCTGCCAGAAAATCTGCGGGTAGTTCTTGCCGCGAACATACTTCAGAGTAATTTGAAAGTTCAGCGGATAGGGCGCACCTATGTCTTTGAGATAGACTACAGCGATGCAGATCCCGCACTGGCTCAGTCGATAGCTGGGCAGTTTGCCAACGCCTATTTGGAGGATCAGCTTGACTCGAAGTTCGATTCGACACGTCGAGCGACAAACTGGATGGAAGAGCGCATCAGAGACTTGAAGGCTCGATCTCTCGCTGCTGATGAAGCTGTTCAAAAATACCGCGCGGACAATAACTTGATTGCAGCGTCCGGCAGGTTGATTGATGAGCAGTCATTGACTGACGCGACGACACAACTTACCGCAGCAAAAAGTTTGCTGGATACTGCCAGCGCGAGATACCAGCGTCTGAAGCAGATTATTGATACCCAAGATGTTAACGGTAGTTTGACAGAGTCCTTAAGCAACCCGAACGTCGGGGCTCTACGGGCCAAATATCTCGAGGCTGCCAAGTTAGCGAGCGAGATCTCGGCAAGATACGGTGATAGTCATCAGGCGGCCGTTAAGGCGCGCAAGGACATGGCTGAATACACGCGTCTCATATTCGAGGAACTTAAAAATCTGCTTCCCGGTTATCAGAGTGACGTGGCCATTGCTCAAAGCAGGGTAAACAGCATCCAAAGCACGATTGATCAGTTGAGACAAACGAGCAATGTTAATGACAGCGCGATGGTCAAGCTGAGAGCGCTCGAGCAAGAGTCCGATACTCTGAAGACACTTTATTCCAGCTTCCTGCAGAAATCGCAGGAGCTTCAACAGCAGCAATCGTTTCCTGTGACCGATGCGCGGATCATCAGTGAAGCGTCTATACCGCTTCATCCAACGAGTCCCAGAAAACCTTTGGCTATTATGGCTATGCTATTGCTTGGTGCGATGGTGGGTTCGGCAATCGCATTCTTACGCGAGTGGCAAGATCGAGGTTTCAGAACAGCAGTTCAAGTTCGTGATGAACTATCACTCGAGTTTATCGGCAATATACCAGCCATTGATTTAGTCGGTAAGCCTATGAAGAACAAGCTAGATCGTGGCTTAATTGACGAACGTAATACTCGGGCATTGACTGTTGTCGACAATCCGGTGCTTCAGAAAGTCGTGGATGAGCCATTCTCTCAGTTTTCAGAAGGAATTCGGGTAGTTAGGTCAAAAATTGCATCGGAGTTTCCTAGAAAAAAGGGCGTGGTCATTGGGGTGGTCTCGATGTATCCCGACGAAGGCAAGTCGACTGTAGCAAAGAACCTTGCCTCCTCTTTTGCAGTGCAGGGAGCTTCGACACTTCTGATTGATGGTGATCTACGAAACCCGAGCCTCACGCAGAGCTTAGTCAGTAGTGTTAAGCCGGGTCTCATTGACGTACTAAGCGGCGAAGTAGCGTTGGCTGAGGTTATCACCGAGGAACGAGAAAGTGGTCTTCATTTTCTGCCGGGTGTTGCAAAGCGGCGGCAGGCTAATGACGTCTTCGGCAGCGTTCGTGCTCATGAGTTTATCGAGCGTGTACGCGGTGAGTATGACATAGTCGTCATTGATTTTCCCCCTGTCGGTGCATTGAATGATGCGCTTGCTGCGGATCCAGTTATAGATGGATATCTCTTTATTGTTCATTGGGGGGCGACCCCGCGAAAGCTCGTCAGAGAATTCATGAACAACCATACGCAGTTTGCCGATAAGACAATTGGGGTTGCACTCAATAAAGTCGATCTTGCGCGGCTCGGCAGATATGGTGAATATCAAGGCACTGCACAGTACGCATCCTACAGCGCCAAGTATTTCTCGAAGAAAATCTAATGTGCGCCTCTCCAGGTTTGATATCAGGATAGAAAATGCAATCTTTATTAGATAGGCCGGAGATCGATGACCCGGTCCGAGCGAAGTTCTTCGCTGGCAGAGAAATTTTAATCGGGCTTACGTTGCTAGGCCTCGTAAACTCTCAGTATATAAGAATCTTTAGGCAGCTGACAAACTACAGTGTTCTGGACGCCTTGGTCTCCACGCTAGGTATTAGTCTTGTCGTCTGGGTGGCCGCGCTAAGTGTCCTTAGCACCCTAAGCAAAAGCGCATCATTTAGCTTAAATATTAAAGAGTATTCTGTATCGGCCGTCTCCTTCCTGCTGTTTATCTCACCGGTAACTGGCCTTAGTGCAGTAGGTTTGACACTTATGGGCGGCTATTTTTCCCTGTTCGGTCGCACCCCAGAAGTTAAAACTGCTATGCGCCTGCTAATTGCTCTGGCAGTTGCGGTTATGTGGGGACGATTAGCAATGAGCTTCTTTCTGCCCTACATCTTACAGATCGACGCGACGCTTGCCTCTCTTTTAACTGGTCTCGACAAAACTGGTAATCTCGTATTTGCATCCGACGGCAAAACTGTCCTTCAGGTAGGAGCAGGATGCTCCAGCTTTTTGAATGTAACCAATGCGACACTAGGATGGTTTACGGCAATGATCGTTCTTAAGGGCGTATGGTCAGTTCGTGCAGCAACTTGGCTGATCTGTTCAATCTCAACGATCATTGCAATAAACACGCTGCGTATAGGTCTAATTGGATGGTATCCAGATTATTTTTGGCTTATTCATGGTGGTATAGGTAGCAATGTCGCGAATATTTGCAGTTCAATTGCAATATTATATTTCTCTCTAAGAGCTGCTAGAAAATGAATGTCATTTTAGGTAGTGGCTTGTTAACTTGCGCGCTGGCGTTATCGCTGCTCATAAAAATTGAGTATGAAGTTGACTACTTCAAAGGAGAGCACGAGCAAATTCAAAAATTTACTCCAGAAAAGTACTTCGAAGATACGCAATTCAAATTTGTTCCTATGCCGGGGACTGGTGAGTTCATAGGTATAAACGGGAATTGTACCATTACGATTGGCGTATCTGGTCGTGATGGAGATGCCGACGCAATATTTAGATCGCGATATCCCACGCCGGAGTACAAAATTAGATATCTTTATAAAGGGGTGTTATCTACAAACCCAGGATATTTACGTGCCCAGTTTGAGCAT
Source organism: Oryzifoliimicrobium ureilyticum (assembly GCF_037199735.1). NCBI lineage: Bacteria > Pseudomonadati > Pseudomonadota > Alphaproteobacteria > Hyphomicrobiales > Rhizobiaceae > Oryzifoliimicrobium > Oryzifoliimicrobium ureilyticum. Next base: position 24,931 of record NZ_JBBBVQ010000032.1, on the reverse strand, counting down.
TATGTCCAAATGTTGAAAGTTGCAGTCGGTCGGCAACCTCAAACAGACCTGATCCTGCACATTGCTATGACGGACGCGTGCCAATCTGCAGATTTCGCGCCTATAGCATGGAAGTAGAAGTTCTAGGTCTTCCGCGGTACTCTTCTTTCCTATCAAAGTCTTCAAAAATAGGCGCATTAAATATTGCTGTAGTAAATTAATAATAATGAAACAAACTTATTGCCAATAATAAGTTTATTTTGTTAGCAAAGGTAGCGTGATAGGCATGGCAATTGCATGCGGTACGGTGAAGTACCTTCGATAATCGGGCTCGTAGGGTAAAGGTATTATGGAAAATAAACACGGTACGAGCGGCAAGGTTGCGCTCATCACAGGCGTAACTGGACAAGATGGCTCTTACCTTGCAGAACTTTTGTTATCGAAGGGCTACGAGGTGCACGGCGTGAAACGACGCGCGTCGTTGTTTAACACAGCGCGGGTCGACCATATTTACGAAGATCCGCATATTGAGAACGCACATTTCAAGCTCCACTACGGCGATTTGAGCGATACATCAAATCTCACTCGGCTAATTAGGGACATCGAGCCCGATGAAATTTACAATCTTGGTGCGCAGTCTCACGTCGCTGTCAGCTTTGAAGCGCCTGAGTACACCGCTGATGTCGATGCAATAGGCACTTTGCGTCTTCTTGAGGCAGTTCGGTTTCTCGGGCTTGAGAAGAAAACTCGATTCTACCAAGCTTCAACGTCAGAACTCTACGGTCTGGTGCAGGAGACGCCTCAAACTGAAACGACGCCATTTTATCCACGCTCGCCGTATGCTGTGGCAAAGCTTTATGCCTACTGGATTACGGTAAATTACCGTGAAGCCTACGGTATGTATGCCTGCAATGGGATCCTTTTTAACCATGAGTCTCCACGTCGAGGAGAGACATTCGTAACGCGGAAAATTACGCGGGGCTTGGCAAATATAGCCATGGGTCTCGAAGAATGCCTCTATATGGGGAATATTGACGCTCTCCGTGACTGGGGGCATGCAAAAGACTATGTGCGCATGCAATGGATGATGTTGCAGCAGGATGCGCCGGATGACTTTGTTATAGCAACTGGGGTTCAGTATTCGGTCCGTGAGTTCATAAAATGGAGTGCCGCGGAACTCGGTGTCGAGCTTGAGTTTTCCGGATCCGGAGTGGAGGAGGTCGCAAGGGTTGTTGCAATAAAGGGAACTTTGGCTCCGGCATTGAAAACAGGCGACATCGTTGTTCGGATCGATCCGCGGTACTTTCGGCCCGCAGAAGTCGAAACATTGCTTGGCAGTCCGGCAAAGGCGAAGAAACGTCTTGGATGGGCTCCGGAAATAACTGCGCAGCAGATGTGCGCTGAGATGGTGGCGGAAGATCACAAAGCTGCGCGTCGGCATGCTCTTTTGCGAGAACACGGCCTCAATCTACCTGTAAGTTTGGAGGGTTGAGTGACGTTCGATTTGACCTCAAAGAAAGTGTTCGTCGCGGGGCATCGCGGAATGGTGGGCTCAGCACTTGTTAGAAGATTGGCAGCAGAGAACTGCGAAGTTCTGGTGGCAACGCGAAAAGAGCTAGATCTGACTCGGCAAGAAGAGGTCGAGTTGTGGATGGAGGGGAATAAGCCCGACGCTGTATTTCTAGCAGCGGCTAAAGTGGGTGGAATTGTTGCAAATAACAGTCTGCCCGCTGAATTCCTTTATCAGAATCTTATTCTCGAAGCCAACATTATACATGCTGCTCACAAAACAGGCGTAAACAAACTTCTATTCCTGGGCTCATCATGTATCTATCCAAAATTTGCGCCACAACCAATCGCCGAAGATTCTCTTCTAACGGGACCTCTTGAGCCGACTAATGAGTGGTACGCGATTGCAAAAATTGCCGGTATTAAGCTTTGTCAGGCATATCGGCGGCAGTATAGCGATGATTTTATCTCAGCCATGCCTACAAATTTGTACGGCCCAGGAGATAACTTCGATCTTACATCAAGCCATGTGATGCCTGCACTGATACGCAAGGCTCATGAGGCGAAAATGCAGAAACGTAGCGAGATCACGATCTGGGGCACAGGAACGCCGTTACGGGAGTTCCTCCATGTAGACGATTGCGCCGACGCATGCGTTCATCTGATGAAAAATTATTCAGATGACGACCACGTAAACGTAGGGTCTGAACAGGAGATCACTATATTTCACTTGACGGAGCTAATTTGCGAGATTGTTGGCTTCGAAGGGAAGATAAATAAGGATCTTTCGAAGCCTGATGGTACGCCCCGGAAACTAATGAGCGGCGAAAAACTCCGGGCCCTTGGCTGGAAGCCATCCATAAACCTGGAGCAAGGCATTCGTGATGCATACAGCGCTTTCCTGAAAGGCGATTATTCAGAGCGCAAAATTGAAACTGCAGTGTAGTGGTTGTTCCCGTGCAATATGCTGATGCCGTCAGAACCGCAACTGCTCATAAACCACCCATTGAGGTGGTGGCGCCTAAAAGTATCTTAATATACGGAATGAATTACGCTCCTGAGATAGCTGGTGTTGGTAAATACACCGGCGAGATCGCAGAGCATCTGGCCAGCGAAAAGGGCGTTTTGGTTTCAGTGGTAACAACACCGCCCCATTACCCCGGCTGGAAAGTGCAAACGGGCTTTACCAACGCCTACTCAGTTGACAAAAGCGGCAAGATCCATGTGACGCGGACGCCTCTTATTTTGCGTGAACGTATGGGCGGAGTTTGGCGTCTGCTTGCACCTCTATCATTCGCTGTGACTTCAGCTCCGGTTGTTGTCTGGCAAATTTTGAGACGTAGACCAGAAGTTGTCTTCTGCGTTGAGCCAACGTTATTTGCTGCCCCTTTTGCGCAACTTGCTGCCTGGTTGGTGGGGTCACGTACCGTCCTTCATGTACAGGACCTGGAAGTCGATGCGGCCTTCGCAGTAGGCCATCTCGGAAAGATTGCGTGGCTGCAAAAAATAGCTTTCGCTTTTGAACGATTCGCACTTCGCCGCTTTGGCTCAGTTGTCACCATTTCCAATAGGATGGCAGATAGGCTGGAGGCTAAGGGTGTTGAGCGCAGACGCCTTACCGTGGTTCGCAATTGGGTAGACCTCGCCCATATTTATCCGCTGTCGACGCCGAATGCTTATCGCGCTGAACTTGGTTTAGACGATGATGACTTCGTGGTGCTCTATTCCGGTAACATTGGAGCGAAACAGGGTTTAAATGTACTGCTGGATGCGGCACGAGCCTTGAGCGAAGAGCGTAAAGTTCACTTCATTATAGCGGGCGAGGGACCCCTGAAGGCGGGTCTGATGACAGCCTACAGCGATTTGCCGAATGTACATTTTTTGCAGTTTCAGCCTTATACACGATTCAATGAGTTTCTAAACTTTCCCGATCTACACGTATTACCACAGGATCATGGGGCAGCTGATTTGGTTCTTCCCTCTAAGCTAGGGGGTATGTTAGCGAGCGGAAAGCCTGTTCTTGTAACAGCGGAAAAAGGCACGGAACTGGCTGAATTCGTTACAGGCGCCGCAACCGTAATTCCACCCGGTGATAGTGGTGCACTAGCTGTTAGTATTGCAGAGCTTTATCGTGGAAAATCGGTTACACCACGTTTCGAGAACTCGTCCATTTGTAAAAGCTTAGAGAAGACCGCCGCTCTCGGGCAACTCATTCAGAGTATGTCGCAATGAGCACAGGGCCAAAAGTCGCGATTTACAGCCGTAGCGAAAGTGGGCATCGCGGCGATTATATCCGTTTTGCGAAGACGACTTTTTGTGCCGAGCGCATCTCTCCGTATAAGATGTTCTTTGAAGCTCGGCCGATTCTATTCTTGATGATCGAGGATTCGTTCTTTCTGTACGTACTATCATCTTTGTGGCGCTCGCTTTGTGGGCGGCGAACAGTTGGGCTTCTTTTTCGACCAGGCCCTGCGGTCGAGGGTGCAACCATCAGGCTCAGTATCAAACGCGCCTTTTTGAAGTCGATGAAAAAAATATCATTGATCAGAACACTTACCATAGTGCCTTTTTATGTCGAGCCTACTTATGAGCAAATTGCAGATGGGTGGATCTACGACTTTCAACTTTGGGATCTAACTGACAGAGAGATCGCGGCGGGGAAAGCAGAGAACGCCGCGTTCGAGATATCCGAAGTTCATGGTAGAACCGTTTTGGGAGCTGTAGGGTCGCAAGATCGCCGCAAGGGATTTGATATTTTTGCGCAAACTTGGGTTAAAAACTCTGAAATCCGCAGCCGTTACCTATTTCTATTTGGTGGAAAGACAGCGCTCGATTGTGATGAACTAGCCGAGCAATTTTCCGCGAACGGCGGTAAGGGCCTGAATCGCCGCATATCCGATGAAGATTTGCTGTCAATTTATGCCGTCGCCGACCTTATTTGGTGCCTCTATTCGAAAGATTACGATCAAGCTTCAGGCATTTTCGGCAGGGCCGTCCAGTTTGGTATTCCTGTACTTGTGCGGGAGGGATCGGTGTCTCACAGGATTTGTTTGGAGAAAAGCATCCCCCATATAGCTTCAACAGAAGACGGACTGGCCTCCGCGTTGAACGGCAAACTGCCTAGACGTGATCCAAAACTTGGTGGGTTGCTTGCCAAGCAATTTCGGTTGGAAAGTCTTGCAACTCTGCAGGCAGCGCTCGGCCATGAAGGATGACCTAATGAAGGCCACCGCTAGCAATCTTAATTTGAGGAAAAACGTCGCTGCGGCCATTTTATCTTTTATGGTCAATTCAGGACTTGTTTTCTTAAGTTACCGCTTGCTAATCTTAAAAGGTGGCTTGGAAGCTGTAGGTCTGTGGTCGACACTCTTCGCATGGACATCGCTAATACGCATTGGTGATGTTGGCATGGCCAGCGCCTCGCTACGGTTTGCTGCTTTGTGCGATCCGCAACGCGATCGAGAAAAATTACAGAAATATATAGAGACAGGCATACTAACCAATGCAGCCCTGTTTTTTATATTAACGGTCATTGGATATGTAACCCTCAGTCTCGCACTACCGCATCTTGTGCGAGATGACCTATTGGAGTCTGCCCAGAAAATTGTACCTCTGATGATGGCTAGCTTCTATTTCATGAATATGAGCGGCGTTGTAAGCGGTTCTATGCAGGGTCTGCATTTAGGGTATATCGCCTCACAATTGAGCGTCGGAGGCAGTATAGTTCAAATTATACTCGTCATTTTGCTCGTGCCGCTATACTCGCTTGAGGGACTGGCGATCGCGCAGATAGGCCAGTATGTGCTTATGCTGACTATTGGTTGGTGGTACGTCAGGAAATCGGCTGGCATCGCAAACATCCTTCCATTGAAATTTTCTTACAGATCATTTCGAGAAATGCTGTCATTCAGTCTGAAGGCGCAAGTTGCAAACATCGCAAACGGTCTGTTTGAGCCAACTGCCAAGATAATGGTCGGACATTTCGGCGGATTGCCTACACTCGGCGTGTTTGAGCTTGCCTATAAAACAGTAACTACTTCGCGGAGTCTTCCAGCCTCAGGCGTAAATGCAACTTTGCCTGCGATGACAAAGCTTCTCTCTGAAGATCGGCTGAGGGCCAAGGCACTCTATGGGAATGTCGCGCGTAGGAACATGTTCGTGACGTCCGCCATGTTTGTTCTTCTAACAGCCGCATCTCCTATCATCGCCCTGATCTGGATCGGCCACATTGACTACCTTTACGTCATATATGTTGGAACACTTTGCTTCGGATTTTTGGGTAACTCTTTAGGGGCACCAGCATATTTACTTGGAGCAGCTTCAGGTCAGATGACAAATGTCATCATCACCGCTGGAAGTAGCCTTGGTACCTTGGTGCTTGTGGGCGCGATCGCTGGAGTAACGTTTGGGGGGAACGGGGTCATCATCACCGTTGCCTGTACGTTGTGCCTGGCTGGAATTGTTATTAAGCGTCTGAATGAACGTTTTTTGGAGGATGCCTTGTCTCCAGGCGCGGTTGCAGAACTCGGTGGTGTGCAATGACCAGGGTTTTGCATCTCATCCATACTCCTCGCCACTCAGGTGCGGAAGTCCTTGTACGGAATTTATGTCTGAATGACGTAGAGAAGGGAGATGTTTGCAGCATCGCATCTTTTGCGCCGCTGCAGCCGGACTTCGCGCCTGAGGCAGAACTGCTTGTGAAGGCTGGAGTAAAACTTAATTTTCCTGAGGATGCGCTTTCAAAACTCGGCAGAATTATACATTACCGTAAAATAATTCTAGATTTTAAACCTGATGTGATTATAGCGCATTCGGTATTGCCGTCACTCTACGGTAGGCTGGCTTTGGCCAGTTTGGTCGGAAAACGTAGATTTCTAAGTGTCTTGCATGCAGCGAGCAACGATGATTATGGCGCTCCGCTCTTTGAGAGGCTAGAAAGAATACTTCGACGCTATATTGATGTGGTTGTTGCAGTCTCACGTGAAGGGGCTCTTAATTACGAGAGGCGGTTCGGGTCAGAGATCCCTATAGTCATTATTCCGAACGGTATCGATTTCTCGAGGTTTGGTCGGTCGGAAAAGAGTGCCGCGCGAGATAAGCTTGGTATTTCGCAAACAGCGAAAGTTATTCTCCAGGTAGGCCGGATCGCGCCTGTGAAACAACAATCCTTCACCATTGAAGCGCTTCGCGCGCAACTTTCTGAGGGATCACTCCATTTGTTTCTAGCCGGTATTTTCGAAGATGGCAGCTATCTGGAAGTCCTGGAAAAACAAATAAAGATGTGGAAGCTAGAGGAGCAAGTCTCGCTCCTAGGTGGACGCAGCGACATACCCGATCTTCTATCTGCTGCCGATGTATATGTCATGCCATCTATCGCTGAGGCACAGCCTATTGCCATCATAGAGGCGTTGGCGGCTAAGTTGCCAGTGGTAGCTTCACGTATTCCTGCTTTAGAAGTTTACGATGGTTGGCAGGGTGTAGATTTGGTGGATATAGGTGATATGTCATCTTTCTCTATCGCGGTCATGCGGCATTTGTCCGAGGAGCGGCTTTACGACCGCGATCTGTCAGCTTTTTCTATAGGGCAAACAGCCGAGAAGTATCGTGGCTGTTACAACGCCCATGGCCGGCAGCCGTAAATTTTACATCTCGTTGAGCAATCAGGCAGGATTTTTGCTTTAGGAACGGTAATGCCCAAAGTTAATGTGATTTATCATCACTACCCACATTATCGTCGCCCCGTCATGCATGAACTCGCTAGAAACGGGAGATATGAATATGAATTCTGGGGAAGTACGGAGCCGGTCGATGGGATCGTACCATATACAGGCGACGAAACTATAAAAATTCGTGAGCTTTCTTTCAAGATCAGAAAAGGCTTTTGGATTTTGGGGGGGTACTGGCCTGCAGTTTTTGATAGGTCTGCCAGAGCTATTATAATACTTGGCAATCCAAACATGCTGGCCAGTTGGTGGATGCCCTTAGTGGCCAAGGTGCTGGGCAAGAAAATCTTGTTTTGGACGCACGGATGGATGAGACCAGAAGGCCGGATCAAGACTGGAATACGAAATTTCTATTTCCGTTTAGCCGACCATATGCTGGTCTACGGCACAAGATCCAAAGTGCTTGGAATTGCGGCGCATTACCCCGCTGAAAAAATAACGACCATTTACAATAGTCTCGATCACCAGAGGGCGCGGGATCTGATGTCGTTGATCTCAAACGACGCAGACGGCGTGTTACGCCCAAAAGAAATGTTTAGCGATGCTAGTCTTCCGCTCATTATCTGCACCGCTAGACTTATCCGGGAGTGTAGATTTGAGCTGCTACTGGAAGCGGCCTCAATTCTTTCTCTTCGTGGAAGGCCAGTTAATGTGCTGCTCGTTGGTGACGGGCCAGAGCGCGAAAATCTAAAGGCAGTTTCGGAGGAATTAAACCTAAATCTTAGGCTGTTCGGCGCTTGTTACGATGAAACTGTTCTTGCGCAGTTGATTTATCATTCAGACCTGACTGTATCGCCTGGGAAGATAGGGCTAACGGTTATTCACAGCCTCAGCTATGGAACACCCGCCATAACGCATGGTGATATGAATAGGCAAATGCCAGAGGCTGAAGCGATTATTCCAGGGGTTACCGGCGCGTTTTTCGAATGTGACAGCGCGGTTGATCTTGCTAGGGTGATTGCAGAATGGCTTTCGGTCCAGCATAACCGCGACGACGTACGAGCTGCCTGCTTTAAGGTTATTGCAGATAAGTGGAACCCAGAAAATCAACGCGTGCTTATTGAGCGAGCATTAGATCAGACACTTGGAATCAAGAGCGATTGAATGGGGAATCGAGGAGCATATCCTGCTGTACCAAAACCAATGTCCGTTCCCGAACCACTTATTGATCGGTGTAGACGTGAGATCGACAAGCCGTTGAAGAGGCGAGTACGTTACTTCATTAACCGCGTGATCAAAAAACGGCGTACGCTAGCTGAGCTTGGAGAGGGTTTTCAGCTGGGCTTAACAACTTTTGTTCCTCCCCAAAGTCGGTTGGGTCGTTATGGTTACATCGGCAAAGGCTTTAGTGCTCCTAGTCCGATAAGTGTCGGGGACTTTTGCATGATATCTACCGATGTTAGCATCGTGGGGAACGACCATGGAATTGATGATGTCGACAATCCCATCCGATTAGCTTTCCGGTGGCGGCACGACATCACGATATTCGAAGCTGATTGCTGGATTGGACATGGGGCAATCCTACGATCAGGAATTACGATAGGACGTGGAGCTGTTGTCGCTGCGGGCGCCGTAGTTACAAAAGATGTGAAACCCTTCAGCGTCGTTGGGGGAAACCCCGCACGCATTATCAAGATGCGGTTTGATGAAGACGAGCAACGTCAACATGATAAAATCATGGCTACTTGTCTACGTAACGTAATTTGATCAAACTCTCTCTATCTGCTGTAGTACAGTATTGGGCCAGCGATCGTAGATGTATTAACGAGAGAAGCTTTGCTGACGGTATGGAACAACATCTAGGTTATTATTCACGGCTTCGATAATTAATCTTTCGGACACGCGAAATCTTGCTTAACTATCGCAGCCAAACTATCAGTGTACTTAAGTGTACATCAACTAAGCCTAAGCCTGGTTGTCCAGATAGGACAAGTCGCCTTTTTCAGTGAATACCGTTATTTAGAGGTGCCCTTGGCAATTTTGGACGCGAAGTTTACAAATCCGAAAGAAGGGGGGCCGAGTTTTTCACTTGGTCATCGTTTATCTCGTTTGCTTTGGAACGTTTGTTGGACCACGTTGGGTATTTGGACGCCAACGCCGATGTTTGCCTGGCGGCGCATATTGTTGCGGTCGTTCGGCGCAAATGTCAGCAGCAAAGCCAAAGTGTACCCCTTTGTAAGGATATGGTATCCGCGGAACTTGACCATGCAGGACTATTCTTGCCTAGCACGCGGGTTTAATTGTTACTGCGTGGACCATATTCAGCTTGGCACCTATGCGTTGGTTTCCCAAAATGCCTTTCTTTGTGGCGGCACTCACGATGTCGACGATGTTCATTTTCAGCTAATGACAAAACCTATCGTAATCGGGGCCGACGCGTGGGTTGCTGCTGAGGCATTTGTCGGGCCGGGAGTTGTTATTGGGCATAGCGCGGTGCTTGGCGCTAGGGCCGTAGTGTTCAAGAATCTCGAACCTCATACCATCTACGCAGGAAACCCGGCTATTGCACTGCGTCGTCGTAAACAAAATGAGGCAGAGAATGGTTAGCCTAGCCGTCGTTATACTAACGCATAACGAAGAACGGCATATCGGCCGTGCCATCGATGCTGTGCGTCCGCTTGCAAAGGAGATCCTTATTGTTGATTCAGGGTCCACTGATCGTACGATCGAGATAGCGAGGTCCAAGGGTGCAGTCGTACTGTTAAACCCATGGACAAATTATTCTCGGCAATTTCAATGGGCATTAGATAACGGATCAATTACTGCGGATTGGATAATGCGGCTTGATGCAGATGAGGTAATCGAGGACAAGCTTGCATCAGAAATTGCAGATAAACTGGATAAACTGCCGAGAGACGTTGTTGGCGTAAACCTGAAGCGAAAGCACATTTTCCTTGGTCGTTGGATTCGATTTGGGGGGCGATATCCCTTGATTCTGACGCGCATTTGGCGCCGGGGAAGTGGGCGCATTGAAGATCGATGGATGGACGAGCATATAATTGTCTCAGGAGGTCGTACGATCACTTTCGAGCACCCTTTTTCTGATCAAAACCTCAATGATATTGGGTTCTTCACCGACAAACATAATAAATATGCAACCCGGGAAGCTGTGGATGTACTCATTAAAAAGCATTCGCTTTTCGAAGGTGACGACCAAATACTCCAGGATCGCAGTTCAATTCAGGCTTCGTTGAAGCGGTTCATTAAAGAGAAGATCTATAATAATATACCATTTCAGTTTTCTTCCTTCGGATATTTTATATTCCGCTATTTTTTTCAATTAGGATTGTTGGATGGCCGGGAGGGATTGATTTATCACTTTCTACAGGGTGGATGGTATCGCTTCCTTGTGGGGGCAAAAGTCTACGAATTCGATCTTGAGCTGAGGGCTTTGACATCGATCGAGGAAAAGCGAAAAGTGCTCGCGAAGCTTTCCGGATTGAAGCTAGATCTAAGTGCGCCAAAGGTCGAACACGTGCGTCCGAGTACAAATTGAATATATTGTTATAGCTCTGGCACCTGAAATATGTATCTCAGTGAACGTATTACGAGTATTTATTGAAAAACGGTACACCGATGCACCGCGCTAAAATTTGCGCTCAGATGATGATGGCTTTCAAGAATTGTAAGCCTTACTCTGTTGGCACACGGTGTGTTGAGAGGGAGCTTGTATAGCGTCGGCGCTGGTATTCGAATCCGGCCATGTCACGGATAACGCATATTAGGCCTCATTCGTGCCTGTTATCCGCTTGTGTAAATACCTCTGAATGCGACGGCGAGTTCAACTTCCAAGGCAACCGGGAGAAGTTCGGTGAAACTATTTTAGATTCTCGCACTCTTTGAATAGAGCGCCAAAATGCGACATCAATAAAATTGTCGCTTTTCATTTTATCCGACGTCAAATTTGTCTTGATACGAGTGGTGACATCACAAGACAGGGATGTGTCACATGGCAAATTTGTCGGGCAGGGCGATCGCATTAGGAATAGCATTTGCTGCAGTGTCCACAGTAGCTGAGGCGTTGCCTCGTCTTCCTGCGCCGCAAGGCGGATCCGCGGGCAAGTCGATTTCCAAAATTGTTGAGGCTGACCTTCAGCCTACGCCGATCGGCTATGTTTTGTTCTGCGTCAACAATCCCTATCAATGCAGGCGTGTTGCTGGCGGCCGGCGGATGCCTTTGAACGAGCGCACCTGGAACCTTATCAGCAGCGTCAATCAGCAGGTAAACGCTCGTATCAGCCCTGATGCAAAAAAAGGTACAGCTGACTGGTCGCTGACGACGACCTATGGAAACTGTAACGACTATGCGGTTCAAAAACGCGATGAGCTCATCCGCCGGGGTGTTGCGCCTGCTGCCCTTTCCCTTTCAGTTGTTGTCACGCCGAGCAATGAAGGACATCTGATTTTGACGGTGCGCACAGATCAGGGAGATTTTGTTCTCGATAATCTTAGAAATGGTATCGTTGCGTGGAACAAGACCGGCTACCGCTGGGTCAGCGTCCAATCGAGCGTAAACCCCAACGCCTGGGTGAAGGTCGCAAGCGAAAGCTGAGGAAGTTGGCATCAATCAATAAGGAAGATCGCTATATAGTGCAGCGGTCGTCAGGCGGGAATTTCGCGCCTGTAGTTGGATGCGCTCGACGTCGATCAGGTGATATGCTTGGCTCTCTTTGCGAAGTCACCGTTACTGATAAATTTAGCCTTGAAATTTGCGATCATTTTGCGGTCTCGAACAAGAGGCCGTTGCCTACCATCGGGCCGTTGCCTAATGTGAACGGGTTCTAAGGATAACTCGATTCATATGCAGACCCGGTCCCTCCTGCTCGCATTCGCTGCAGCCCTTGGCATTTGCTGGCCCCTCAAGGCCTGGTCCAGCTCGGCAGTTGTTGTCATGCCGCTGGTTTCGGAAACGCAACGTGTTCTTGTGCCTGCGACACTCGGCATTATCGTAAACGCCAACGATCCCCAATCCTTGGAACTCGGTCGGCAATACGCCGCAATCCGAGATGTGCCTTTATCCAATATCATCGAGCTCAATCTACCACGCGTAAATTATGTCGTGCGTCACCTCATGGTGCGCGAGCTGGAAAAACTCCGTGGTGCTGCAAGTTATAATCGACTTGTCGGTTTTGCGCTCGCTTTTGATAAGCCTTATCGGGTCGATGCCAATCAATCGATTACCTCTGTCATAGCTGATGGGATTGTGCCGCTGAAGTGGGTCGGTAACTGCAATATCACGCCTGAAAGCCCCGATGCTGGCGCTCGCCCCGGCGCAGAATTCTTCAGAAAACCTGCGATGCTACTTTATGGAGGCGGAGACCTAAGCGATAGTCTTGCGCTAGCCAAGCGCGGCCAAGCGTCTGACGCGACAGACCCAAGTGGAGATATTTTCTTAATCAAGACTGCGGACAGCGCGCGTTCCGGGCCGCGTGAAGCTTCCATGGATCGCGCAAAGGAGAGGTTTGGCCAAGAAATCGGAATAACTGTCAATCGAACGCAAACATTTGCTGGTCAAAGCAATATTCTCGGCTTTCAGATCGGCTTGGCTGTCCTCAACAATCTGGATAGCCTTCACTTTCTTCCAGGTGCTTTTGCCGATCATCTGACGTCCTTCGGCGGTGCGATCTTCGATAAACGATCACAAACGCCAATCACTGCTCTCATAAAGGCAGGTGCCACCGCTTCTTATGGAACTGTGCGAGAGCCCTGTAATTACGCCGGAAAGTTTCCTGACCCGGAGCGTCTCATCAACAACTACCTCCGAGGCGACTCCATCTTGGAGGCTTATTGGAAAAGCGTTGATATGCCGACAGAAGGTCTGTTCATCGGAGAGCCGCTTGCCAGACCTTTCCCTGTCGTTGACGCGACAATCGATGGCGGTCTTGTTACGTTGAAAGCTAACCGTCATACCGAGGGTTTTTTGCTGGGCAACCAGGCTGACAACTCTTCAGGTCAAGCCAGCGTCCTGACAAAGAACCCGGTTCGATTGGCAATCTATGATGTTGAGTCAGGAACACCTGAATTCATTAAAGAGCTACCTATTGGATCGGCTTTGAAACCCGGCGATGTGGTTGGTAGTTTTAGCGTAGACAGCGCCAGCGCAGCGCATCTCATGCTAGGCGCACTCCGCAAAAGCTGAGGAGCCGTCTGCGTGCGCGGCCAGGATTGAAGCTGTCTGCTCGCAATCGCAATTTATAGGTTGTTGGACGTTTGATGGCTTTAAGGGTTTGCGGCGGCGGGTGGCTGATAGAAGCCTGATGAATAACTCCAATCATCATCCGGTCGCGCTAACCATAGCCGATGAGAAGCGGCTTCCGTTTGCACCCGCTCCGGTGCAACGGGCTTTAAGGCAACGATGAAGTTAAAACTCGACTTGCTGCTGATTTCACGCGTGAAGGTCATCGACGCGCCAAAAGCCTCGCGCCGAACCTCGCGCAGGGCGGCAATGTCAGGCATGACGTCTTCAAAATCCTGCCATGCTGCCGCCTCCAAGATCTTTTGAAGACTGTCGACTAAAGGCTTGTCCAGGTGTCCGGCAGCATCGAGGGCTGGGTTCACGAGTTTGACCCTGATAGAACTGATTGTACCGGCCGCGTTGCCGCGCACCAGGTAAAAAACGGATCTTTTGTCACCGCTCTCATTCCAGGTATGCTGGAAAAAGCACTCGCGGGTACCGGTATTGGAGAGCTCTGCATTTCTCCATTCCGTCATTTCAATTCCCGCCTCACGTAAAGCGCTGCACATAGCTTTTCCATCGAGCCGCCAGCTTCGTATGAAACTTCCAGCAGGATCGGTACTCGGCGCTGATATAAGCCTTCTGGGCACCTGTTTGAGAATAGTAGGTGCTGCATGTTGCTGCTCGGATTGTGCTGGCGCCTGCGGCCTCATTTCGACAGTCGGTTCTAAACCGAGCTTGTATAGCAAAGACCTTAAATGTCTCATGTCGTTCGAGAGCAGGACGATGGCACACACGATGGACAAAGACACGGCGAGCATAACCCAAAGCACGCCGCGTTTGGGCGGAGTCGGTCTCTGTTTAACCTTATGGTTTCCATAGCTCGTGCTGTCGGAGTTAATGCAGGCTTCTCCTTACCGTCTCCTCAATTATACGCCTTACTTAGTAAAAAGAAGATAGCCTCTCCGAACTCAATCGTGGGACCATAATCGATATTGGGGCGTCGAGATAAAGTCTCGCTTTTAGCTGATAGGTTGCAGTAAGCGCTCGATCTTCACGGCCTGAAGAAGCATGATTGTCTTCATATCGATGATGTGGCCCGACGCGATCATGGCGAACGCCTCCTCGAAAGGTATCTCGACGACTTCGATATCTTCCTGTTCTTCCGCAAGGCCGCCTCCTTTTGTGCGGCCATCGTCCTCAAAGGTCGCAGTAAACATGGCCACCCTTTCCGTTAAGGCTGCGGGATTTCCGTAAGCGTTCGCGACGGGCTGCAAATCTGTGATCCGGATGCCGGCTTCCTCGAACGCCTCCTTTCGCGCGCAGGCTTCAGGAGTATCTCCGTCCAAAACGCCCGCGACTGCTTCAAGGAGATAAGGATATTCGCCGTTTATCATTGCTGGGGGCCGAAACTGCCTGACCAGAACAACGGTATCTCGAGCTTGATTGCAAAGGAGGACGGCGGCCGCATGGCCGCGATCATAGACTTCACGCGACATTTCGGCGAGATCGCCGCTCGGCTTGCGATACTGAAAGGAGTATTCGGTGAGTGTTCCCCATGCCTCACATAGTCGCTTGGACGAGATAATCTTTTCGGACAAACAATGCTCCTTTGGGCGCAACTCGAACTCTCGGTGATCCCTATCGCATGAAAATCGTTTCCTTGATGTAAAGTCGTCATTCGCCTCATCTGGCAAGAACCGGAGAATGCAACTTCTCTTGGTTCTTTGACCACGGCAGACTGAAGGCTCATTCGTCATGACAGTGCCGACAACTCCAAGCAACAAAAACCGAAAAACCTGAGAAAACGTTTTCTCATATTGACAAAACGTGTGCGCAAAGGTTTTCTCATCCTGAAGCTGGGAGGAAAACCTGAGGAAGATTGAGAGCAGATCGGTACGCGTCACCATCCACGACGTGGCGCGCGCAGCCGGGGTGAGCGTTTCCACGGTCTCCAAGGCCTTGAATGATAATGGTCGCATGGCAGCGGAAACGCGGTCGCGGATCAAGAAGGTAGCGCAAGGCATGGGTTTCCGTCCCAATGCGCTTGCGCGTGGCTTATTATCAAGCCGTTCGTTCACGGTTGGACTTCTGACGAACGACACCTATGGGCGATTTACGTTGCCGGTCATGGCAGGCGTCTCAGAAGCCTTGGTCGACCATGGCGTTTCGGTTTTCCTTTGCGCGATTGAGGATGATCCGGCGCTTGGAAGGATACATGTGGAGGCTATGCTCGATAAGCAGGTCGACGGGATCATTGCGACAGGAAAGCGGGTCGACAGAGCACTTCCAGTTGATCTTTCAGGCCTACCGGTTCCAGTCGTCTACGCGTTTACGGAAGGCGCGTCTGACAGCGTCACTTTCACCTCCGATGATGGCCAAGGTGCGGCACTGGCGACAAAGCATTTGATGACGATGGGCCGCAAAAGGCTGGTCCACGTCACCGGACCGGAAGGATTTGCCTCGGTGCGCGAGCGCGCCTCGGCCTTTCGGGAGCAGGCTGGCGCTGGGGCAAGGGTGATGAGCGGCGTTTGGTCGGAGGCTTGGGGGCGTGAGGCCGTGCGCGAACTGTGGAGGCGACCTGCTGAGGCCCCTGATGGCGTCTTTTGCGGCAATGATCAGATTGCACGCGGTGTTATCGATGCGTTGCGTGAACTGGGCCAGGACGTTCCGCGGGACGTTTCCGTTGTGGGCTTCGACAATTGGGAGATCGTTGCCAGCCAGGCGCGTCCGCCGCTGACATCGATCGACATGAATCTGAAAGAGCTTGGACGGGAAGCTGGTCTCACGGTTCTCGCGCTCGCAGAAGGAAACATGATTGAGCCTGGCTTGCGGAAGCTGCCGTGCCGGCTTGTCGTGCGGCAGTCTTGTGGAGGCGGGACTGGCGAGGATTAGAGGAGGCGGATGCAGGAGCGTCCGTATTGGGAGGAAAGAATGCTGAAAAGATTACTATCCGCAACGATCCTTTTGTCGGCAGCCATGATGTCGGAGGCTTCGGCCGAGACGATATCAATGTGGGTGCGATCTGGGATTGGCGACAGCTTTAAGGAGGTCGTCAAAGCCTTCAATGCGAAAGGAGGGGATAAGGTCGAGCTGACTGAAGTGCCGTTTTCGGAACTCGTACAAAAATATGCAACCGCTGTTGCCGGAGGGCAGGCACCTGACGCGCTTTCCCTTGACCTCATTTATACGCCTGCCTTTGCGTCAGCGGGGCAGCTCGAAGACCTGACGAATTGGGCGAAATCGCTTCCCTATTTCAACGCGCTCTCGCCCTCGCACGTAAAGCTCGGCACCTATGAGGGTAAGATCTACGGCCTGCCTCTCTCTGTGGAAACATCCATTTTCGCCTGGAACAAGGATCTTTATCGCAAAGCTGGTCTCGATCCTGAAAAGGCACCGACAACCTGGGATGAAATTACCACCAATGCGGAAAAGATCCGAGCGCTCGGCGGTGATACCTACGGTTTCTACTTTTCAGGCGGCGGCTGTGGCGGCTGCATGATTTTCACATTTACCCCGCTGATATGGGGCGCCGGAGCCGACATCCTCTCTGAGGAGGGGAAGAAAGCCACACTCGACACCCCGCAAATGCGCAAAGCCGTGGACATCTATCGCAACCTCGTTGCGAAGGACACAGTGCCTGCTGGCGCAGCCAGCGATAATGGCGTCAATTTCCTTTCGATCACCAACGGCAAGATTGGTCAGCAGAGCCTTGGGGCTTTTGCTATTGGCACACTGGTGACGCAACATCCCGAGATCAACTTTGGCGTCACCCTCATTCCAAGCGTTGATGGAAAGCCTTCTTCTTTTGCTGGGGGTGACAATTTTGTTGTTACCAAGGGCACGCCGCGTTTGGACAAGGTCAAGACTTTCCTGGAGTTCACCTACTCGCTGGAAGGTCAGAAAGTCATGGCGAAATACGGTAGCTTGCCGACTCGTGGCGATCTTGCCGATCAGGTTCTGGCGGGACTTGATCCACGTCTTGCGATCGCGATGAAGGCGGTTTCCGTTGCAAAGACGCCTTACACCCTGCAGTTCAACGACCTCATCAACTCGTCGAACGGGCCGTGGGCAACTTTCCTCAACGCGGCAATATACGGGAACGATGTCGATGGCGCATTTGCCAATGCGCAGGCCGACATGCAGCAGATCATCGACTCTGCTCAGTAGCGCTCGATTTCACGCCATATTCGCTCGAAGCAGAAGGAACTCTCGTCAGTTCCTTCTCCATCAAAGAGAGTAGATAAGTTATGACGATGCTGTCTGTCGTGTCAGAGCAGCGGCCGAAGCGGCGTAAGCGCGGCAGGGGACGCTGGCCCGGCCTGCTTTATATCGCGCCTGCGATGGCGTTGATACTCATCTTCTTTGTGCTCCCGATGCTCGCCACATTTTGGATGAGCCTGCATCGGTGGCCATTGCTGGGCAAGCCAACGTGGATCGGGATCCAGAATTATACGCGCATCCTCAACGATACACGGTTCTTCACAGCACTCGGCTTTACGGTGAATTACACGGTCGTGGTAACGATCGCGATTTTTGTAGTCGCATTTCCTCTGGCCATTTTTGTTGAGAAGCAAAAGCCTCTAGTGTCCGTCTATCGCACGGCCATTTTCTTGCCCGTTGTCGTCGGCTTGGCATCGTCTTCGCTCTTGTGGGTCTGGCTTGCCAATGTCGATAGCGGTCTGTTTGCGCCGCTTCTTCAACGCCTTGGCTTCACCGCAAACCGCATCAACCTTCTTGCCTCCTTCGATACCGCCTTCCTCACAATCATTGTCATGGTCGTTTGGAAAATCTCCGGTTTTACGATGATTATTCTTCTGACGGGACTTCAGGCAATCCCGACGGAATTGACAGAGGCCGCCCGCATCGATGGCGCCGGCCGTTGGCAGCGCTTTCGCTACCTTACGCTGCCCTTGATGCGCCGCACTTTGGCACTCGCGTTGATTTTGTCGATCACCGGCTCGATCCTCGCCTTCGATCAGTTCTACATCATGACGTCAGGCGGACCGCAAAACCGGATGATTTCGGTTGTCTATTATATCTTCAACCAGTCTTTCGTGTCGTTCAACCTCGGCTATGGCGCCGCACTCTCGATTGTCCTTCTGGCAATTCTCGTCGCGATCAGCGTCGGTCAGCTTTGGTTGCTCAAGGTGGGAGAAGAGCGTCCATGAAGCCCCATCGACATAGGCGTTTGCGCAAGAGCGCATTGAAGGGCTTCGCTTATCACGGCATCGGTATGGGGATCGGTTTTTTTTTCCTCGCCCCCTTCGCAATCAGTATGCTCGCGTCCCTGCGCTCGAACAGCGAGAGCGGCCAGCCTCCGTTGCCGCCGTGGCCGAGTTCAGGTCTTAGCTTTGATGCCTATCGTGCCCTGAATGGATTTGGGTCCGGCATCTGGCAACATACGATCAATTCCTTGACCGTGTCCTTAGGCACGGTTGTCCTGACGGTCGTTATCAGCGTGCTGGCCGGCTATGGATTTTCCCGGTATCGCTTCCCGTTTAAGAACGCGCTTTTCGTTCTGATCATCGCCACCTTGATGATCCCGTTTCAGTCCATCGTGACGCCGCTCTTCATCATTCTGGCAAAGCTTGGCCTCAACAATTCTCTCTTTGGGCTGGTGTTGATTTACGTCACGCTGCAATTGCCGTTTTCTGTCTTCATGATGCGTAATGCCTTCGACTCCGTTCCAAAGGAAATCGAGGAGGCGGCCCGCATCGACGGAGCGCGCGACTTAAAGCTGCTCGTTTGCGTCCTTATGCCTCTTGTGCTTCCGGGGATCGCAACCGTCGCAATCTTCGCATTTCTGAATGCCTGGAACGAGTTCCTTGGGGCATTGGTCCTCTTGTCCAGCAATGACAACTATACGCTGCCGGTCCTTATGACCGCCGTAAGGACAGGGCGTCTCGGCGCCATCAACTGGAGCGCCGTCCAAGCTGGCGTGACGGTCATGGTTCTCCCTTGCCTGTTCGTCTTCCTGGCCCTGCAACGCTACTACATGCGCGGCCTGATGGCTGGCGCAGTGAAATGAAGAAAGAGATCCTCATGAGCAAAATCATCAAAGATCGTCAATTTCGTCCGGCTGCCGTCCCCAATGTCAAGGTTGCCGGCTTCTGGGGCAAATGGCAGGATGCGGTCTGCAACGCAACGGCCGAAATCCTGCTCGATCGGTGCGTAGAAGCGGGAATGGTCTCTGCGATCGACGTCGAGCAACCCAGCCCCGGCATCGTCATCCCGCTCCAGCCATGGGGCGGAACGACCCAGATGTTCTGGGATTCGGATCTCGGCAAGTCTATCGAAACCATCGCCTACTCGCTGTACCGCAAGCCGAACCCCCGACTAGAGGCGCGTGTCGACGCCATCGTCGATCTCTATGAGAAGCTGCAGGATAAGGATGGCTATCTGAACGCATGGTTCCAACGCATACAGCCCGAGCGTCGTTGGAAGAACCTGCGCGATCACCATGAACTTTATTGCGCGGGGCATCTGATCGAAGCGGCCGTTGCCTACTTCCAAGCGACGGGAAAACGCAAATTACTCGATATCATGTGCCGATATGCCGACTACATGCTGACAGTCTTCGGGAAGGGGCCAGGCCAAATCCCTGGCTATGACGGACACGAAGAAATCGAATTGGCTCTGGTCAAGCTCGCGCGCGTGACCGGCAATTACAAATACCTCGACCTCTCGAAATTCTTTGTCGATGAACGTGGAACGGAGCCGCACTTTTTCACGGAAGAGTCCAAACGCGACAGGCGCGACCTCAAGGACTATATCCAGAAAACCTACGAATATGGTCAGGCACATCTGCCGGTACGCGACCAGCGAAAGGTCGTCGGCCATGCTGTCCGTGCCATGTACCTCTATTCCGGTATGGCCGACATTGCGACCGAGTATAACGATGACAGCCTGACGCAGGCGCTTGAGGCCCTTTGGGACGATCTCGTCAACAAACAGATGTACATCACTGGCGGGATCGGCCCGGCTGCGTCGAATGAAGGCTTCACCGACTACTACGATCTACCGAATGACACGGCCTATGCGGAAACCTGTGCTTCGGTCGGGCTGGTCTTTTGGGCAAGCCGAATGCTCGGACGAGGACCGAACCGGGAATACGCCGACATCATGGAGCAGGCGCTCTTTAACGGTGCCCTTTCCGGGCTGTCCATGGACGGGAAGACTTTCTTTTACGACAATCCTTTGGAATCCACAGGCAAGCATCATCGCTGGAAGTGGCATCACTGCCCATGCTGCCCGCCGAATATCGCGCGTCTCGTCGCGTCGATCGGGTCCTACATGTATGGCGTTGCGGACACGGAGATCGCAGTTCATTTGTTTGGCGAAAGCACGCTGAAATGTGAGCTTGCCGGAGCTGAGGTCGAGCTGAAACAGGCAACGAATTACCCATGGGACGGCAGAATTTCCTTTACAATCAACACGCCACAGCCCCTGTCATTTGCACTGTCAGTGCGAATTCCTGCGTGGGCCGAAGACGCTGCGATCAAGATCAATAACCAGCCCGTCGAGCTCGCGTCTGTGATCAGCGATGGTTATGCCCGCATCGAACGAGAATGGGTGTCCGGCGATCAGGTCGACCTTGATCTACCGCTGATGCTCCGACCGCAATTTGCCAATCCTAAGGTTCGTCAGGACGTTGGCCGCGTCGCCCTGATGCGCGGTCCATTGGTGTATTGTGCTGAAGAGGTGGATAATGGCGCCGATCTCAATGCTGTCGTCGTGCCGGCAAAGTTATCAGACGGAGGAAGCGAGGTCCTGCCTGATCTCAACGGGGCTGTAGCGGTCGATATCAAGGTGGAACGGGAAGATGTGACGGAATGGGGTGAGCAATTATATCGCTCCACGCCAGCCACTCGCGAGCCAGCCAATTTGCGGCTTATTCCCTATCACTTGTGGGACAATCGGAAGCCGGGAAGCATGCTGGTTTGGCTGCCATCTGCGAAGGAATAGGTGGTATGACGGGGACCGAGCACAGGCCTCAGAGCCTCTCCCTGGTGGGGATCAAAAAGAGCTACGGCGGTCTCGCTGTGATCCATGGCATTGATCTTGCGATTGAAGAGGGTGAATTCATCGTCTTCGTCGGACCTTCCGGATGCGGCAAGTCGACACTTTTACGCATGATCGCAGGCTTGGAGGAGGTGAGCGAGGGCGAGATCGTCATCAAGGCCAGGGACGTAACCGATCTTGATCCGTCAGAACGGGGGATCGCGATGGTCTTTCAATCTTACGCGCTCTATCCGCATATGACGGTCCGGGACAATATGGGCTTCAGCCTGAAGATGAGCCGCACCGCAACCGATGAAATTGATCGGCGCGTTTCGCGAGCCTCGTCGATCCTCAAGCTCGATCACTTGCTGGATCGGCGTCCTGGGCAGCTTTCAGGCGGCCAGCGTCAACGCGTTGCCATTGGACGGGCCATCGTTCGGCAGCCTGACGTCTTCTTGTTTGACGAGCCTTTGTCGAACCTCGACGCAGAACTCCGGGTCTCGATGCGCATCGAAATTGCCCGGCTGCACAGGGAGCTTGGCAATACCATGATCTATGTCACGCATGATCAGACGGAGGCGATGACGCTCGCGAGCCGGATCGTGATCCTGCGTGACGGGCGCATTGAGCAGGTCGGCACGCCGCGACAGGTTTATGAAGATCCGGGCAATACGTTCGTTGCGGGCTTTATCGGTTCTCCGCGCATGAACCTTCTGGAGGGCGCATGGGAGAAGGGCGCCGTCCGCATTGGCGAGGCACTGTTACCAGCACCGCGCATCAATGCCGAGCTTTCGGAAGGGCACGCGGTCACTTTCGGCATCCGCCCTGAACATGTGGCAATCGACGCTGCCTGCGCTACTGGGCTTCTTGCCGTTGTGGAATTCAGCGAATACCTTGGCGGCGTTTGCTACCTTTACTGCCGCTTGCCAGGAGGGCAGGGGATCACCATCGAAAGCAGAGGTCATCTTCAGCCATCTGACGGGGATCACTTGAAACTCAGTTTTCCGCCGGAAAGAAGCTTCCTCTTCGATGCAACGGGCATTCGTATCAGATGAGGAACGTCTATCGCCTAAACGAGCGCTCGGTCTCATCCTAAAGCAGGCGAGCTCGCCCTTCACACGAGCGAATGCATGAAGGAACTGCGAGTTTTGAATTGATGTCCGCGGTCCGCGAACATCAGTGTCAATCCATCGATTTCATTCGAATGCTGTGATGATGCTGATACCCGGCGCTTCGGTCTTATCCATCGTCATCAGGGCAGGGATGGCCTCTTTAAGACTGATCCTGTTTGCAATCAACTGCTGCGGCCGGATTTTGCCAGCTCTGATCATCGATAGCATCGCGTCGTAACGCCAAGCCTGCATACCATGGCTGCCATAGATTTCGAGCTCATGACCGATCACCTGGGCCATGGGAATGGCCGGGGTGGCGTTTTCTGCAAGCATGAGGCCGACTTGGACATGCCGGCCGCGTCGCCGCAAGTTCTTGATCGAGTTGAAGCAGGTGGTTGGGTGTCCAAGTGCATCGATGGAGACGTGTGCGCCGCCCTTGGTGATCTCACGGACCGCTTCCACGACATCAGGAACCGACCTTGCGTTGATGGTGAAGGCCGCGCCGCACTGACGTGCGAGTGCCAGCTTCTCTTCGGTGAGATCGATACCGATCACATTGGCGCCGAGTGCAGAGGCGATCATAATGGCGGAAAGACCGACGCCCCCGCATCCATGGACGGCGACCCAGTCTCCAGGGCCCGTGCGAGCCTGATCAACAATCGCGCGGAACGCGGTTGCGAAGCGGCATCCAAGGCTCGCGGCCGTCGCATCATCGATGCTTTCGGGAAGATGGACGAGATTTACGTCAGCGTATTCGATCGCGACATATTCCGCAAAGGAGCCCCAATGGGTGAACCCGGGCTGGAATTGGTTCGGGCAAACCTGCTGGTTTCCAGAATGGCATTCGCCGCATCGTCCGCAGCCTGAGACGAAGGGGACAGTGACCCGGTCTCCGACCTTGAAGCGCATGACGCCTTCGCCTGTTGCGACCACTTTGCCAGCCAACTCGTGACCGGGAACATGAGGGAGTTTGACGTCGGTGTCGTGGCCCATCCAGCCATGCCAGTCGCTTCTGCAAAGGCCTGTTGCGCCAACTTCGATGACAACGCCATCAAACTCCGGCGTCGGGTCAGGAAGCAGACGGATCTCGGGCGCCTCCTCAAAGGCTTCGAACATCATTGCTTTCATTTTCGTGTCTCCCAGAGGTGCGGTCCTGATCTCGTTTAGCTGAAAACCGGCAGGGCGGCATAGATGGGGAATGGATGATCATGTGTAAGCCTATGCCGCCCTCGGCGATGAAAATCCGGTCAATCGTGGTGCGTATCTCAGTTTCTCTTCGTCAGGGGGGGCCAATCAGCCGTTCGGCGATTGGGTCGCTAGACGCGGGAGCCGTCTTTGACCGGTCTTTTACCGTCCACAGTTGAGAGTATTTGATATATTTCTTTGAATTCATGAGGTTAGAAGTTTTCTGCCCGAATAAAAAAATACGGGTGTTGACTGCTGAGCTGTGGGGGGTCTATAAGCCCGCTCACTGACGAGGGCGGCGGGCGCTGCAAGCGGTTGTTGCCTTTGTTTCTGGTTTCCTTTGATTGGCTGGATTGCTGATTGAGCGAGTTTTGGCTTTGTTGCTGGGACTTGTAGGGGACTGATTGACTGGGATTTCCGGTCTGTTTTTTGACAATTGAAGATGAGAAGAAAGAGAAACGTGGGCNCCGCTCACTGACGAGGGCGGCGG
Source organism: Oryzifoliimicrobium ureilyticum (assembly GCF_037199735.1). NCBI lineage: Bacteria > Pseudomonadati > Pseudomonadota > Alphaproteobacteria > Hyphomicrobiales > Rhizobiaceae > Oryzifoliimicrobium > Oryzifoliimicrobium ureilyticum. Next base: position 754 of record NZ_JBBBVQ010000032.1, on the reverse strand, counting down.
GCGCTGCAAGCGGTTGTTGCCTTTGTATCTTGTTTCCTTGATTGGCTGGATTGCTGATTGTGCGGGTTTTGGCTTTTGAGCTGGGACTTGTTGGAGACGGATTGACTGGGATTACTGGTCTGTTTTTTGACAATTGAAGATGAGAAGAAAGAGAAACGTGGGCGGCGGAGTTTCGCGGTTTCTGGTAGGTTTATGCTTATTAGGGACTGATAGAATGACTTTGGCGGTCACGTTTTGAACAAGAGAACACGGATTGTTTGAGCTGTGAAGTTTGAATGATTTTGTGAGTTCTCGTCGATTCAGAATAGTGATTTAGCTAGATTGAATTCTCAACATGAGAGTTTGATCCTGGCTCAGAACGAACGCTGGCGGCAGGCTTAACACATGCAAGTCGAGCGNTGAAGTTTGAATGATTTTGTGAGTTCTCGTCGATTCAGAATAGTGATTTAGCTAGATTGAATTCTCAACATGAGAGTTTGATCCTGGCTCAGAACGAACGCTGGCGGCAGGCTTAACACATGCAAGTCGAGCGCGTAGCAATACGAGCGGCAGACGGGTGAGTAACGCGTGGGAATCTACCCTATACTACGGAATAACGCATGGAAACGTGTGCTAATACCGTATGTGTCCTGATGGAGAAAGATTTATCGGTATAGGATGAGCCCGCGTTGGATTAGCTAGTTGGTGGGGTAAAGGCCTACCAAGGCGACGATCCATAGCTGGTCTGAGAGGATGATCAGCCACATTGGGACTG
>NZ_JBBBVQ010000031.1:0-36642 GCF_037199735.1 Oryzifoliimicrobium ureilyticum | reverse complement strand
CCGCAGGCGGCGGTGGTGCCAGCCGTGCCGATGCCGACTTTGCATTCCACAATCCGGGCAGATGCCGACCGGTTTCGCAGCAGCGGAGACAACCCAGTTTCCTTCATCTTGAAGGGTGATACCAAGAATTTTGACCCCTGGGCCGGGTGACCATTTTAATTGCGTTCGCATCCCCGCAGATAACGGTCGTGGCGCTAATACTCTGTTAACCACAGAAATTGAGGAAGAACCCCTTTAAGTGCCAACCGACAATGGCTTCAAAATTCTCGCTTCAATCGCGGTAAGCAATTGTTTTCAGATAAGAAACTCCGAAAAAAAACGGCTGACAACTGATCAACTACCTCTTCAGAGCTGACATCAAGCAGTTTTTCGCCCGCCGCTGTCGCTTACCTTCATGAGTGACATCAACATCGGCCCAAGCGAAAACTCGCCTCGTTCAGCACGCCTGGTTAGATCGCGCAGATAGCCGCCAGCGGACGTTATGAAATTCGACCGTTCCAAGATATATGCCATCGTGACCGCAGCATTTTCTGGGCCCATAGCGGCGCACGCCTCCTCATAAGCCGACGGAGTAACCCCAAGCATGGATCGCACAACGACGGCCGCCTTCATAAATTCGCGCCAGTTTTCAATACAACCCCCTGAACCGTAGTCAGCAATCTGCGGGCAGGACCGAAGAACCATGCCGAGGGGGAAAGCCTTTACCGACTCTGGCTTCGCCTTTTCCCGTCCGTTTGACTTGCTCCTTGGTTGATCTTTCGCAGCAGCCTGTCCGCCCTGCTCTTTTCTGGAGCTAGGTTCAAGTTCATTGATGGATTCTGTATTTGAATTCTGTATGTGGCAGCCATATTGGATGGCATTGCCGCGCACAATTCGGGATTTCAGCTGCATCTCCAGCATGTTGACGACGTTCTCTCGCAGGAGCCGCATTTGATTAAGGGCGGTATCAAGTTGTGTGCCGTCTGGAGAGCGTGGAAGGCGGCTGACTATGCTGATATAGGCCTCTTCCGCCTTGGCCCAGTCCCCGGTAGCGCCTTCCTCCACCGCAGCAGAGATCAGCTTGCGTACGTCGCGCCGGCAAATCGTCAGGGCTTCCTTTAAGCGACGAAACCGCATTCGTTCCGAAGCGACATCCTGCGCAATTTGCGCTAGTTCCCCGGCGCGCGCCAGAAGAGGTGTCAAATCGAAGCCATATGCCTGTTCTATATGTCCGTCCCGGCTTCGATGCGCGTAGCGCTTCCCATTCGGACTGTCACGGCGAAGAATCAGCCCGGCATCTACGAGCGCGGCAAGGTGCCGGCGGAGCGTACTCTCCGTGATCCCGTGAGCACGCACAGATAATTGCGCATTGGAAGGGAAAACAACAAGCCCATGGCTCGCGTCAAGTTCTCCATGTGGGTAAAACGTCAAGAGCGCATCGAGGACGGCCAGGGCTCGATCCTGGACCCCAAGGCGCTGACGTGCCTCGCAAACGTCCCGAAAAACCTTCCACTTTTCAACTTGAGTCCCTTCGCACGGACTTTCGATTGCCATCTGCGTTGTTACCAAGGCAAGCGACATCGACCGCCGCCCAAAGGGCGTCGTCACATGTCCCGTATGCATTTCTTTTTCACCTTTCTTCAGGCAAAAGAAATCCGATCACCAAAATGGCGCCAAGGACTCTTGACTGTGATTCCGGGAAATGCGATTCTCGATCCTGCTAGAGATGACGAGAGAGGCTTCCACNACATGTCCCGTATGCATTTCTTTTTCACCTTTCTTCAGGCAAAAGAAATCCGATCACCAAAATGGCGCCAAGGACTCTTGACTGTGATTCCGGGAAATGCGATTCTCGATCCTGCTAGAGATGACGAGAGAGGCTTCCACGGTTCGCCGTTTGGGGGCCTTTTTCTTTTGCGGTTCAGTCTCCGTTTGTTTTGTTTTGCGACCCCTTGTACTCCTCGTACAAGCGGTCCATGCGAGAAGACAGCCATTCGCTGAAGGGCTTGGCTTCGACATTCGTAAGCTCGATGGCGACCTTTCTGGATTTGGCAGTCATCGCAAAATTCAGCGAACGGTCCGACGAGACCCAGTCTTTGACAGGGACCTCTTGCTTAGGCTTTTTGGCAGTCGACTTAGCCTTGTATCGCTTCAAGTAATCATGCAGCTCGTCAAATCGCTGGGCTTCAGGAAGCTTCTGAAAATCGGGTGACATCGCATGTTCTACAGCGACTTTGGAGAGAGCAGGGGTAAGAACTAGTTGTCGAAGGCTAAGCCACCGGTCGCGCCCAATCTTCTTGGAAGCGCCCAATACCTGGATGACGGGCGTCGGCACCGCCTCGATAACGGCAAGCATCTTGGACAGCATCGCCTCGTCGATAGCGAGAGACGAACGAACCGTTTCCTTGGTCATTCCAAACGCAATCAGGTTCTGTCCGAAATGCGCGCGCTCAATGAAGGACAGGTTGGAACGGGCTGCATTCTCCTGACCCTGGGCGATGGCCGAGGTCGTGTCGTCGAGCTTCTTGACGATCGCCTTCACGGGCACCCCCAGCTCGCGAGCTACCCTTACGCGCCGATGGCCGAACACGACCATATAGCGCTTGGCATCTATTGTGCTCGGGCGGACAAGAATAGGCGTCGTTTGACCCGACTCCCTGATCGCCTGGAGCAGTTCCTGAAACTCCTCTCCATCATCTGAAAGACGATCAGATACGAAAGACACGTCGACCAACTGTGGATCGAGGTCTACGATCACCTCGCCCTCCATGAGCTTCTTGGTGTTTTCGACCATGTCCTCGATAGAGCGAACAACCGTTTTCGCCGCTCCTGTCATGCCATAACCGGGCTTGGTTGGCGTCTGGCTCTGCGATATCGCTGCCATATCCAGCTTGGCGAATGGATTTTCACGGGACATGTCTGTCCTCCTGAGCTGCTTTCAACTTCGACAAGTTATTGATGGGGCTTCTCGAATCGGTGAAAAAACGGCTGGCAAGTCTTTCATTTTCGCCCCCAGGCACCGTGGATGAGCTCGGCGATTTCCGCATTTGTGGCGTTTAGACTTTCGATCGCTCGGTCGTATGTCGCCCGGACAAACTCCCCCCTTTCGACCTCGTACAATGTCTGCTTCTTTATAGAAGCGTCGGAGATGGCTGTGGATTTCAAGACATGGTTTCTCAGCATCTGCTGTGCGAACATAGACTGCATGAACCCGACCATTTGAGCCTGAGGGATGTCGGTCGGTTCGAAACGTGTGATAAGATACCGGAACCATTGCACGCTCATCTCAGCCCCGGCTTCTGCAACCGGTCCCATGATTCCCCCCAGCATCATGAGAAACTGGCTCATCGACATGATGTCCAACATTTGAGGATGAATGGTGATGAGGATCCCGGTCGACGCCATGAGGGCAGTTATTGTGAGATAGCCCAACTGAGGGGGGCAATCGATGACGACGACATCGTACCTGTCATCGACCTGCTTCAGAGCGCTGGCAATCCGCATATAGAAGAGACGACCGTCCTCTCCCTTCTTGGAAGAGATTGCCAGTGGCACATCGTATTCGTATTCCTGCAGGACAAGGTTCGCTGGTACGACAACCAGGCCAGGAATATTGGTCACTTGGATAATATCCGAGATTGATTTGCGCTCATCATCAAATCGAAGGGCCTCATAGAGAGAGGCGGTATCATCAAGCTCCGGCTGGATTCCGAAAAGAGACGTCAGGGAAGCTTGCGGGTCAAGATCGACCGCCAGTACCCGATGCCCAGTAAGCGCGAGATACTGTGCAAGGTGAGCCGCGGTCGTCGTCTTGCCGCTTCCGCCCTTAAAATTCACGACCGAGACGACCTGCATCGGTTCGCCTTCCCGCCGCCTGGGTACGTAATACCTCTTATGCGACTTTGGTTTGTAGTCGCTAAGTTGGAATGTCCTGTGTCTGCAAAGTTAGAATTTCACTCTCCCCGGGTTTGATGACCTGGGAAAGTTGTGAATGTGACTGATTGCGACAGTCTCGCTTCTCTCCCACTGGTCAAAGCCAACGTTGGGAGCAAAGATGACGATCTTCAGCCTGGTCGAGACCATGAGTGGTCGGAGTCGTCATCTCCTTTTTGATCACCATATCGCAGAAAGAATTGCATCGCCTCGAATTCATCCAGAAGATCCGTAACGAGTACCTGGCCGCTGTCCAGGCTGCCAAACGGCTCGACCTCAGTCGAAGTCAAGTCCATCGGCTGCTGCAGGCCTATGACCGGGATGGCCGGCCGGCCTCTTTGCGCAACGCGGCGCTGGACCTGAATGAGCAGATGCGAACTGGCAGTCTGAGGATACAGGCCAAAAGGCGGCGGCCGCAAACTCATACAGTTTAACTCCCCTCGCCCAAGGCACGGCTGACGAAATCGACAGGATCTTCGACGAACTCTTTATAAAGTTTGAAGTGTAGCGTCTCATGCAACGAAACATCGGCGAGACCGGCTCGGGTGATCTCCAACAGGCGAGCGCCCGGAACTGCCATCAGGATTGGAGAATGGGTTGCCATGATGATCTGAGCGCTTGCCGATTCCTGGACGCTGTGAAGAAGGCGAACCAGTTCGAGTTGGCGCTTCGGGGAAAGCGCACTTTCCGGTTCGTCCAGCAGGTACATTCCCTGTCGGGTCATGCGTTCCTCAAAGAACCGAACGAAGCCTTCGCCATGGCTCCACGATAAAAAGTCAGGTGGCGCCGCATTCGCGTCCCGGGCAGCCTCGTCGAGGAACCGGGCGACCGAGAAGAACGACTCAGCACGAAAGAACCAGCCTATGGTGACCTTGGGCAGCCATCCCGCACGCATTGCACCGGCAAGCAGAGCCCCGCTCCGGTCGATTGCTCGGGAGTGGTCGACAGGGCGATAGCCCTTCCCTCCCCCGGCTTCGTCAAATCCGCATAATGCTGCGACGGCCTCGATCAACGTCGATTTTCCGGTCCCGTTCTCGCCCACAATGATCGTGACCGGCGTCTTGAAGTCGAGAGAGAACGCCTTGTCCAGCCAAGGCAGGTTGAACGGATATTGATCGTCCAGGTTTGCATCTTCATTCATCCAGAGACGCTTCAGATATGGTGCTGGCAAGCGTGTCGACTTGTTTCTACGCATTCAGAGTGTGGTTCTCTCGATCAACATTCGTCGTTCATAAGCCCGGGCAAGGAACACCTTCGCTGAACAGCTTCAACCCATTGTTCAGTCACTCTTCTTTTCCAACTTTTCCGCCGCGACATCCGGTGGCGTCCACCCACGTTCAGCCGTTTCCCCAAGGGCGCCTCGGTCTCCCATCATCGCTTTTTCCAGGAGATCGTTAATCTCCTTTGCCTTGGCGACATATTCCTTGTTGTTGAACACCAACACGTCCTCTCGCCACAACGGTGCGAGTGTGCGAAGCCCTTCCCCATCCTGGCGAACAAACACTCGCTTGCTCTTTTCGACATCATAGGGATGCATGCCAAGACCCTGCAGAGCATAGCCAGCGGCGCGCACCGAACTATCGAAAACCTCGCGGACGATGTCATGTGCTCCCGCCTCGTAAAGTCGATAGACCGAGGTCCTGTCGAACGCGCGCGCTATAATGTGGATGTGCGGGTTTTCCCTGCGTGCATGCTTGACGATTTCGACAGCCCTTTCAGGGTCATCAATCGCAACCACCAATACCTTTGCGTCATGAAGGCCTGCAGAATGAAGAAGGTCCGGGCGGCTTGCATCCCCGAAGAAAGAACGGATGCCAAATTTTCGTAGGCCATCGATGACATCAGCCTGATGATCGAGAACGATTGTCTTGTAGCCGTTGGCGAGCAGCATGCGATTGACAATCTGCCCGAAGCGCCCGAGGCCTGCGATAATGACCGATCCGCGTTCCGAAATCTCGTCGGCCTGCTCTTCCTGCCGCCGGTCAAAGCGCGGCACGATCAGCCGGTCAAAGATGATGAAAAGGCCAGGTGTCAGAAGCATTGATACCGCAACAACCAGCAATAGGATTGATGCGAGGCTTTCCGGCAACACGGCGCTTTGCACCGTGAAAGAGATCAACACGAAACCAAACTCACCCGCCTGGGCCAGACCGAGGGCGAACAGCCAGCGATCAATCCCTCTCAGCTTAAAGATGAAGGACAGTGCGAGGAGCACGATCGCCTTGAGCGCCATCATGCCCAATGTGATGCCGAGCACGGCCCAGATCTGGGCATAGAGAAGAGAAAAATCGATGCTCGCACCGACGGTGATGAAGAAGAGACCCAACAGCAGTCCCTTGAAGGGTTCTATATCGCTTTCCAGCTCGTGCCGGAATTCGCTGTTGGCGAGGACCACGCCGGCAAGAAAGGTTCCGAGCGCCGGCGAAAGGCCGACCATCGTCATCAAAAGTGCAATACCGATGATCAGCAGCAATGCAGCTGCCGTGAAAATTTCTCGCAATTTGGCGTGCGCGATCAGTCGGAAGATGGGTCTCGACAGATAATGACCGGCCGCGACGACAAAGGCGACGGCAAAGATCGTCACCAAGGTCACCTGCCAGCCCGGCAGTCCGTCCACCAGATTAAGGGAGTGATGACCACCATTCTCGGTGCTGCCGCCGAGCCTGTGGCTCGTAAGTTCCGGAAGCGCAAGAAGAGGGATCAATGCCAGCATGGGAATGACGGCGATGTCCTGAAAGAGCAGCACCGAGAAGCTTGACTGACCACCCGATGACCGCAAAAGCCCCTTTTCGCCGAGCGTCTGCAGGACAATAGCCGTCGAAGACAGCGAAAAGATAAAGCCAACGGTCAGCGCGACGCTCCAGACCTGGCCGAGAAGCATGGCACATCCCATGATGACAAGCGACGTGACAACCACCTGCAGTCCGCCAAGTCCAAGGAGTTTGGATCGCATTTCCCATAGCGCCCGAGGTTGCAGTTCGAGCCCCACCAGAAAGAGCATCATCACGACGCCGAACTCGGCGAAATGCTGCAGATCCTGCGTCTCGTTGCCGACCAGATGCAACGCGGGCCCGATCACGATGCCGGCAATCAGATAACCGAGAACGGAGCCAAGACCCAGCCGCTTTGCGATCAATACGGAGACGACGGCCGCCATCAAATAGATGAAGGCCTGGAAAATGATTTCAGTCATGGACCGTCCTCTCACGGATCGGGAGCGTCTCAGCACTGAGCAGTTCTGTCTGCGTAGCAGCACTGAGATCAAAAGTCTCGTCTCGCAACGCCAACAACAAGCGGCGATACCCTTCTAAATGCGGGTCGGCTCGGCCCTCCTGCTGCGCATCATGTGCGGAGAAAAGTGCATATGGCGCGACAAACCGCATCTGGCAGAGGTTTGCAGTCTGCTCCAGAGGCGACAGCAGCGTTCGAAGACGAAAATGATTGCGCCCGTGCTCTGTATAGGCGTGGTCAGGTCCACCGGCGGTAATGACGGGCAAAAAGACCTTGTTTGCCAGCTTGTCCCCCGAATGGCCGTAAGCAAAGCCATATTCCAGAACGAGGTCCTGCCATTCCTTCAAGATGGACGGCGTGGAGTACCAGTATATCGGAAACTGAAAAATGAGAACATCATGTCTCAGCAACCTGTCTTGCTCGACGTCAATATCGATGTCGAACTTTGGATACTGCGCATAGAGATCGATGAACGTGACGCCTTCGATGCTGCTGGCAATCTTTGCCATGCCAACATTGACGCGCGAATGGCGCTGCCCAGGATGAGCAAAGAGAACGAGCACATTGGCCATGTTCAATTTCCAATCAGGATCTCAGGAACGATGTCTGCCCTTCCTCCCCGGTTCGGAGTTGGTTGTCAATGGAACGTCGATCGTCGCCAGCAATGGCGTACGGTCAAATCTGTTCTGCAACGAGCATCGGCGGAAGAGGAAGCGCATCGTCGTTGTGAAATATTCGCGCGGAAGACTTTAAACGGCGGTAGCGTTTGGCGCTGAAGTCAGATCTGGTGACGGCCTTCATTGATGCCCGCCGTCCTGCAATATCCAAGCTCTTCCAGATAGTTCGACCGCCGCATCTGTGATCGGCATGTCCACGATCACTGTCCGCGAGCGAACAGTGATCGCGTTTTATTGGCTATAGACGCGAAGGTAGGTGTGGCCAAGCCGATGGATCTTATGCGGCCTGCCGTTCCCAACTTGCAAAGGGATCGGGAAGATGGCGCCAAAGATCGGGCTCGAACGCTGACGTCTCGATAAGGCAGGCATCCAATTCTTTTCGGATTTGCGCTTCATTCATAGGATCGGCGCCAATGAAAACGATCTCCTGGCGGCGATCACCCCAAACTGGATCGAGAAAGGGCTTCATCATGTCGAGAAAGCCCGGATCACGCGGCCATTGTTTCTTGGGTACCGAGGTCCACCACAAGCCCATCTTCTGGGTCCGAACGAGGGCACCAGCTTGGCTGATTTCGCCGACATAATCAGGGCGGGTTGCCAGCCAGAAGAAACCTTTGGCGCGAATAACGCCTGGCCAGGAGCGGTCGATGAAGGCTTGGAATTTCATCGGATCGAATGGCTTCTTGGCCCGATAGACGAACGAGCGAACGCCATATTCTTCTGCTTCCGGCACATGGTGAGCAAATCCATGAAGTTCTTTAAACCATAGAGGATGAGTTTCAGCTTTTGTAAAATCGAACCGGCCAGTACCAAGAACATCCTTCAAGTCCACCTTGCCGAAATCCGCCTCTATCACTTTTGCATCTGGGTTGAGGCCTGCAATAATGGCGCGCGCTGCCTCACGCTCCTGAGAAGTTGCGGTGCTGATCTTATTGAGCACAATGACGTCAGCGAATTCGATTTGCTCTACCAAAAGGTCGATCAGCGTGCGGTTGTCGCCATCACCTGCTGTTTCGCCGCGATCGGAGAGGAAGTCGGACGAACTATAATCCTTCAACAGATTGGCAGCATCGACGACCGTCACCATGGTGTCGAGTTTCGAGACATCCACCAGGCTTTTGCCATTCTCATCGCGGAAGTCGAAAGTCGCAGCAACAGGCAAGGGCTCAGCGATCCCTGTCGACTCGATCAGAAGATAATCGAAGCGGTCCTGTTCGGCCAAAGCCCTGACTTCCCTGAGGAGATCGTCGCGCAAGGTGCAGCATATGCAGCCGTTGGTCATCTCGACCAGTTGTTCCTGCGTGCGCGACAAGTTGGCGCCACCGTCGCGAACGAGTGCGGCATCGATATTCACTTCGCTCATGTCATTGACGATGAGCGCTACGCGCATACCCTGGCGATTGGCAAGGATATGATTGAGAAGAGTTGTCTTTCCTGCCCCGAGGAAGCCGGACAGGACGGTGACGGGAAGTTTTCGAACCATTGACATCTCCATACGGATCGTTGAAACCTGTGCGTAATGTTATACAGTAACATCAGTGTTAACAAGATGCTGCCAAGAGCGCATTCGATGAGATGGTTGGCTTCAAAAGAACCGCCTGTGCCGCTTGTCGTCCGCACGAGGTTTTCAAGCACTCGCCTGGTAATCTGTCTGGTCTTTTGGCGGCCAGAACAAAAGACTGTGATTCTTGGAAGCGAGGCTAGCTGTTGTGGACGGAGTGTGACATGTAGGCGCCTCTAACAACGCTTCGACATCTTTTTACGACCGCTCACCCCCCAGCATCATCAAGTTCGTGGCAGGTCGATATGAAACGGTATAACATTTATCAGCTTTTCGATTTGACCGGTTCTGTTCACTTGTGGAAATATTGAATGCCTGAATTCAAAGAGCAGACGCGTTTCGGTGAGATCCACTTTCTTCATCGAGTGGGCCGCTTTCAAAACGCCATCCTTGCCCGGCTCCTGATTTCGATATTGATATTCGCATTCGCAGGGATCACGACGGGATGGTTCTTGCTCGAAGCGGGAGCACCTGCCCAGCACAACGTCACCGCCATTCAATTATTAGCGCCGTCTCATGCTCCCCCCAAGAGCACGGCAAAACAGGCCAGGCTTGCCATCGCAGCCCCTCTTGCCGATCGCTCTCGTGTCGAAATGATTGAAGCCAGGATGGACGGATCGCTAGCGGAATATGCTTATATCCAGACCAATGTTGATCTCGACCAGCAAGACGATCAGCGGCCTGCGAGATCGATGGAAAGTCTCGTTAAACCCACTGCTTCTTCTCGCGCTGAAGATGTATTTGCAACGGTTCTTCGTGGTGCCAAACCAGATCAGGACAACCGGCCGACAAGCGCGCCACTTGCTTATGCAGATGGAGCTGCCGGTCACGTTCGGGGGGTACCAATCAATGTCAGCACTTCGGAAAAACAGGACGCTGACCCTATAAAGCATATCGTGGTGATGCCAGCAGCAGACCAGTCTCTTTCAGATGTCCTGGCAGGTCTCGAGTCTTCCCCAGCCAAATGCCTCGAACTCGTACGCTTGCTGAAAGCAGCGATTTTGAGAACGGGCGACAGGCTTGATGCGCTCTTGACGGATCAGGCTGGAAGCAGACAGCTCCTGATGGTGAGACTAAAGAAGAATACCGGCGAAGACCTGATCATTGGCAGGGTTGAAGACGATAGTTTCAAGGAAATTCGGCAGCCTATTGTCTTCGACCGCCTGATGCGCGAGGCTACGTCTTCCGCGCGAGATCTTGAAGAACCGCTCTCGAGCGACAATGCTCCAGATCTTACGCAAGCCCAGTCGGATTTTCCCCAGCTTGTGCATAAACTCCTTCATGCGCATGTGCCGCCCGACGTTGTCTTGCAGATCGTCGATCTTGCGCGGAAGAACAAAATCCAGATCGACACAGATGCAGATGTGAAGGGTAAGGTTCACCTGATGTTTCGCGAGGGTAACGGCCGAAAGGAGCTTGTCTCTGTTTCCTTTGCCACCGAGAGCGGCGAGCGACAGTTCTATCGCTACCATGCGCAACCAGAATCACCAGCCGAATTCTTCGATATAGAAGGACATTCTGTTTCGAAATTTCTTCTTAAAAATCCGGTTCCGGCCGGTCGGTTGGGTGACGGCTTCGCCTGGCGCATCCACCCCATCCTTGGCGTACGCAAACATCATGATGGCGTCGATTATACCGCACCACTTGGCTCGCCAATCGTGGCCGCCGGCGACGGGACCATCGAGTTGATATCCTGGCAGCCAGGATATGGTCGCTACATTCGCGTTCGTCACGAACAGGGATACTTCACCACATATGCGCACATAGATCATGCCGCAAAAGGTGTAGCTGTCGGTCAACGGGTTTCTCAGGGTCAGGTGATCGCCTATGTCGGGTCCACGGGCTTGTCGACTGGACCACACCTTTACTATGAGCTTCGCAAGGCTCGTCAATATCTTGATCCAACGACTGCGAACTTTCCTGCTGGGACGGTCCTGACCGGCAAGGCGTTGAGCGACTTCAGGAATGAAGTCAATCGGCTCAATGGCATAGACAAGCTGATCGATACGTCCACAGATGGATCGTCATTGCCGAAACGCGGCTGACGGACGTCATCGGGCTTTATCGAAGAGGCCACCTCTGCCCTTCTTTGAAACGGACCAGAGATGGCACGACAGAACAGCTCAGTGAGGTCCCGGATTGGGTGTCGACCAACGAGAGCAATCACCGTGCCTCAAAACGTGACTGCTACTCTCCGTTTCACTCTCTCTCGTCGCCAGGGACTTGCCCTGCGCACAAACATGAATATAAGGATCATGTTTTATGATGGACCGAGCTTTCTAGTTTGAAAGCTTTTGTCCGAAAAAAATGGAATGGACCTTCATGTTTTGGCACTCGATGACGTGGCGCACCGAGGGAATCCGGGTTGTCGCTCCTGTCAAATGGCGCCAGCTCGACGGTTTGGTGAGCGTTTTTTGGGAAGCTGAAAGCGAAGCTGGCGCAAATGGCTATTATCTCGCGGAAGATCCGCGTCTGATGGTCTTCTTCAACGACGTGTCCTCGCAGGTTCAAATATCCAACCGAAATCGAACCTGCGAAAAGAATGCCCGCCCGATGGCCCGAGCGGTTTATGTTCCGGCGGGTGTTCCCATGTGGACTGTCAGCCGGTCCAGTCATCGGTTCTCACATTTGAATTTGCATATCCACAAGGATCGACTTTTGAAGTTCCTGGCACCTTCGGTCGGTGCATCGGCAGCGCAGTCCGCCCTCAAACGTCCCGTCGAAGTCCACGACATCCCCGCAATTAAGACATTGGCAGGCCTCTTGGTCGATGAGATCTCGGCCCCTTCGAAGCATGCCGTCTTTGCCGAAAGCCTTGCCGGAAGCATATTCGCGGGCCTTCTTGATATTCCTGACCGCAACGAGAATAAGAACCACGGTCGTCTCACTCAGGCTCAGATCAATAAACTCCAAACGCGGATGGAGGCCCTTGGCGATTACCGGATGTCGATCGCCGATATGGCAGCCACGGTCGGCCTCTCGGAGAGTTGGTTCGCGAGCGTTTTCAAGCAGACCACCGGTAAAACGCCTTTACAATGGCAACTCAGTAAGCGCGTCGAGCTTGCGAAAACGATGCTCTGTGAAGGTGGTATGACGGTAGCTGGTATCGCAAATCAGCTCGGGTTTTCCGATCAGGCGCACTTCACAAAGGTCTTTCGGCAGATTGCAGGTGAGACGCCGGCGGCATGGAGACGGAGCAGGCAGCACAATTGATCCGTTCTCCTGCCTCGTTCGTCGCCCTGGCACTGCTCACCAGGTCTGGCGAAGGGTCGCCATGATGGTGCGGCCGGGATTGTAGTAATAGGCGCCGCCGTCGTCGTTGGCGATATGCTTCTCGTTGAAGATATTGCTGGCGTTGACCTGGAACGTCGTATGTTCCTTGATCTTATATGTGAACGCCGCATCGAACACGACCGCGCCATCTGATTTGCGGGTATTGGCGTTGTCGAAATAGTACGAGCCGATATAGCGAGCACCCAGCCCGAAGGTCATGTCGCCACGCGCGCCGTTGCCAGGGAGCGTATAGCTGCCCCAGATGGATGCCATGTGTTCCGGGACCTGCGCAAAATGCTTGCCGTTGTAACCATTCGGATCACCGGGTTCATCGATCTTGGAGTCAATGTAGCCATAGGCTGCGATAACGTTGATGTCATTGGTCACCTCGAGCTTCGCTTCCAGATCGACACCGCGATGGCGGACCTTGTCGATCGTCGAAGGCAGATAGGTGGGAGCCTCATAGGAGGTAATGTTCCCCATCGTCAGGTCATAAACCGAGGCGGTTATGAGTGCCGGAAAAGCATCCGGCCGATATTTGAGGCCAACTTCATACTGCTTCCCGGTGGTCGGCGTCACGCCGGCGCTCGGCGGTGCAACGGACTCAGCATAGCTTGCGAAGGCTGCAAGTTCATCGGTGATCTTGTAGCTTAAGCCCAAGCGCTTGCTGAAATCGCTGATATCGGCCTTTCCGTTGGACGTGCCTGTTTCCTTGAGATCGAACCAATCGTTGCGAAGACCCACGCTGACCGTGAGGCGATCAAAGAAGGTCAGATCTTCTTGGAGGTAGATAGCCTTTGTCGTTTGATCGGCGGCGACTGAACTATACGGAGTAAGGCCGACCGGGGCGCCGGAATAGATCGGGTTCGTCCAGTCGATAGCCGGAGCAGCCGTGTAGTAATTCTCGTTGTCCGAATTGAGCGTGTTGAATTCTGCTCCGAAAAGAGTGCGGGTCTCGACATGGTCGAACCCTGCCTCATAAAGCACATGCGCATCGACGATGAACTGCTCGGTTGCTTTTCGGCTGCCGAAGTAGGATCGGTCCACCAGTGTATCTGCCAGGTCACTCGCACCGAGCGCGTCAAAAATGTAGGCATAGCCGAAGCCGGTGTCCGTCTTGCTGTAGCGGGCACTGGAATTGAAGGTCAAACCGTTTCCGAAGTCATGATCAAAGATCAAACTATAAGTGTTGCGGTTCACCGTGTTGTAATTGTAGTCGGGCTCACCGAAGAAGGCGTCGCGATCAAGATGCGTGAACCGCGGCTGGCCGCCGCTGCTCGGCGTACCGTCCCTTCCCAGGTGATCGAAAACAAAAGATAAACTCGTCATGTCCGTTGGGCGCCAGGTCAGGCCGCCCATAATGAAGTTCTCGTCGTCCTGGGAAAAATCATATTCATCGTCAGAGCGCTTCAGCTTACCGGTCAGGCGATAGGAAAGCGTATCGTCGGCGGTGATATTGTCGCCGAAATCGAATCCGGTCTCCTTGTGATTATAGGACCCGCCGCTGGCGTAGATTTCACCGAAGCGCTCGCTCTTCGGTAGCTTGGTCACGTAGTTGACCGAACCACCGGGATCAGAGACGCCAAAGCCGGTCGAATTAGCCCCTTTCAGCACCTCGACGCGATCGAAGGCATAGGGCTCTTCCAGCACCCCTCCCCAGCTGCGGCCGATCGTCAGGCCATCGCGATAGGTGAACGGGCTAAATCCGCGGATCTTGAAATAGTCGTAGCGATCATCCGAACCATAATAGTCGGTGATGACACCGGCCGTATATTGCACAACCTGCTCAACACTTTCGGCGCCACGCTCCTGGATCTCTTTCGACGTGATGACCGAAACCGTAGCTGGCGTCGTCAGAACATCGCTCGGCATCTTACCGACAGCTGTTGTCTTCGTCGCAACGATCGACTTTGAATCCTCGCTTGTATCCAACTTGCTGGCAGAGCCACCGGCGCCCTCAATCACGATCGGCTTCAAAGCGGTCGACCCATTGGCATCTGCCGCATCCTGCGCGAAGGAGACGGCAGGCAACAGCGATCCGATTGCCGTGCATCCGAGCAGTAGAGCTCTGCGCCACTGCAGAGGGGTCGAAAGAGAGCGGCCGCCGTTTCTTGTTTTATCCATCGTCGCATTCCAAAAAGCTGTTTTCGTCGAGACCGGCCACGCCCGGGAGCTGTGTTTCCGGCCAGTTGCAAAAGGACAAGGCCCATCTCCAGCCATCCGGAATTGCGAATGTGTCTAGCAGCTTCCGCATGTGCCTCGATCCGTTCGATGCGCCCCATGACGGCCAATAACTTGAGTATATCAATCCAGTATTGTAAAATTCCAGGGTTTTGTACGATTCCACGGAAATCTCACATCCTTGGTCACCACGCACTTTCGTGACCATTGACGTCGGAGATTTAACCTGAGATTTGGAGTCCACTTATGCGTTCGGTGGAGTGTGCGATGATCCGGTTCCTGTTTTGTGCGCTGAGTGCGGCGTTGGTCGCGCTTTACGTGATGGCCTTCGATCACGCCGTTGCGGATGAGGCCACGACCTATCCGATCAGCATCAAGCATGCCTTCGGAACCACGATCATCACCAAAAAGCCTGAGCGGATCGCAACGGTTGCCTGGGCAAATCACGAAGTTCCGCTGGCACTCGGCGTCGTTCCCGTTGGCTTCGCTAAGGCGAATTTCGGAGATGATGACGGCGATGGTCTGTTGCCCTGGGTCGCGACACGGCTGAAGGAACTGCATGCGCAAACCCCGGTTCTCTTCGACGAGGGAGACGGGATCGACTTCGAAGCCGTCGCTGCCACAAGGCCCGACGTCATCCTTGCTGCCTATTCCGGCCTCAGCCAGAGCGATTACGACACGCTAAGCCAGATCGCCCCGGTTGTGGCCTACCCGGACGCAGCTTGGTCAACCGACTGGCGCGAGATGATCCGGCTCAACAGTGCGGGAATGGGGATGGCCAAAGAGGGGGAAGCGCTGATTAAAAATATCGAAGGCGAAATCGCCATGGCTATCGCGGGACATCCAGAGCTGAAGGATAAGTCCGCGATGTTCATCACCCACCTTAGCGCCTCCGACCTCAGCACCGTTAATTTCTACACGACCAATGATACTCGCGTGAAATTCTTCGCCGATCTCGGCCTCAAGTCTCCGAAAAGCGTCACGGATGCTTCCGCCCCTGGAAAATACTCAGGCTCGATGAGCGCCGAGCGCATCGATGCCTTCGATGATGTCGACATTGTCGTCACCTACGGAAACGAAGACCTGCTTAAGGCGCTGCGAAAAAATCCGCTGATGACCAGAATGCCAGCCGTTTCAAAGGGCGCGATGGTGATGCTCGGTCGCAACCCAGTTGGTACGGCCGCTAACCCCACGCCGCTTTCGATCACATTCGTTCTTAAAGACTATATCGCCATGCTCGCTGACGCGGCCAGAAGAAGTCAATGACCGCCTTTTCTAGGACAGCGTTTCCGCGCCCCTTTATTTCGCAACGGTCAACTGGAGCAAAAAGTCTTTGGCTTGCCGGGTTCCTCATGTTGCTCGCCGGACTTGTGATCCTTTCAGTGACGACAGGAACGCGGGACGTCGCGTGGGGAGACATAGTAGCAGCTTTGAGAGGGCATTTTGATACGATCGGCGCTGCCGCGGTTACTGTGCGGCTGCCGCGTACTTTACTGGCGCTCCTGGCGGGTGCCGCACTTGGGCTCGCCGGTGCGGTCATGCAGGGCGTGACGCGCAATCCTCTCGCCGACCCAGGTATTCTGGGCGTCAATATGGGTGCGTCACTTGCCCTTGCCGTCGGCGTAGCATGGTTCGGTATCGCTTCGGCGCAAGCCTATATCTGGACCGCAATCTTGGGTGCCGGTGTCTCGGCTGTTTTCGTGTATTTTGTGGGGTCACTTGGCCGTGGCGGTGCAACTCCGCTGAAGCTGGCTCTGGCGGGCGCGGCGACGTCGGTTGCACTGTCGTCACTGGTGACAGCCGTGGTGCTACCACGGGCGGACATCGCTGGCGGCATCCGTTCGTGGCAGATCGGCGGAGTTGGCGGCGCGACTTTTGAGCGGATCCTTCCCGTCATGCCCTTTCTTGCCGCCGGTTTTGCAATCAGCCTGCTTTCTGCCAAGAAGCTGAATTCCCTCGCGCTTGGCGATGATCTTGCAGTCGGGCTCGGCGAGCGGGTCGCGCGGACACGCGCTGTAGCCGCGCTTGGCGCGATCCTTCTGTGCGGCGCAACGACGGCGCTTTGCGGGCCAATCGGCTTTCTTGGTCTGATCGTTCCCCATCTCTGCCGCATGTTGATCGGTGTCGACCACCGGTGGCTCTTGCCGTTCTCAATCGTTTCCGGCGCGTGCCTTCTGCTTGCAGCCGATGTCGTAGGTCGCATTGCCAGTCGGCCAGCCGAGCTCGATGCTGGCATCGTGACTGCTCTGATCGGTGCCCCCTTCTTCATCTGGATCGTCCGGCGCCAACGGATACGCCAGCTATGACCTCCCTCGATCTCATCCATCAACTGCGTCGGAATCGAAGGCGTCGTTACTTGACGATGATCGCTATCCTTTCCGCCGCCGTCCTCGCTCTCTTTATCCTCGCTCTTTGCGTCGGCCAGTCGGTGACGCCTCTTGCCGACGTCATCAGGATATTGGCCGGAAAGACTGTTGCAGGTGCAAGTTTCACGGTCGGACAGCTACGGCTCCCGCGCGCATTGCTTGCCGTGCTGGCGGGCTGCAGTTTCGGCCTCGGCGGCGTTGCGCTCCAGATGATGCTGCGTAACCCGCTCGCCAGTCCCGACATTATTGGTATCAGTTCAGGCGCGAGCGCGGCAGCGGTTATCGCGATCATTTTGCTGGGAATGAAGGGAGTCTCCGTATCCATTCTGGCGGTCACGGCCGGACTTGGAATTGCTCTTCTGGTTTATGGCCTGTCGTCCCGCAACGGCGTTGCGGGGGCACGGCTGATCCTTGTCGGGATTGCTGTCTCCGCCATGCTGGAGAGCATTGTCGCCTACGTCCTGTCGCAGGCACCGGCCTGGAACCTGCAAGAGGCTATGAGATGGCTGACGGGGAGCGTCAATGGTGCGCAGATGGTCCAGGTTGTTCCGCTTTTGCTGTCTCTCGCCGTCTTTGGCGGAATACTGATCGCTCGAACGAAGGACCTTGAGGCCCTTCGGCTTGGCGAAGATATGGCGGCGGCGCTCGGCGTCCGTGTTGCTGCTGCCCGCATCTCGGTAATCGTGGGTGCTGTCGGCGTCATCGCCTCTGCGACGGCCGTCACTGGACCGATTGCGTTCGTATCCTTCCTTTCCGGCCCAATCGCAGCCAGGCTCTTCGGTAGCAACGGCTCGCTGCTGATCCCTTCCGCACTGGTCGGCGCGCTTCTTGTCCTTGCCGGAGACTATGTTGGGCAGTTCCTACTGCCAAGCCGTTATCCGGTCGGCGTTGTCACAGGCGCGTTTGGTGCCCCTTACCTGCTTTTCCTTATCATCCGCGTCAACCGGGCGGGAGGCTCGCTATGAGCGATCATGCGCTAAAAGCCAATGCCGTCTCGGCCGGGTACGGCGACACCACGATCCTGCACGGGCTCGATCTCACCGTTCCGCCTGGCAAGATCACCGTCATTGTCGGCGCCAATGCTTGCGGCAAATCGACACTACTAAAGGCAATGTCACGGCTCCTATCACCCCATGCCGGCGAAGTCTTGCTTGATGGGAAATCGATCCACAACATGCCGCCGAAGGCGCTAGCGCGCTTGCTTGGGCTGCTTCCGCAGTCGCCAGTCGCACCGGAGAGTATCACCGTTGCCGATCTGGTCAGCCGGGGCAGACATCCTTATCAAAGCCTTTTCTCACGCTGGTCTCGCCAAGATGATCAAGCGGTTGATGCCGCTTTGAGGGCGACCAAAATTGCCGAACTTGCCGACCGGCCTGTAGATGAACTCTCTGGCGGCCAACGACAGCGGGTCTGGATTGCCATGGCCTTGGCACAGGAGACAAAGGTCCTGCTTCTCGACGAGCCGACGACCTTTCTCGACATCAACCATCAGGTCGAAGTTCTCGATCTTTTGATGGATCTCAATCAAACCCGTGGCACCACTATCGTCATGGTGCTGCATGACCTCAACCTGGCAGCTCGCTACGCGGACCACCTGGTGGCGATGAAAGATGGTGAAATCCACATCTGCGGCCATCCGGAAGACGTCCTGGATGAAGCAATGGTCCAGAAGGTCTTTGGCCTGGAAAGCCGCATCATTTCCGATCCCATTTCCGGCCGGCCGATGATGATTCCCATTGGCCGCCATCGTCTTAATGAAAACAGGAGGGCTAAGCCTTGAACTTGGATAGACCGCAAGAGCATTACCTGACAGGCATCGCTCGGCCGAAAAACGCCGATGAAATGCTGACTGAGATCTGCGAGCACTTCGTTGAGCACGCCGATGTCGAGCGGGATGGCAGCGCGGCGCGACTGGTCAACAAATTCGGCACCACAAACATCCGCTCGGATAGAGGACGCCTCCTCATCGATTTGCGCTGCCCCTCCCCGCAAGCACTTCAACTGAGCCGGACCAATCTTGCCGAACACCTTTTTTACTTTGCCGGTGACGAAGCCTTTGAGCTTAGCTGGGATGACGCAGCACCGAAAACCTCTTTGCCCAACCTGCACTTTGGCCGCGTGGTTCGGGCATCCGATATCACACCCCGTATGCGCAGGGTCACCTTCTCCTGCGCGGACGTCAGTCCCTTTATCAAGGGCGACATGCATGTTCGCCTCCTTGTCCCACCACGAGGACGCAAGCCGGTTTGGCCTGGCATTCGAAGTGATGGGCGCATCGCATGGCCGGAGGGCGCCGACGAACTCCTCGTGCGGGTGTACACCATTCGCGCAGTTGACGAAGAGACGAACGAGATTTCGATCGACTTCCTTCAGCATTCCTCAAGCGTGGTGTCCTGCCCTGGCGCTGATTTTGCGCGGGATGCTGAACCCGGACAGGAGATCGCATTGATGGGGCCGGGAGCCGGTAGCATGCCGGATGCGACGTCGATCCTGCTTGCCGGCGACGAAAGCGCGCTGCCCGCCATCGCCCGGATAGCGGCTGAAGCTCTTCCAGGAACAAGCCTTGAGGCGATTATCGAGGTTTCCGATGAGGCGGAAGAACAGATCATCTCGTCAATGGCATCAATCACAGTCCGATGGCTTCATAGAGATCGCTATCCGGTCGGCGCAAAGGGCGTTTTGTTGGATCAGGTTCAAAGCGCGATCAACACCATGGACGAAGGCACATTTGTCTGGTTTGCAGGCGAAAAAGAAGACGTCCGCTCGCTTCGCTCCTTTCTGAAGGGCCGTAATCACGCGAAGAAGAATATGTATGTGGCTTGGTACTGGGAGCATGTCTAAAACTATCTATGGCCGATAGATCATCGCCTCGATATCCAACCGACCAGAAGCGCAGTAAGGTAAAATTTGAGCCAACAGTGCTGCGCAGCTTTGCGGAGCCTCTTTTCAGCACGCTCGTGGAGCTCGTCTCCGAAGTCGGCGAATCTATGGGATCAAGCTGCGCCGTCTAGGTCTGGCGCATTGGCTCTGAAGATTAGTTCCAGTTTCCCATGACGAACCGGCGAACTTCCAATTCAAGCTCGTGATCTTCGGGCGTTCCTCCCATAAAACCGCCATGAGGCATGGCTTCAAAGACGTGCAACTCCGTTTCCACCCCAGCCTTTCGCAAGGCTCGATGCATCCTCACCGTGTTCGATAAGAAGAGATCTCGCGTTCCTGTCTGAAGAAATGTCGGTGGAAAGTCATGTAGATCGCCGAAGAGCGGCGATAGATATGGATCTGAAAGATCGGCACCCCCGGCATAAAGCAGGTTGTTCGATCTGAGGGGACGAGGCAGAACAAGATCGATCATCTGATTGGTTTGGAAGCTATCGCCGGATTCGGTCAAATCGACCTCGGGCGAGAGCAGGACCAATCTGCCCGGCATTGGCAAACCTTCATTCTTTGCCCTCAGCAGCATGGCAGCCGCGAGGTTACCGCCTGCCGATCTGCCCAGAACGACCACATGCTCGGGCGCATGAGCCTTCAAGACATGACGATAGGCAACGAGACAGTCATCGAGCGCAGCGGGATATGGATACTCAGGTGGCATCCTGTAATCGATGCCATAGCATCGAGTTTCGTGCTGGTCCGCCTGGCGGCGCGCACTCACCTGACAGGCTTCTCCACCGCCGGACACCAAAGCGCCGCCGTGAAGGTCGATGAGTGCGCGGCGGGCGTCGAAAGTTCCAGATGGCGTCGCGACATGGATCGTTGCGGTTTCGACAACAACAGTCTCTGCCTTGGACTGCAGGCTCGCCGACATCTTCTTTGCAGCAGCGGCGTAATGAGCGTCCACCGCAGCCTTCATGTTCATCCAGCCTGCGTAATCCTCCGGCGCTGGCATGACGTATTGCGCATTGAGGAGGCTGCCGTCATCGGCCACGAGGCGTGACAAGGCCGCTCGTGCTTCCTCGCTGATGGACTGCGGCGGCTCAATCGTCCGAGATGGAGTGGTAAAGCTGCGTATCGGATTTTTCATGAATTGCTCTGTCATCGTGCGACGTCTTGCCAGCAACGAGCGCCCTGTTGAATAAAACGAAATATTAATCTGTGCCCTTATCTCTTCAAAGGACGTTACCTTTCAAGCGTCATGCAACCGCATGTCATCCTATCGTCTCTTCGGCTTGAATGCCGTGAGGATGTGGTCAACACCGCTCATGACATGCTGGCGAATGACTTGCTTCGAAGCATCGAGATCGCGCGCGAGGGCGGCCTGAAATAGCGACCTGTGGTCGTCGCAAACCGCCTGACCGCGGAAATTTTTTGCTAGAAGATGGTATCGCAGAAAGCGATCGAAGACCGAGGAAAGATTTGCCATTAATGTTTCGGAATTGCAGGCCGAGACTATTGCGTGGTGAAACTGCCAGTCGCATCGCACCCAGTCTATCGTGCGAGACGCATCGCCCGATAAAAGGCTGCGTTCGGCGGCCGCCAGTCGGTGGTAGGCAGCGACCACCCGCCCTTCCCACTCCAAATCGCCGGCAGCAAAAGCGCGCTCCATGGCATGGACCTCTAGCACGATGCGCAAATCCGCAAGTTCAAGCAGTTCCTGTTCAGAGGCTGGACTGACTTCAAAACCTTTCTGGCCCTCGGCTCTCACAAGGTTTTCGGCGGTCAAGCGGGTAAGAATCTCGCGTAGCGAAGAGACACTGATGGAATAGCGCGCCTTTGCTTGTTCCAACTTGATCTTGCTGCCGGGGGCGAGAGTGCCAGCGATGATATCTGCTCGGACCTGGCGGAAAACAACTTCGCCAACTGTCTCGGTTGCTCTGTCCATGTCATCACTCAAATCTTCCGTCCGCAGCTGTCCCCGCACCACCATCTATTTTCCCAGCCGATTGCGTGTGAGGGCATGTTCAACACCACCCTCGATATGCTCGATTAAAACTCTCTTTGCAGTCTTCTCATCGCGTTTTAATGCAGCGTCCAGAAGCTGTTGATGTTCCTTTGCTGCAATTTCTCCGCGATAGGATAACGCGACCATCTGGTAGCGGAGGTATTTGTCGAAAACACTAGAATGCGTCTCCATAAGCAGTTTCGATCCGCACGCGGAGATCAGCGCTTGATGAAACTCCCAGTCGTAGCGCTTCCATTTCTCGGCTTCGCTCGTATCGCCATTGGCCATGACGCTTTCCATTCGCGAAAGCTTATAGTGCGCAGAAACAAGACGCGCCTCCCAATCGACACCGCCTTGTGCAAAGGATTGTTCAAGCGCATGCGTTTCGAGAAGTAGACGCAGTGCCGCGATTTCTCGCAAGTCGGAGACGGATATAGGAGCGACCTCGAAGCCTCGCTGACCTTCGGCGAAAACCAAGCCCTCCGAGGACAGACGATTGAGGATTTCCCGCAAAGTGCTCACGCTGGTATCGTAAGTCTCCTTCAGGCCCTCCAGTTTTAGCTTCTGGGCTGGTGGAAGGCGACCAAAGATGATGTCGGCCCGAATGCGCCGATAAGTTACCTCGGCAACCGACTCTGAGATATTTTTTGAAGACACGAGAAGATCTCTGATATTTTTCAGATCGTCCTATGTAACAGGATTAGGGCCAACCGCAACAGAGTGGACCTCTGACAGAACCGACCTCAACGCACGGGCAGGCCCTCGGGCCGCATCTGTTTTTTGAGTGCAGCAATCCGGAAGATAGCGTTTGGCGCGCCATAGCCCCGATACCCGTTTCGCTGGACAATCTCAAAGAAAAAGCCTTCGCCAAAAGTTCCGCTATAAAGCTGGAAGTACTCACCGTGATCGTCACGATCATAGAGGATGTTCTCTGTCTTGAGACGTTCGGTAAGTTCAGGATCCAATCCAAACCGAGCTTCGACATCGCCGTAATAATTTGCAGAAATCGGCAGAGCTCGAAATCCGTTCTGACGTAATGCCGCCGCCGTGACAAAGATATTTGGCGTCTCGAAAGCAAGATGCTGAACGCCAGATCCAAACTTCTCAGCGATGAAGTGACCCGCAAGCGTGCGCCGGTTCTCAGCGCCGTTCAGCGTTATTCGCAGGCTTCCGCTATCATTTTCAACGACTTGGCTGCGCACTACGCCTGATGGATCGATGATATCGACCATCGGCGTTTTATGGGTTTCAAAAATGGAGGTGTAGAACAGCAGCCAAGTGAGCATCTCGTCATAGGCAACCGTTTGAGCCACATGATCGACGCGAAGGAGTTGCGCTGGGACGAGGTGTTTATCGCTATTTTCGACTGGCATGAAGTCGATCTCTGAGAAGCGTCCGAGATCGCTCTTGTTATCGATCAAGTAGATGAGACCCCCACCGACACCGCGAATGGCCGGTATCTCCATTTCCCCAGGTGCGACCTGTTGACCGAACGGTTCGGCTCCGAGTGCAATGCCCCTGGCAAGCGCCTTTTCGGCATCATCGACAGCAAGCGCGATCGCATAGGCCGAGGTGCCGTGGACGGCAAAGGATGTGTTCGCAAAGCCCGTTTCTTCGGTATTTACGAGAAGACGGATCGCTCCCTGCTCGAAAAGCTCCACCTTCTTGGTCCGATGGACTTTTGTTTTTTCAAAGCCAAGAGTCTTGAGAATGGCAACAAGGTTGCCTGCATCGTCCTGGTCGGTCGAAAATTCGACAAAGGCCACGCCATCTACCCGGCTGCGATCCGGCATGGCAAGAACGCTCAAGTTCTCGGCAGTAGGAAGACGGCGCACCTGATCACCGAGGTAGATGAGTGAGCGGTGGCCGTCGGCAGCAATCGAACGGGTGGAGCCGCCACGAAATTGGTCGTTGAAAATTTCCAGCGAGAAGTAGCCATCATATCCGGTCTGCGCAATTGCAGCCGTGAACTCCGTGACTGGCAGATCGCCCTCCCCAGGCATATTGCGAAAATGGCGCGACCAGTACAACAGGTCCATGTCAATCAGCGGCGCGTCCGCCAGTTGCACGATGAAGATCTTGTCCTTGGGGATCGAAAGGATCGAATTGATGTCGATCTTACGAGACAGGCTGTGAAAGCTGTCGAGGATCAGACCGACATGATCGTGGTTGGCACGTCGGACGATCTCCCAGGCATCGCGATGGTCATTGATGTGACGTCCCCAGGCGAGCGCCTCAAAGCCGACGCGCAGGCCGCGCGCCGCCGCCCGCTCGCCAAGTTCGTGAAAATCGGCTGCGGCTCGGTCGATCCCGCCTAAAGATACGGGCGACACATTCGAGCAAACCAGCACGAGATCGGTCCCCAACTCCTGCATGACATCGAACTTGCGTTCGGCGCGGTCAAACGTGCGCTGACGGTGGGAGGCTGGCATCCCTTCAAAATCACGAAAAGGCTGGAACAGCGTAATTTCGAGCCCGAGATCGCGAACCATTCGTCCTACGTCTCGCGGACTGCCATCGAAGGCAAGGAAGTCGTTCTCAAAAATTTCGACACCATCGAAACCTGCCGCTGCGATAGCTTGGAGTTTCTGGGGCAGTTCTCCGCTGATCGATACCGTTGCGATCGACGTCTTCATGGGCGCTCCTCCCGCTGAGCATCGGCCTCTTCTACCGCGATCTGGTCTTATGGGTCGCATGTCATGCCCGCCAAAGTCAATGTTGAAATGATTTATGCCATATATTTTTAAAATTCTCTGTTGATCCGAAGGCTGGTCCGTGGCAGTTCTATGACGACAGCAATGGGAGTGCTGGCAGAACAGCGTTTAGGAGGAGCAACATGTTCGCAATGAATTTGACCCGTCGTCGTGCCTTGATGGGGGCGGCCGCGCTTTTGGCCACTGCAACATTTGCAGGTTCGGCTGCGGCGATTACACCTGATGAGATCAAGGCGAGAGGCAAGCTCATTGTCGGCATCCAGGGCGATAATCCTCCTTGGGGATTTGTGACCAGCAGCGGTAAGCAGGATGGCTTTGATGCCGATATGGGCACGCTCTTCGCCAAAGAACTCGGCGTGACCGTCGAGTTCGTACCGCTGGAAGTCAACAATCGTATCCCTGCCTTGACCTCTGGCCGCGTCGACGTGCTGTTTGCGACCATGGCCATGTTGCCCGACCGTGCAAAGGCCGTGCAGTTTTCCAAGCCCTACAATGCAAATGCGATCGTGTTGATTGGCCCGAAGGATAAATCCATCAAGACGAAGGAAGACATGGCCAACATGACCATCGCGGTGGCAAAGGGCGCTGCCCAGGACACGCAAGTCACCAAGAATGCACCGGCATCAGCGACCATTCGCCGCTTCGATGGGGACGCCGCAAGCGTCCAGGCGTTGATATCGGGACAGGTCGAAGCGCTGGGTGGCAACATCTTCTATCTGGACCGGGTGGATAAAGCTGCTCCAGGTAAGTTTGAAAACAAACTCGAGTTCCAAAAGCTCTATAACGGTGCCTGCACAAGGCTCGGGGAAAAGGAGCTCAATGCCGCTCTGAATTCGTTCATCGACAAGATCAAGGCGAATGGCGAACTCAAGACGATCTACGCCAAATGGATGAAGGTGCCGGTGCCCGAATTTCCTGAAAGCCTCGAAGGCATTCCGTTCACAGCAAAATAAAGCGCTGTTTGCCGCCTTGTAACGAGGCAATCGGCACCGTGTCATGCGGTGTCGAAACCCAAGAACTGTGCCCTGTTGTGGTCGGCTACCCCTCCTTTTTTCTCCGGAGGCTCATCATGAGCAAGACGATCTTCATCTTGAATGGACCCAATCTCAATCTCCTGGGGGAGCGTGAGCCTGCAATATATGGTGCAACGACGCTGGCTGAGATTCGCCAGAACTGCATTGCACGTGGGGCGAAGCTTGGCTTCGAGATTGACTTTCGTCAGAGCAATTTCGAAGGGGAGTTGATCGAAGCCGTCCACCAGGCCCGCAAACAGGCCTGTGGTATCATCATCAATCCCGCGGGCTACACCTTTACCTCGGTGGCATTGCTGGACGCTTTGAAGACGTTCGACGGACCCAAGATCGAGCTGCATATCTCCAACGTCCACGCCCGTGAAAGCATATACCACAACTCGCTGATCTCTCGCACCGCCACCGGGATCATGATCGGCTTTGGCGCCCGTGGCTACGAATTAGCCATCGAAGCGATGGCCGACATGACAAGGACTTCGTCTGCCGGCGCGCCAAGGCAGGAGGCGTCATGAACTATACCTTGGATTTTACGCCGGTCATTGAGGGTTTGCCTAGTCTACTGACCGCATGCCTTGGCACGTTGATGCTGGCGATCTGCGGTATGTTGCTGGCAACGATCATCGGCATTGGTGGCGTCTTGCTCCGGCAATCTAAAATTACGCCTTTGCGATGGCTGATAATCGGCTTCGTCGAGTTGATCCGCAACACGCCGTTCCTCGTGCAGATTTTCTTCATCTATTTTGCCTTGCCGCTCATCGGTATCAGGCTGGACCCAACGCCGACCGCCATCATCGCGCTTGGCATTAATGGCGGTGCTTATGCGATCGAGATCATTCGCGGCGGGGTGCAATCCATCTCAAAGGGGCAGATGGAAGCTGGCCTTGCTCTTGGCCTGCACAAGGGGCAGGTGTTCCGTCTGATCATTCTGAAACCAGCGCTCCGCGCGATCTTTCCGTCACTCACCAGCCAATTCGTGCTCTTGACACTGACGACCAGCATTGCCTCGGCGATTTCCGCCTATGAACTGACGTCTGTATCGCAACGGATCGAGTCGGACAGTTTCCGCAGTTTCGAAGTCTACTTCACGGTGACGATTTTCTATCTGATCATGTCCTGGCTGATGATGCGCCTCTTTGCGTTCTTCTCCGCCCGGTACTTTGCCTACCCCGTCAAGTGAGGGATTGAGTATGGGCCGCGATGAATTTCTCTTCCTTCTTATCGGCTTGAAATGGACATTAGCGCTTTCGGCCGTTGGCTTTGTCTGCGGCTGTCTGGCGGGTCTTATCATTGCCTTGCTGCGAACATCAGGCATAAACGTCATTGAGCGCGCGACCGCTGCCTACATTGCCTTTTTCCAAGGCACACCGCTCCTCATGCAGTTGTTTGTGGTTTACTATGGTCTTGCGCTGATCGGCATCAAGATTGACGCATGGGCAGCGGTGGCCGCCGGCCTCACCCTGCACGCTAGCGCCTACCTTGGAGAAATTTGGCGTGGCGGTATCGAGGCCGTGCCGCGTGGTCAAACGGAGGCGTCAAAGGCGCTCGCTCTCAGTTATAGCGCGCGCATGAAGGACGTCATTCTCCCGCAAGCACTCCGCATCTCGCTTCCGGCCACCATTGGGTTTCTTGTGCAGCTTATCAAAGGCACGTCGCTCGCCTCGATCGTCGGCTTCACCGAGTTAACGCGTGCCGGCAACATCATTTCCAACCAGATTTTCCAGCCGCTGACCGTCTTTGGGATTGTTGGGATGCTCTACTTCGTCATTTGCTGCCCGCTGACGATCTATGGCGCCTACCTCGAACGAAAATTCGCGGCTTCAACGCGGTAGAAGGCCTATCGTTCTTCCCTTTCCCCCTGACGAGCCACACGGAGCTCTTCTCATGACTGACATTTCGGCCATCCAGACTGACAATCAGACTATGATCAGAATGACCGATGTAGAGAAATGGTATGGCGCGTTTCAGGCTCTAAAAGATATCAACATCACCGTTCGAAAGGGCGAAAAAATCGTCTTGTGCGGTCCATCCGGCAGTGGAAAGTCGACGCTGATCCGCTGCATCAACCACCTTGAAGCCTACCAGAAGGGTGAAATTCGGGTCGGCGGCTTGCTGCTTGGTCACCAATCCAAGAGCATTGACGCCGTACGCCGGGAAGTTGGCATGGTGTTCCAGCAGTTCAATCTGTTTCCACACCTCACCGTTCTGGAAAACTGCATGCTTGCTCCCATGCGAGCGCTCAAACTCGGCAGGCAAGACGCGGAGAAACGTGCGCGGCAGCTTCTGGACCGGGTGAAGATCGCCGAGCAGGCGGACAAATATCCGGCACAACTTTCGGGCGGTCAGCAGCAGCGCGTTGCCATCGCCAGAGCGCTGTGCATGCGCCCGCAGGTGATGCTCTTTGACGAGCCGACCTCTGCACTCGACCCGGAAATGGTCAAGGAAGTGCTGGATACGATGATCGGGCTCGCCGAAGAAGGCATGACGATGATTTGCGTCACGCACGAAATGGGTTTTGCCCGGCAAGTGGCGGACCGCGTCATTTTCATGGCGGCTGGCGCTGTTGTCGAAGAAGCACCACCGAACGAATTCTTCTCCAATCCGAAGCAGGAGCGTACGCGCAAGTTCTTAGGAGAGATCCTTGGACACTGACCTGCGTGGAGCGGGCGGCGGCCTGAAGGCGCATATCATGGAAGCTGAAGCCTATGATTGACGGCAACACCAAGTTGATAGCGCATATTGGCTATCCGACGCATTCGTTCAAGGCGCCGTTGATCTACAATCCCTATTTCGAGGAAGCCGGCATCAACGCCGCCGTCGTACCGATGGGATGTCACGCTGAGGATTATCCGTCCTTCCTGAAGCTGGTGTTCAAGCTATCCAACATCCACGGTGCGCTGATTACGATGCCGCACAAGATCGTCACCGTTGGGTTGCTGGACGAAGTGTCCAAGAGCGTCGCCGTCGCCGGCGCCTGTAACGCCGTCCGCCTCGCACAAGACGGCCGGTTGATGGGCGATATGTTTGATGGTGAAGGGTTTGTGCGCGGCGTTCTGCGCCGGGGACGCGCCATCAAGGGAAAGAGCGCTATCATGGTCGGTGCCGGCGGGGTCGGGTCTGCGATTGCCGCCTCCATGGCTCAGGCGGGCATTGCCGAATTGGCCATCAATGACGCTCATCCGCCCATGATGGAGGAACTGGCGCGACGGCTGCGTCTCCACTACCCCGAACTTCAGGTCACGACAGAAGCGACCGATCCCGCAGGCTACGATATTGTCGTCAACGCCACTCCGTTGGGAATGCGCGATGACGATCCGCTGCCATTCGACGTGCAACGGATATCACCGTCAGCTTTTGTCGGTGAAGTGGTCATGAAACAGAAGATCACGCCATTTCTCGCGCAGGTGCGTGCGCGAGGCTGCGAATTTCAGATCGGCCTCGATATGCTGTTCGAACAGATCCCGGCCTATCTGGAGTTCTTCGGGTTCCCGCCAACGACCTCCGATCATCTTCGCGAGTTAGCGCATACTGGTTAATCATCACGGCGCAGGAAGTGCTTCTTCCGCGACTACCATATTTTTTGCCATCCAACCGTCAGCCGATAGCCGCCTGTCCTCGATACCATCGAGGTTCGTCAAACACGGGGTTGGAACAAGACCATAATACGGGAAGGACCGGCGCGCGATCGCCTCTTCACAACGGCACTGCTTTTATTTGGCATGGTCCTTGGCGCGCCAAAGCCGATGTGGCGAGGCATCTTCGTAGCCGAGCTTCTTAAAGCTCGCCACTTCGAGAACGAGGCCCCAAGGCGAGCGGAAATAGATCCAGTTGAAGCCTTTCAAGGGACCTGACTCGACGAGATTGGGCCCGTCTAGCATTTCGACGCCTTGGTCCCGAAGCCGCCTTGCCGCCGCAAACACATCATCCACCTCAAAGCAGAGATGGACACCTCCAACTTCGGAAGGTCTTTTGGGCGGCGTCGGCTCCTCGCCATCATATTCGAACAATTCAACGCTGGTGCCCTGACCGCATTTCAGGAACGCTAGATCCCGGATTTTGGAATGGGCTGCCGCACCCAGCTTGTTTGCCATGAAGTCTGCATCGACATCGAAGGGACCGGTTCGGAAGACTTCTACTGCGCCGAACACAGCTTCGAAGAACCGCATTCCCTCCTCGATATTGGGAACGGTTATGCCGATGTGATGCATTCCGTAAACATGGCTCGCCACGGGACTTTTCCTTCGATGATTATAGGCTTCAGGAGAACAATCACCTCAGTGTCCAGCTCGCCTTCGAACGCTCGAATAGACGAGCGCTGCAACGACAACGAGGACGCCTTGAAAAAGGTACTGGTACGTCTGCGTCAGCCCTAGGAAGGTCACCGCATTCAGCACTTCCGTCAGGAGCACGGCGCCAAGCAATGTGCCGACGAATGTTCCGCGACCACCTGAAAGACTAGTTCCGCCCAGGACCACGGCCGTGATACTGGCCAATGTGTAATTGACACCTTGTCGCGGATCTCCGACGCCGACCTGCGTCATGAGCATGATGGCGCCGAGGCCCGTTAGCAGCGAACAGAGGATGTAGCCGCTGACGAATGTCCGATCGACCCTGATCCCGACCCTTCGCGAGGAATGCTCGTTCGACCCGATCGCCCTGAGACGCCATCCAGCTTTCGTTTTCCGCAAGAGATATTCCCCGGCCAACGTAAAGGCGAGGAGCACCAAGAAGGCCAACGGAAATGGACCCCATTGCCAGTTCACCCAGTCGGTGACGGTTGCACTGATGTAACCATCCGGGTTGTCGCGCAGTAGGAAGCTGAAGCCCTGGATCGCTATATACATTGCAAGTGTCGCTGCAATCGGTGTGAAATTCGCAAACCGTATCAGAATCCCGTTAATTGCGCCGGTTACGAAAGCGCCCAGCAACATCAGCAGAAATCCCGCCAGCATGACCGCTGTGGACTTGTCGTCGTTGATGAAAAAGGATGCGACAACGACAAGAAAGCCCGCCAGAGGCCCAACGGAAAGGTCGATCCCACCCATCAGCAGTGCCACCGTCTGGCCCATGGCGATGAACCCGAGCGCTGCCGCTAGAAGGAGGATATTGTAGATATTATAGATCGATAAGAAGTTATCGTTTTGGATATAGACATATAAGCCAAGAAGGATCGTCACGAGGGCCAGCGGTATAGCAGGCGCGTTGTCAGACTGAAGCAAGTGCTGAATATGTCCCGATCTTGCCGCAGCCGAAGTCGAACCATTTTCTTTGCCATGTGTATGGGCATTGACCGCTGCGGCAACAATGCGAGCTTCCTTGACATCTTCGCCGACCAACGTCTCGACGACATGACCTCGAGACAGAACCACGACCTTGTCGCACAGTCCTTCCAGTTCGACCGCGTCCGATGAATTGACAACGACCGGTGTGCCGGCTTCCGAGACTTCACGTAAAATGCGATAGATTTCAAAGCGCGCACCAACATCCACACCTTGCGTCGGCTCGTCGGCTATGATCAGTCCGGGTTCGGACAGGAGGGCGCGCGACATCACCACCTTCTGCTGATTTCCGCCTGACAATGCCAGGATCGGCGCGTCGAGCCCTGGTGTCTTAACGGCGAGCTCACCAAAGATGGAGGTGACAGCAGCAAGCTCTCTTCTGTGGCTGACAATGCCAGCTGCGGAAAATTTCTCAAGGGCGGAATAGGTTGCGTTTTCGCGCACCGTGAGACCGGCAGCCACACCTTCGATATGTCGATCGGACGGCATGAAGGCGGCTTCATGAAGGACTTCGCTTTGATCGAGCGATCGACCCTGCAAAGTAATCGTTCCCTTGGCTGGCTCCAGGCCTGCAAGTACCCTCATAAGCTCGGGCTGACCGTTGCCCGCCACACCGGCAATGCCGACGATATGGCCGCGCGGAACGTCGAAACTCACGTTCGACAGATCGCTATTCGTCAGGCTGCTGACCGAAAGACTGATCTTGTCGGGTGCATGGGATGCCTTGGGTGGGAAGGACGACTTGAGAGTGCGCCCGACGATAAGGCCGATCAATTCGGAATCGCTTACGTTGCGAACCATCTCACCGCCGCGAACCTGACCATCCCGCAAAACCGTCACGCGTTGCGCAATCTGCCGGATCTCGGCCAGGCGGTGGGTGATGTAAATGACTGAAGTGCCGTTCGCAGCCACTTCTCGGACGCGCGCGAACAGCATGTCGGTCGATTCCTGATCGAGCGAAGCGGTCGGCTCATCGAGAATAAGCACCTTTGGTTTCAGCGCAAGCGCCTTGGCGATTTCAAGGAGATGCTTCTGGGCCACGGTGAGTTTGTCGGCTCGCATGCGTAGCGGAACGTTCAATCCCATCAGATGCAGGATTTCAGTTGCGACCTCATCCTGATTTCGACCAGAGAAAATAGAGGCAGGCAGGGCGACCCGAAGGTTTTCAAGGACCGAGAGATCCTCGAGAATAGCAGGATGCTGAAAACAGATTGCGATGCCACGTGCCTTTGCCATGTCAGGCGTCATCTGATGGACAACCTGACCCTCGAAACTAATCTCTCCGTCGGTCGGCTGAAGCGTGCCTGAGATGACGTTCATCAAGGTAGATTTACCAGCACCGTTCTCGCCAAGGATCGCATGGACCTCACCTGCACGGAAATCGATGCTGACGTTGCTCAGAGCCGGGACGAGCGAAAAATATTTTGAGATGCCCGCCAAACGGATAACGACGTCCGCTGCTGGGGCCTCACTCTCTTTCATCATTGGTTCTGCCATGTGTTGCAATCCGTCTTTGGGCGAACCCCGGAGAGGTTGCCTCCGGGGTCATGTGATAACTCGATCAGCGACTCGTGGCCTTGACCTGATCTTCAGGAGAAAGCTTGGAAGACAAGTAGATCGCGCCAGGTAGATCCTTTCGGCACTGCACCGGGTTCGGCTTGCCGGAGACGGAATCTTCGAAAGCATCGGCCTTGAAGATTTCTTCCTTCGGCTTTTCACCCCCTGTTGCGAGCGCAATCGCCCATTGCACGGCAAGCCGCACATTGTCGTTCCCGGTCGCAACCGTGAATAGCTTGAAATCCGGGTTCTTTGCTTGGTTTTCCTGCCAGAAGCAGCCAAGCGAGTTGCCGTCTGAGGTTGCGATCGCCGGAATGGATTTTCCCTGTTTGGTAAAGGCCGGCAAAGCGCCAACCAGCGATGGACCGAAATCCGAGATGATCACATCGATCTTGTCGTTCTTGGCAATCTCTGCGGTCAGCACCTTTTGCGTAAGAGCCGGATCCCAATTGGTGACGTCGAAAGGCTGCGGATTGACGAACACATACTCAGATCCTAATACGCTCTTGAGCCCCTTAAGTTCGTCAAGGCCCTGGCTGTTCCCGGCAGGCCCGCTCAGGAACAGCAGCTTCCCGCCCTTCGGCAGCACGGTTTTGATCCATTTACCCCAGGTCACGCCATCGTTTTCAAACGAAGAACCGATGAATTTTGAATAATTCGTACCTTCTTTGCCGCCTACTGCAACGCGGTACGGCACGATGACCTTCCCTGACTTGTAGACACTGGTGATGGCCGGCAGCACTGCAGGTCCGGCGTCACCGAAGACAACCAGCGCGTCAATACCCTTTGCCGCCATTCCCTTGATGTCGGAAATCGCCTTTTGCGTATCACCCTGCCCATCCGCATACTCGTACTTGGTGATGCTGGGGCATTGATCGACGACCTGCTTGCCCGAAGCCGTCGTCACCTGACGCCAGCTGTTGCCGCCATAGCCATCCAAAAGAGCAAGGCTTGCCTTCTTCGGTCCGCACCAAGATGGCGTCTCGGCTTTTGCGAAATCGGCGCAGCCGAGCGCTGCAACGAGAGCCCCAACAGAAATGGTAAGGGGTCTGGTAAGCTTTAAGCGTTTCATTTTCTCTCCTCCACGATTTTTGTTCCAGTCGTCTTCTTGAGGTTTACCGTCCAACGGAGCGAGTAAACGCCGATGCCAAAACCCAAGGCGAGCGCCTGGATGATGGTTTGAGCCGAGTAAGGCACGCCGACTGAGAGTGCGAATTGGCTCAATTGATTGAGGAAGAAGGCGGCAATCACGGTCGAGATCGGAAATCCACGCCCACCCAGAAGAGAAGTGCCCCCCAGCACAACAACAGCAACAGACGGGAGGAGCAGGCTATCGCCCTGAAAGGCTGTCGGTTCGCGGGTGATCCCTGCGATCAAAATGCCCGCCATGCAGTAAAGAAGCTGCGCGAAGACATAGGCCATCATTTGGTGAACACGAACATTCAGTCCCGCGGCACGACCTGCGAGCGGACTGGCGCCAATTGTCTCAAACCTGCGACCGGCGACCGTTTTCTTCAGGGTAAAGGAGACGAGTGCAGTAGCGGCAATGGCAAAAAAGACTGCGTTCGGAATGCCGAGGCTTTCGCCGCCAGCAATCTCCGCAAGCAGATTGGTGGTGATCGACGGGACACCACCCGACGTCGCAAACACACCCGCATAAAGCAAAGCATTGACACCGATCGTCGCAATGATTGCGTTCAAGCGAAAGACACTGACAAGCAAGCCGTTGATGAAGCCTGCGACAAGCGCAAAGGCAATGGCCAGCAACACAGCTTGATAAAGTAGCGCATCGTTCTGCTGCGGATAATGGGTCGAAACGACGACTGCCAAAGAGACCGAGCCGGGTAGAGAAAGATCAAAGCCGCCATGCTGAACCACCAGCAATTGACCCAAACCAACGATTGCAATGATTGCTGCGAAAGGCAGGCTTCCTTTCAGAGCGCCGAAGGAAATGCTGGAAGGGGCGAGGATGGCGCAAATTATGAGTAAGAGCAGCGTTGACAACACGACCGTGACGAAACTACGCGCCAAAGGCATCGACAAAAGGCCCTGTCGGTTGTTAATCACGATGCTCGTCGGGTTTTGGATCATTTTTGTTGCCACCTTTCAGAAATTCCCTCACGGCAGCATCTCTCGCCGTCTCGTTTTGCAAAGGGTAGGAGAGTTCGTTCGCGCCGGCTGCATTGGCTCGATCATCAAGAGCTGTCACGTTTTCGGGTTGCACTACCGTCAGGCCCTACGACCGACACGGAGCAAACTGAAGTTCTTTAAGGAACCCTACGGGACCTCAGATAGGGACCGTCCGATTGGGACCGTCTCGTAGCGACGTCGTCACCAGCCTGAGGATTGGCTTGCTCGGGGGGAACAGCCTAAAATTCCCAAAATCCATATTCTACCTCCTCCAAGAAATAGTCTTTCATCTAAACCGTCGGTCAGTATGTCTCTCAAAGAGAAGAAGCAGGGCATCAGCACAGCCTCAATTCACAGAAAGACCTTCGCGAAGTTCAACTGACGAAGCGATGTATTGGAATTGAAACGGCTCCTCCTAACCGTTCGATGATAACTTTCCTCGATTTCACAGCGCCTGAAAACACTGAAAATATCCGGTATGGATATGTCGCTATCCGGCGTGGCCGTCAGGTATTCCCCTGTAAACCCATTATGCTCGACAAGCGGAGAGGAACAACGTCTGACCAGCCGGGCACGCGCGTCTCGCCAGGCGTTTATGGTATATCCAAACTTGCTTCGTAGGCTTCGATGAGAAGCCTGGCGTTTTCCGGTTTTGCTTCAAGCTTGCCGCTCTCGATCTCTAAGGCAACTTCCACCACGCGCTCGTTGATAGACGCCGACTGGCCATGCGCTTTCATGACATCGACGACCCATCCGTTCACTTCCTGAATCTCAGCGCGCCTGCCCTTTCGCCAATCCTGGAGGGATGTCGTCAATGTGTCGGCTTGGGAGAAAACGGTGAGGACCTCTTCGAAGATCTGGTCGACATAGCGCTCAGGATGGTTGGTCGTGACCGGCGGCATCCCGATGATGGGAACGATCTTGGCACCATCAGCAAGGGCGGCATACATTGCCTCGTAGCCCGCAGCACGCATGACCTCCAGCATTCCCGGCGCGCGAGCCGCATCGCCAAGAGGCATATTCACGATTGCAGATGGAATGAGTTCTGCGGCATTCACCACGAGCTTCATCCATTTTGCCGAGCGGATGTCATCGAAGACCTCGACGGTTCCCGCGTTGCGGAGCAACTCTGCGACCGCCTCCACTCTTGGCTGGGTGTCCGGGTCGAGTGCACCGAGAGCAAACCACGATGTGTCGTGGTCATTCTGGCGGTTGGTTATCCCTGGTTCCCACATGTTGGAGGCAATCTCGATAACGGCGCCTATGGTGCGTTCGCGGCCGACGATCGCAGCGATATCCTCATGCGTCATCCCGTTTTGCAAGCCAACGATCAGGCCATCTTTGGCAAGCACCGGCTCGATGAGCTGACAAGCCCACTTCGTATCGTAGGCTTTGACGACCATGAAAACGAGGTCAAACGGTTCTTTGACCTCGGCGACCTGACAGAGGTGCAACGCCGGTACTTTCGCGTTGATCGTGCGCGTCGGCAGATTCACGATGATGCCCTTCTCGCGAATAGCATTCACGTGATCTGGCCACTGCTCAATGAACGTCACGTCTAGACCCGCCAGGGCAAAATCGGCTCCAATCGAGGCACCCTGCGCGCCGGTCCCTAAAAAGGCGATCCGCGGACTGCCCGTCTTGTCCCAGGTCATGGTAAAACTCCAATGAAAGAACACAAGGGGCAAAACACCAGCATTTGCGGGAATTTCCTTGGGTTCGGTTATGTTTTAACCGGCGTTTGCGCCGATCGGCTAAATCTCTTCCGTCCGCAGGACGGAGTTGTCCTTCGGTTCTTGAACCAATCTCCAATGCGTGACCTGATGCCTTGGCTTCGGTCACAGAGTGACGTTC
>NZ_JBBBVQ010000030.1:0-41754 GCF_037199735.1 Oryzifoliimicrobium ureilyticum | reverse complement strand
TTTTAGCGATGATCATCGTGTTCATGGTGTATGCGGTACAGGCAGGGCAATGGGCGATCTGCGGCTATGTCGCAGAGCGCATCGGGCTCGATAATGCTAAGGCCGGACTTTATCTGGCGATTTCTTCGCTTGCGGGTTTTATCGGGGCAGTCGTCCCTGCATTGACACAGGACAAGGCAAGGCGCTTGCCCTGTGTGATGCTTGGTTTCCTGATTATGGCCGTCTCGATCTACTATCTGTTTCATATTTTCACGGCCACCGTATTTCTGGTGACGCAGGTGCTGGTGAATATCGGCTTTTACATCGTGACGCCTTTCGTCACTGGAGTGCTTACAGAGAATGATCCAGACG
Source organism: Oryzifoliimicrobium ureilyticum (assembly GCF_037199735.1). Lineage (NCBI taxonomy): Bacteria > Pseudomonadati > Pseudomonadota > Alphaproteobacteria > Hyphomicrobiales > Rhizobiaceae > Oryzifoliimicrobium > Oryzifoliimicrobium ureilyticum. The sequence goes on along the minus strand of NZ_JBBBVQ010000030.1, from coordinate 41,403 downwards.
GCTCGTTTATGTCGCGCATCCTGGTGATCGCCATCATTGGTGCGACGGTCGGGACCGCTGTGGCGGGCCCGATTTTCTCCGCGGCCGGTGCTGCAGCCTTCTCCTACTCATGCCTCTTGCCTCTATCTCTGGCGGCTGTCTGTGCGGTCATGGTATTCGGTCATTTGCACCGCAATCTCCCGAGCATGGCAAAATCGGGTATATCGGAGTGAAGCTTTGACCGCATACGGGGCTCTCGAGAAGGTATTCATCGACCAGCGCCAGGCTTTTGACGCCGACATGAACCCGTCGCTCGCTGCACGACGCGAGCGTCTAATGCGGATCGCCCAACTGCTGAAGGAAAACAGCCAGTCTCTCTGCGAGGCTGTATCTAGCGATTTCGGTCACCGCTCTCATGACGAGACGATGATGCTCGAGATCGTGCCCCTGATGGCGGCGCTGAGGCATACGCGCAGCCATCTACGGCGGTGGATGAGGGCCGAACCTCGAGCATGTTCGCTCGAATTTATGCATCTTGCCAACTACGTGCAATATCAGCCGCTTGGGATCGTCGGCGTCATGGTCCCCTGGAATTACCCGTTGTTTCTGTCGATCGGACCCCTCATCGACATCCTTGCCGCGGGAAACCGCGTAATTATCAAACCTTCAGAATTGGCCCCTCAAACCTCTTCCTTGCTGTCAGCGTTGATGAGAAAATATTTCCCTGAAGGCGAAGTAAGGGTTGTGGAGGGAGGAGCCGATGTGGCTGCCGCATTCTCGAGCCTTGCCTTCGATCATCTCATTTTTACGGGCTCCACAGCGGTTGGCAAAAAGGTAATGGCTGCAGCAGCAGCCAATCTGACGCCTGTGACGCTCGAACTTGGCGGTAAGTCGCCAGCATTGATAGCGCCAGATTATGATATCAAGAAAGCTGCGCGTGATCTTGTGTTCGGCAAACTGATGAACGCCGGCCAAACGTGTATTGCGCCGGATTATGTGCTTGTTCAAAAAGACCGCCTTGACGATCTTATCGACGCGTTGGTTTCACAGGTGCGGCAACGCTATCCGAGGGATAGCGCTGCGAAAGATTACACCAGCCTTCTGGGCGAACGCGGTTACACAAGACTGACGGAAGGGCTCGGTGACTGTCAGGCGAAGGGTGTGAAGGTTGTGACAGTCGATCTGGACCTGCCTTCAAGGGAGCGCAGCATTGGGCCGACCTTCGTGATCAACCCTGCGTGCGACTGCAAGCTTATGGAAGAAGAGATTTTTGGGCCAATCCTTCCTATCATTTCTTATGAGCAGCTTGGCGAGGCAGTAGGTTTCATCCGGACACGTCCACGGCCCCTGGCGCTCTATCTATTCACAAAGGATCGGGTCACCGAGCGCTCAGTGCTGGAGAACACGATCTCTGGCAACGTCACCGTCAATGGAACGCTCCTTCACGTCGCGCAGAATGATTTGCCGTTCGGTGGCGTGGGGCCAAGCGGGTTTGGCGCCTACCATGGCCACGATGGCTTTAAGCGCTTCTCGCACGCACGTGGTGTTACGAAAGTTCGCTTGTTCAATCCAGCGCGGCTTGCCATGCCACCTTATGGGCGGCTGACACGGCTCCTGGCAAAATTTATGGCGCGAAGTTAGCTCAAAATTCGCGTGCAAACCGATGCCACCTCAAGGCGGCGCCACGTCGCCAGTCCCGAGGCTTTCAAGTGGCCGCCGAATGAGTTTCGTGCTTGCACGACGATCTTGCTTGCGGATTATCGTGTACTCGTTCGAGCGCTTGGCGCACTTGCGCTGAGATCGGCTGTCGCATAATGGGCCTTTTTGTCCTCGTACATCAAAATGTCAGCGCGCCTGACCACCGACTCGATCGTCTCGCCGTCTTCGCTGGTCGCAACACCGTAGGACATGCTGAGCGGCGCAGTTGAGTAGAACTGATTGTTGATCCTCAAAAGTTCAAGGATCGTTTCGATGATGGAGCCAGCGGCTTTCGCATCTGCGCCAGGCAAAAGAACCGCAAACTCATCGCCGCCAATGCGACAAGCATGGTTCGGCGCCGATACTGCTCCATTGAGGATCTCGCCAAAGCGACGCAACAACCCATCCCCGGCATCGTGCCCAAGTTGGTCATTGGCCTCCTTCAAGCCATTGAGATCAATGATGATTACAGACACTGGGCGCAGGGACTTGCGCTCAAGACGGTTCATCTCCTCAGCGTAGAAGGCTCGGTTGTAAAGTTTCGTCAAAACATCATGCTTGCCGAGATATTCGAGATAGGCTTCCGCCTTCTTGCGCGCGGTAATGTCCGCGAGCGCGACCTGGACGCGAGACCAGTCTTTTTCGTGTCCCGGAAACACAGAGAAATGCAGCAGGATGTGGCGCTGCGAACCATCGAGGGCAAAGTTGATGACTTCGCGGTGGTGAAACAGATTTCCATTCCATAGTTCCATAAGCTGTTCCCGGAACGGCTTTTCCATATCGTCACGAAAAATTTCGCCAAGTCGCTGCAGCAGATCGGTGCGGTCTCTTGCGCAGAAAAGATCAAGCGTCGCCTGGTTGACGTCGATCACTCTGATCTCGCTCATGCACTGGCGCACAAACTCCGGATGAACGTCCATGAAGGTTCGGAAATCGCTGATGCCACGGGCGCGGATATCATCGATCAGCACGCGAATGCGGCTGAAATCCTCAATCCATAGCGAGACGGGAGAATGTTCGAATATGCCTTCTGCCTGACGCCTCTGCTCAGCTTCGGAGCGACGAGCATCTTCTCGATCAGTGATGTCTTCGGTCGTCAAAAGCAGCCTCGCAAGCGTCTTTTCATGACCAGGCATGACAGCGCCACGCAGCTGGATATCAAGACGCCGCCCGGCGATCGTGTAATTGACAGTCGTGCTCGAGAAGGTCAAATCGCCATCGAAAAGTGCTGCCAATTCGTTGATATGAGTGTCAAGCATATCGTCTCGAAAGATGGAAGATATGTTTGCCTTGAGGTGTGCAAGGCTTTCCGCCTCGAACACCTGCAGCGTCTTGGCGTTGACCCTCAGTACGCGAATGCGCTTAGAGCAAGCGATCACCCGATGACGATCCTCGCGCAGGAATTTCCTGATATCTGCGACGCCCTTGCGACGCCACTCATCAAAAAGGGTGTTTACCTCACTGAAGTCTTCAATCCACATGGCGATTGGCGCGAGGTTGAAAATGTCAGAATCAAAGTCATCGGTCATCGTAAATACCTGAAGAACGTAAAGCAGTTCGCAGCGAGCTTACTCGGGAAACGCGACCCTTACATACAACAGGTAAATCACTGCTTGCCGATCACTTTTTTATTGTTATCCGAAAAGAGCGGACGATGAGCCTGAGTTCGCCGTCAATCCGATAACTTCCAGACCGGGAGTCATTTGAAATAAATCGGCGCATTGATCGAGGACTTCATCAGCGGTGATTGGCGAAGCCTTTTCACTCCCAAGGTGTCATGGGTAGTAACATTTCCAGGATGCGTCATGCCTGATTGCGTTTTTCACGCCAAACGTCCTATCCAGTCACTGGCGAGGTAGACAATCGCCGAAATGAGCGAAGCTGCGGGCATCGTGATGATCCAGGCGATGACGATATTGCCTGCAATTCCCCAACGGACAGCTGAAACGCGGCGGGCAGCACCGACCCCGACAATTGCACCGGTAATCGTGTGTGTGGTGGAGACAGGAATCCCGAGCCAGGTTGCCCCGAAAAGCGTCAAGGCGCCACCGGTTTCAGCGCAAAAGCCCTGCATCGGGTTCAGCCTCGTGATCTTCGAACCCATCGTGTGGACGATGCGCCAGCCGCCGAACAACGTTCCCAGTGCCATCGCGGATTGGCATGAAATGACCACCCAAAGAGGCACGTAGAAGGTAGAGCCAAGATGGCCCTGGCTGAACAGCAAGATGGCTATGATGCCCATGGTCTTCTGCGCGTCGTTTCCCCCGTGGCCCAGCGAATAGGCCGAGGCCGAGACGAACTGCATGTAGCGGAAGGTGCGATCGACGACGAAAGGTGTCTGGCGCACAAAGAGCCAGGAAACCGCAAGGACCAGAAGCAGCGCAAGAAAAAAGCCGATGGCGGGCGACATGAATATCGCTCCGATCGTCTTCAGGAGCCCGCCCCACACGACAGCGCTGAAGCCAACTTTGGCCCATCCTGCACCGACTAGCCCGCCAACGAGCGCATGGGACGAACTGGAGGGAATACCGAACACCCAAGTCACAATATTCCAGACAATCGCGCCAATGAGCGCAGCAAAAATCACCTGAGGTGAGACGATAGATGGATCGATGATGCCGGTTCCAAGTGTCTCTGCGACATGCAAGCCGAAGAATAGGAAGGCGATGAAATTGAAAAAGGCGGCCCAGGCAACAGCATATTGCGGGCGTAGCACGCGCGTCGAAACGATCGTGGCAATCGAGTTCGCGGCGTCATGAAGACCGTTGAGAAAGTCGAAGAATAAGGCGACAGCAATCAAGCCCAAAAGAAGCGGGAAGGCGAGCGTGGCTTCCATCAGACGTTCTCGATCAGGATGCCGCTGATCTCGTTAGCGACGTCTTCAAACCGATCTGCCACCTTCTCAAGGTTGCCATAGATCTCGCTGCCAATGATATATGCCATTGTGTCGCCGCCTGCGCCGCCACGTCGGAAGAGGTCTTTTAACCCCTCATCATGAAGCTCGTCCGACCGGCCTTCTACACGCGTAACCTCCTCCGCAATGGCCGAGAGCCGTTGCGCATTGGGGCCCAGCCGGTTGAGAAGCGGAATGGCTTCCTCGATCAATGTTGCCGCCTTGACGATCTCGCCACCCATCTGTTGCATCAACGGAGTGAAGCTCGTCTGCTCGAAGAGACGGATTGTCTTGACTGTCTTGTGCATGGTGTCGATCGCATCATCCATCGACTGGATGAGATCCTTGATGTCACCGCGATCGAAAGGTGTAATGAAACTGCGCCTGACGGCGAGGAGCACGTCGCGCGTGATATCATCGGCCTCGCCTTCCAATGCCACGATACGGTCGCAATTTTTTTGGACATCGGTACCGCGCAGCAATTCTTCCATTGCATGCGCTGCGCTTGCCACGGTCTTTGCATGCTGACTGAACATGTCGAAGAACTTGTCTTCGCGTGGCATTAGTTTACGGAACATGCCCATCATCGTGACGACCTTTCATGTGGATCATTGTCACAAAACTGTCATAAATTTCCCTGGGCAATTGATACAGATTGGGAATTTTGACAAGCTAAGATTGTCATGAAGCCAGAGAAAAAGCGCCAGAAGCCGCGCGCGAACGCCTCCCAAAGTCTTTTGAAAGAGCTTGCGCAAGAGCCTGGAAAGCTTTTCAAAGGCGCTTTTCGAGTCCAGTATGGAGCGCTTTGTTTCCGACAAAAGGAGAAGAGCGCGGAGATCGAGATCCTGGTGATTACGTCCCGCGATTCCGGTCGGTGGGTCATTCCAAAGGGGTGGCCGATGAAGTCCAAGAAGCCGCACCAAGCCGCTGAGACTGAGGCTTGGGAGGAGGCAGGCATCCGAGGCAAGGCCAACAAAAACCCTATAGGGCGATACATCTATCTCAAACAGCTCGATGACGGTGATGTCGCGCCTGTCATGGTCGAGATGTTTCAGGTGAAAGTGAAAAAAACGCAGGAGGACTTCAAGGAAAGGGGACAGCGCATCTTGGCCTGGGTCAGCCCTGACGAAGCGGCTCGAAGAGTCCGCGAGGTAGAGCTGAAGGCACTTCTCGTGAACTTCAAGCCGATCGGAGAAACGCGGGCGTCTCGATAGTCAAGTGCTTGGGCGTGAAAGGTTGAGCAGGCGCCCGGAGATGCCTCCATTCACGCGAATCGTTCTGGGTCATGAGCAGTGGCGTGAGTTCAACATAAGCCGGATCGATCACCACGTGGTAAAAGCATGTCTGTTGCTCACCTACGCGCGATCAAACGGCGTTCAGTAGACGCGTTGGAAGCATTCGCGGCTAAATCGAGTCATGGGGGCAGCCAGCCAATGGAGAATACCCGACATAAGGTCGCCGCTGTTATCGGCAAGCTAGCGGATTTGGGTATCGCCTGTGATCTCTTTGGCGGTTGGGCAGAGGAGGTCTTGTGCCTCCGTGCACCTTCCGCTCACGGAGATATCGATTTGCTCTATCGGAGCGAAAGTTTTGAAGAATTCGATGTTAAGCTTACCGCGATGCCTGACTTTGAAGAGGTTCCACTCAAGCGCTTCCGACACAAACGTGCGTTCAATTTCGATGGCACACTATGCGAAATAATTCTTGTTCAGGAGCGCGAAACACCTTTGACCCTCTTTTGGGGTAACGTATCTTTCTACTGGGAAAGTCCGCTGCTGCATGATGTCTCATTGAACATTGCGGGACAGGGCATCTCTGTCGTCTCGGCAAAGAACCTCAAACGCTACCGGCTTCTCCATCATGAGACTCAACCGCATCGCTGGCGCGACCCACACTCTCTGGAGCCATAGGTATAAAATCGGCACTTGCATTGGTCCAAGCGCAGGCAAAGAATGATCAACGATCCCGATCTCGAAACGTCAGTCTCCCCGCAGCGCAGCCGAAGAAATTGAGAGAGGCTAAATGAGATTGGTGAAGAACCTATTTTAACTTTTTGTCAATCCGAGCTCCGTGCTGCAACGTACAATCTTGCGGTAAGGTAAGTGACGCCTTGTAAGGACAAAAATGATGTTTCGCGATTACCTTGTTACTGTCCAAATAGACGACGGTTCGGAGGTGAGGTTCAACCTGAACGAGGTTCAAGCCTGCGAGATCATCTGGGCAAACCCTGGGGCAACCGTCGTTTTGGACAAAGTACGCTCCATTTCTGTGGGGGTGAACGAATATGAACTGACGCGCCCGGAAAACGGTCAGATGCGTGCTCACCGCTTGCCACAGAGACAAACATATCAAGCGATCACCGAAATGGTGAAACAGGCCTCCGAAGACAGAAGACGCGGATTGTCTCTCAAAGGCAAGAAAAGCCAGTGGAGCGGTCCTAGTTCGTAGCTGTCCGGAGCGTGGGAAAAGGCTCCCGAAGGCATTTCGCGTTGAGCCGAATGATCTCAGGGGTGATCCGCCTTCTCAACGCCGCTGATCTCTATACTGGCATATCAGTTAAACGGCCTAAGTACGTCGATCTCTAGCGCCACCTTAAAAAAATCGGGCTCCGACCTTCGTTTAAGAACGCAGGCAAGTTCTAATGTCGCTTGATGTGCGCAAGGATGTGCATATATTGTGCATATAATGATCGGAGATTGGATATGGCACCGGCACGACCAGCACATTCATATGCAGTTGTTTCTGGCTTCGTAGACAGCCTTCAGGAGCCGCGCACGCCTTATATCTCGCCGTCCCGTCTGTCGAAGGCGCTTGGCGTCAAGGTTGCGAACCTCGCGGAATTGACGGGGGTACATCGCAATACACTACGAAATCCATCTTCGGAACGACTGCAGGGTAGGATGCGGGAAATGATCAAGGCAATCTCTGCTGCCGCTGAACTGAGCGGCGATCTTGCAAAGGCAATCTACTGGTATCGGAACGAGCCGATCGCTGATTACGGTCATCGCACGGCTGCGGAGCTTGTTGCCGATGGTGAGATAGAGGCTGTCCTTGCATTCATTCGGGACCTGGAGAATGGAGCGCGGGGGTGAAAACCACCCGCATCGGCCCCGAGGCAGTCTTTCACCGATACCTGACTCCGAAATGGGCGTTCCTTCCAACCAGCGGCGCTGGGGCGGCTATCGATGGCGGGCGGTTCAATCGTCCCGGCGTCGAGGCGCTCTATCTTTCGGTGGCTCCTCAAACCGCACTTGAAGAATATCGACAGGGCGCAAGCATCACGCCGCCAGCTACGCTTGCAGCCTACAAGATCACACTCGGCGAAGTGACGGACTTCTCGGAAGGGTTTGATCCAATTCATTGGGACCCTGCCTGGGCACAATGGGACTGCGCCTGGCGAAAAATCGCTCGGATCGACAAAAGGGTACCGCCATCCTGGAAGCTTGCAGACGAGGTCATCTCGGCTGGATTCCGAGGCCTTCTGTTTCCCTCGCTGCGGCATGCCGGCGGTACCAATCTTGTAATCTTTTCTGCTAACCTTCTTGCAGACGATTACGTACATGTTCACGATCCCGACAGTCGATTGCCGCGAGACCAATCCTCCTGGCCGAACTAGAAGCGCGAGTTAACGCAGCTTTTCCACGGCGATTGCAAGACAGGTCTTGAACGCCGCGAGATCCGTATAAAGCGCTTCCGGCGCTGCATCTCCAACGACGAGGACGCCGCCACGCCGCTCGATTCCAGCGTGCAGCATGAGATTATCGGCAAGGCCGAAGTCTTCGACTGCAATCCCATTTGGATCTCTCAGACGGCCTTCGCCGTCATATGCGACGGCTCCACTATAAAGATCACTAACGCGTCCGCGGTGGTCACGGGCTACATTGGTATAGGCAAACACGGCCTTGCCGGTCGCACACATGAAGCCGAGTTCNGTCATATGCGACGGCTCCACTATAAAGATCACTAACGCGTCCGCGGTGGTCACGGGCTACATTGGTATAGGCAAACACGGCCTTGCCGGTCGCACACATGAAGCCGAGTTCGAAGGCGGTGCCAGTATCAGCAGCAATTCCCCGAAATGGCGTCAGATTGGCGATGATAGCGTCAGCCTCGGTCATCATCTGCTCGTCGACAGCATTGATCGCCGCGGCCCGTTCGCGCGGTGAGTTGGTGTGCGGTATTTCCAGGTCGCCAGGTGAAAGCGGGATCAGGCCAGCCTCACGGGCAAGCGCGGCCTTTCGATCCAACATTTCGCGAGCATTGGGGAGGAAGACCTCAGGACCCGCCAGATAAACTTTTTTTCATTAGAAATTCCTGAAACAAAGGGACCGGCAACCAGATTGCATTTTCTGCTCTAGCGCGAAGTTGCATTGCGCTCTAGTGGGCAAAAGCGAGATCGAAGACGGCAGCCATTTGCAGGCGTCAAAACTATGGGATTTCCACAATGAGGTGCGACACAGAGGCATAACTGCTATCGCCGCAGTCTCTCGAAGCCTAAGACGAAGAAACATGCACGTCGCGACGCGCATGGAGTTAATTCGGTAAAAATGCCTGAAGTGCTGATGATTGGGTCTAAAAGGAACCTAACGGATGAAACGACCGTTACCGGTGGCATTACCAAGGGAGTCACCAGATGGCATTTATCGAAGCGAAAGATGGCACGAAACTGCACGTTAAGGATATGGGCCAGGGCCGCCCCGTGGTCCTGATCCACGGCTGGCCGCTGACCGGCGATATGTTCGAATACCAGACTGTTGCGCTATTGGAAGCCGGGTTCCGTGTGATCACCTATGACCGCCGTGGCTTCGGCCAGTCTGGACATCCAGCAAGCGGCTACACGTATGACGTCTTTGCAGATGACCTTGCCGCTGTCATCGATGGCCTTCAGCTTCAATCCGTTGGTCTGGTCGGCTTTTCGATGGGGGGCGGCGAGATTGCTCGCTATTTGTCCAGACATGGCGCGTCAAAAGTTTCAAAGGCTGTTCTCGTGGCTTCTGTTGCAGGCTACCTTTTAAAGGACGAGAGCAATCCGGATGGTGTTGATGCAAGCGTCTTCGAGGACATGAAGAAGCAGATTCGCAAGGACCGCTTTGCGTTTCTCCAGAGCTTCGCGAAAACCTTCTATGGCGTCGGATTTGTTACAAGCCCGGTCAGCCAAGGTGTCTTAGACTGGTCTTTCGTACTCGCAGTCATGGCAAGTCCAAAGGCGACGATCGAATGCGTTGACGCTTTCGCTAAAACAGACTTCCGCCCGGATTTCAAAGCCTTCACAGTACCCACCTTGATCATTCACGGCACGGGCGACAAGACCGTGCCAATCGATCCGACTGGTCGCGCCGCCGCGCAGGGTATCTCAGGCGCCAAGCTGATCGAGTATGACGGAGAGCCCCACGGACTGTTCGCTACAGCCCCGGACCGTCTGAACCAGGATCTGATCGATTTTCTGAGCTGATCCGATGGCGTGGGCGTTTTAGCAAAACGCGCCCACGCTACAGAGAATTCATCGTTCTTCTTGAGGCCAATCCGGATCTCCCGTTGCTTAATCGGGCGGCTTGTTGTGAAAAGGCACGACGCGTTACCTCGCCTTTTCAGGAGTTCTCGACATGACTGCCCAAAACCCGGTCGGAGACGATCTTGCTTTTCTGACGGCGCTTCGTCACGACCTCCATGCCCATCCTGAACTCGGATTTGAAGAGGAGCGCACCAGTCGGATCGTCGCCTCGATCCTGGAGGAGGCTGGCATCCCCGTGCATCGGGGTTTTGGAGGAACGGGCATTGTCGGCGTGCTGCAGGTCGGCAACGGGACGCGCCGAATTGGGCTGCGTGCCGACATGGATGCGCTGGCGATGCCAGAGCTGCCGGATCGGGCCTACAAATCGAAGATCCCGGGAAAGATGCACGCCTGCGGTCATGATGGTCATACTGTCATGCTTTTGGGTGCAGCGCGGGCACTTGCTGCCAATCGGAATTTTTCCGGCACGGTATATTTCATTTTCCAGCCTGCGGAGGAGGGCCGTGGCGGCGCGAAGAAGATGGTCGAAGACGGGCTTTTTGGCCGCTTTCCCTGTGACGCGGTCTACGGTTTGCACAATATGCCAGGGCTTGAGACGAATGAGATGGCTGTTGTGGAAGGACCGCAGCTCGCCTCGTCTGACAGCTGGCGCGTGGTATTCAAGGGTGTAGGCACACATGGCGCAAAGCCGCATCTCGGTCGTGATCCGATCACGGCGGCAGGAAGCTTTTTGGCAGCGATCCAGAGCATTGTCGGCCGGGTTGTTGATCCGTTGCAGCCGGCCGTTGTCAGTGCTTGTGCACTCCAGGCAGGAGACCCAAATGCGCTCAATGTGATTCCCGATCTCGTACATATAGGCGGAACGGCACGCGCCTATGCATCACATGTCCGCGATCAGCTCGAAGAAGAAATCGGGCGTCTGGCACAAGGCACGGCAAAGATGTTTGGGATCGAAACGACCTACGAATTTATCCGCCGTATCCCGCCGGTCGTCAATAATCCGGACGCGACCAGAAGGGCGCTGAAGGCGGCCCGTCGTGTCTTCGGGAAAAAGATAAGAACGGTCTTTCCGCCCTCAACGGCTGGCGACGACTTCGCCTTTTTCGCCGCTGAAGCTCCGGGTTGTTATGTCTGGCTCGGCAACGGTCCCGCAGTCGACGGGGCGCTTCACCATAACACGTCCTATGATTTCAACGACAACGCAATCGCATCAGGTGTCGCTTTCTGGACGACGCTCGTGGAGCAGGAACTTTCAGAAGCTGGAGATTGAGCGAAGCAACAGATCCTACTCCAGAATGTCGATGACGGGCGTCTCCAACACGTTTGCTTGCAGAACATCGGCAATGCCCATATCGGTCTGGTGCGGGCCGATATTGCAGGCGAGCGTCGCCCCGAAGCAGGCTTTGAAGACGAGGTAGGGAGGCTGCCACGCGACGATACGGCCAACTGCCTCCCGCACCTCTTTGAAACCGTCGGCAATCTCCAGAAGAGGGACGGCGGAGACAAGCCCAGACAGTGGCAGAGGTAGAACGGCCGTAACCTTTCCGCCTGAGGCAGCGGCCATCCCCCCGCCAGCTTCGATGACGGCATTGGCCGCAGCCGCCATGTCCTCCGCGTTGCCACCGAAGACTGTCAGATTGTGACTGTCATGGGAGACCGTCGTGGCAAAGGCGCCATTCCATTGGCCCCATCCGGTGAGAAATCCCGTGCGTGTCACTGGCGATGCCTTGCCGTGTCGATGCGTGACCGAAATCATCGTAGTTCCGGACGGAGGAACGATGAAGCCATCGATCACATCGGCTTCGGTCTCGGCCCATTGCGTGAAACGGGGTCGGTCAATCGTGGCGAGCCTGACACGCCTTCCTTTGCTCTTCACCCGGAAATCGTCGCTGGAACGGGCCGGCAGCTTCATCGAATTCTCTAGCGGCGCCACGTCGATTTCAGGGACTTCCGCAATCATCCTGCCTTGTTCGGCCACGGGAACTCCCCTAGCGAGAACATGACGGGCTGCAAACTGCGAGAGATCGTTGAAGACGACGATATCTGCCTGTCGTCCGGCAGCAATGAGACCAAGATCGTAACGCTGCAGCCTCGACGCTGCATTCAACGTTGCTGCCTGTAAAGCCCATTGTGGGCGTAGGCCATATTGCACCAATCGCCGCACAACATCGTCCAAGCCCCCGTTTTCCAAGAGATCATCGGGAAATATATCGTCGGTACAGAGCGTCAAAGTTGGTGGCAAATGACCCATTGCGTTCAGAGCGGATACAAATTCTGGCAGCAGATGATCGTGGGAGCCGCGCAATTCAATCGTCAGGCCGGCTCGAAGCTTTGCCATCAGATCATCCGCAGAGGTCAGTTCGTGATCAGAAGTGATGCCGGCCGCCATGAAGGCGTTAAGATCGGCGCCTCCAAGACCGCGCGCATGTCCGCAGATCAGTTTGTCAGCATAGAGACCCTCCTGAAGAATGGCGCTCATCCGCGGGTCGCGTTCTATGACACCGCGCATATTCATGACCTCAGCAATACCGCCGACCTCTTGCCATGAGAGTATTTCCGCAAGCGCTTTGGCATCGAAGTCGGCACCTGCTCGCTCTAGCCCCGGTGCAGAGGGTACGCAGGATGGCGCAAGCAGGATCGTACGCAGCGGTAGGTCACGGATTGCATGCGACGCCCACAGCATGCCGTGCATTCCGTGGACATTCGCGAATTCATGAGGATCCCAGACGATGGTCGTTACGCCCCTGGCCAAAACGGCGCGCGCATAGGATGCCGGCGTGATCATCGAGCTTTCGATATGCATGTGCGTATCGATCAAGCCCGGGGTAACATAGCCCCCGCTGGCATCTAAAACCTGTTGTGCGTCTTCCCGCGATCTTGCAGGATGCACACTTGCAATCAGCGGGCCAACAAGGCCTATATCGGCTGGCCGTAATTCGCCAGTGACGACGTCCACCAGCGTTCCGCCGGAAATCAAGATATCGAAAGGCTCGTCGCCTCGTGCAGCCGCGACCGCGCGGCCCCGCAGGTTTTCATCGTTCAGGCCATGCCGATGTCCGCTCATCAGACGATCGCTCATCGGGCTGCCTCCTGCCGCAGCGCTTCGAGGATGCGTTCTCGCCCGAATGCGACATCGATCGCCTCGGCATAATGCGCATTGAAGCGCCCTGCGTGCGAAGCTCGCGCTTCGATAACGGTCCGTCCACGTGTCAGATTGCCTTGCAGTTCTACATCGATACGCGCTGGTTTCCACCCAACGCTATCGGGAGCAACAAGTGTCAGGGCGGCGCAGGCATCATAAAGAGCCATAGCACCGCGTCCCCGGCTGATAGCGATGTTGATGAACCCTTCAAGCATATCCGCCAGAAGCACAGCGTTCTTGCCGCCCGCCTCGCGAATTGGACCGACATCCGAGACGGATGCCGTCACCTTACGGCAGAAATCGAGATCAACCATGCGCAAGGGCAGGGCATGTGCAATCACGACGGCGGCAGCCTCAGGATCGGCAAAGGCGTTGAACTCTGCCGAAGCGGTATGATTGCCAAGTGTCAGACCGCCGCCCATCCAGGTGAGGTCTGTGATACGACTAGCGAGATCCGGCCTTGCGAGGCAGACGGCGGCAATATTCGTAAGAGGGCCGAGCGCCAATATCCTTTTATTCCCGTCACCGTCTGCCAGCCAATTGCAGAGGGCTTCAAAACCGTCCGACGGATATGAGCCTCTCGTAAGAGGAAGCGTCGCTCCGACAGTCGGAATGCCGGTTGGGCCGAGGACACTCTGCGCCGTCTCGATCTTCCCAAGCACCGGGTTCGCTCGCCCCGCATGGATTGGAAAGCGCCATGAAAAGGCTTGAGCGGCGCCAGATGCGTTGTTTTGAACTTGATCGAGAGGTGTATTGCCGAAAACCAGCGAGACGCCATCGACCACCAAATCAGACGAGTTTACCACCAAAATGGCAGCGATATCGTCAAACCCCATGTCGGTGTCGATCCAGATTCCCATCTTAGTTGAACACCTTCAAACCGGCGGCCTTTTCGACGGGGAGGTCGAAAGCAAGCTTTTGTCCGATTTCATAAGCGGGCAGGGCGGCACCGACCTCTGCCTTGATCGGGCCAAGGGCGCTATCGAGAAGATATTCGCGCGTATTGCCCGCAAATGATGAGCCTCGCACGGTTCCCTCAAAAGGGCCTGAGCCAAGCGTGACAGCCCCTGGCCTCCAGGCTAATCCTGTTATTTCAGGGATATCGCCAGACAGCGTTATATGGCCATTTTCCGTTTTCAGCCTTTTTTCCTCCAGCCGAAAGATATTGTCGAAGCCAACAAAATCCGCCACGAAGGCTGATACAGGAGCGTTATAGATTTCCTCCGGCGTTCCGATTTGCTCGATCGCACCGTTCTTCATCACGACGATACGATCTGCAAGCGCCAGCGCCTCTACCTGATCATGAGTGACAAAGATCATTGTTACGCCTGTTGCCTTTTGTACTCGCTGGAGTTCGGTTCGCATTTCCAATCGTAACCGGGCGTCGAGGTTGGAAAGAGGCTCGTCCAACAAGAGAACTTTCGGATCCATGACCATGGAGCGGGCAAGCGCCACGCGTTGTTGCTGGCCGCCGGAAAGCTCCGAAGGTTTGCGCGAGGCGAAGCTGGACAGGCCGACAGACTTCAACCCGGATGCCACTTTGGTATCGAGGTTGGCGCCTTTCATTCCCTTCAACCTCAGCCCGAAGGCGACATTTTCATAAACAGACAAATGCGGAAAAAGTGCATAGGACTGGAAAACAAGGCCGACGGTGCGCTTATTGGCGGGAACGCGCGTGATATCCCTGCCATCCAGATCAATCTGGCCGCCGGCAATCGGCATCAGGCCGGCAATGGCGCGCATCGTCGTCGTCTTGCCGCATCCAGAGGGGCCTAGCAAGGCAAGAAGCTCGCCCTTCCGGATTGTTAAATTCAGCTTTTCAACCGCCATTGAGGTGCCATAGGCGAGCGAAAGGTTTTGCACGGAAAGATATTCAGCGTCAGACATAGCGGGAGAATCCCAGAAAACGTTCGGCCAGGAAGACAATGCCGATGGAAAGAAAGGCCAGAAGTGAAGATAGAGCCGCGACAGAGGGATCGAAGACGATCTCCATGTAGCCCAGCATGTCGATCGGCAGCGTGCGAACACCGGGTCCCGACAGAAAGAGCGAGACGGGTACCTGATTGAAACTTGTGACAAAACCAAGAATGAAAGCGCATAGGATGCCGCCGCGAATATTCGGCAAAACGACACGGAAGAACGCGCCGAGCCTCGACGAACCGAGCAGCACCGCGGCCTCTTCGATATCCGAGCGCAAATTGGTTAGGCTCGCCGACACGACACGCACGGCGTAGGGCAGTATGAGGGCCGCATGTGCCAAGAACAGCGCGAGCGTGATCCCAAGGCCGAATGGTACGACAAAATATCGAAGCAGCGCGAGACCGACGACGATGCCCGGAACGATGATGGGCGCCGACACGATGGTCCGGATCGTTTCCGAAAATGGCAGCTTGTAGCGCGACATCGCATACGCCGCAGGAGTGCCGAGAAGGAGAGCCGCTACAGTCCCGCCGATAGCAAGGAACATTGACATCGCAAAACTGTCCCTGAAGCTTTCGACAGTAAAGACCTTCATGATCCATTTCAGCGAAAATCCCTGCGGGGGAAACGAGAGCGTATCGCCTGCCGAAAATGAGGCGGCTACGATGATCAGGAACGGTCCGATAAGAAAGCCGAGCACCAGAACGAGCGTCAGCGGAACGAAAAGATGCTTCGTCATTTTCTGTTCCTCGCCGTCGCGATACGCTTCAGCAAAATATTGGCCGCAAAACTCATGACGATTAGAATGAAGGCAATGACGCTCGCAGCAACGAAGTTACTGGAGACGGTCACCTGCTGGTAAAGAAGTGTTTCCAACATCAGGACCTTTGAGCCGCCGAGAATGGCGGGAGTGATGTAGGCGGTCAAAGAGCCGGTAAAGACCAGCGTACCGCCGACCACCAAGCCTTCCTTGGTCAGGGGAATGATGACTTTCCAGAAGACCTGTAACCAGTTTGCTCCGAGAACACGCGCAGCGGACACGACATCGCGTGGCATGTTTTCCAGCGCGCTGATCAACGAAATGACCATCAAGGGCAGGAACAGTTGCAACAGACCGATGAAAACTGCCGTTTCGCTGAAGAGGATTCGGATTGGACTGTCTGTCAGGCCAAAAAACCGAAGAGCTTCATTGACGATCCCGGTACGTCCGAGGATGACGATCCAGGCATAGGTCCGTGCAACCGGTGAAATCATCAACGGTAGGATGACCAGATTTATCGCATGTCCCTTCGAACTCGGCGGAAGGCTGACAATAGCAAAGGCAGCGGCATAGCCGATCACAGCCGAAACCAGCGTGACGATTGCACCAAGTTTGAGTGTGCGAAGAAACACCGTTTGATTGAGCGGGTCGGAAAAGAAGCTTACATAGGCGCGCAATGTCCAGCCATCGGCGGTGCGGAAGCCCTCCGAGAGAAGAATGAAAACCGGAACAAGGAAAACGCCTGTCGCAAAGACTGCGGCAGGCAAAGCAAGCGCGAGAGCTTCGCCCCGATTTTGGAACATAGTGTTTGATCCTTTGAGAGGTAACCTATCGCGGAGCTCCCGTCACCCTTGGGAGCAAAGATCGAGGATGGGTGGGACGCAACGGAAGGATTATTGCCCGACCTTTGCATTCCATTCCGACAACCATTTATCGCGGTTGTCGAGCGCGGCGGCGGACGGAATGAGCTTAAGGCTTTTAACCGTTTCCTCGCCATAGGTGATGTTGTTCGCCACTGCCTCGGAAACCTTCACTTCTTTGTTGGTGGGGCTATCCACCAGTCTGTCGGCCAGCGCTTTTTGTATGTCGGTTGAAAGCCAGAAATTCATGAATTGCAGCGCCAGATCCTCGTTCTTGGTCCCCTTCGGAACGACAAGAACGTTCATGCCACCGGTCTGGCCTTCCTTGGGCGTGGCCCATGCGAGCGGAAGATCGAGCTTTGTGAACGGTGCCCAAGAGAAACGCCCGATGGGAGCAGCCCAGATTTCCTCCTGCTGCATCAATTGCACGAGCTGGGAAGACTTTACGTAGAAGGTCACGATATCGTCCTTCTTGGCGCCAAGCGCGTCAATCGCGCCAGCCAGATCGGGCGTGTCTTTGCCAATGGCCTTGCCCAACATATAGAGGGCAGGCGGACCCTGATTGGTGGTCACGTTGGGAAATGCGATATGTTCGGCGATATCGCTCTTCAGAAGATCCCCCCAGCTATCGATCTTCATCTTGTCCGTTCTATAGACGATCGACGTTGCATAGAGATTGACCCCCACGCTCATGCCGTCGCCATTCGGATCTTTTGCGATGTCGTAAAGCTTATCGATATTCGGCACCTTGGCGGGGTCGATCTTCTCGATCAGACCGCCGCGA
Organism: Oryzifoliimicrobium ureilyticum; assembly: GCF_037199735.1. Taxonomy (NCBI): domain Bacteria; kingdom Pseudomonadati; phylum Pseudomonadota; class Alphaproteobacteria; order Hyphomicrobiales; family Rhizobiaceae; genus Oryzifoliimicrobium; species Oryzifoliimicrobium ureilyticum. Next base: position 23,855 of record NZ_JBBBVQ010000030.1, on the reverse strand, counting down.
GCGGCGGCAAGCGCGTCGGCCATGGAAACAATGGCAAGGTCGACGACGGGGTTCGCTTTGTTGGCTTCCATCTTCGCAAGACGTTCGACGCTATTGCCGGTTTCGACCACCAGCTTACACCCGCATTTCTGTTCGAAAGGGGTATAGACAAGTTCTTTGAACTCATCCTGCGCAAAGGCGTACACGGAAATCGTCAGTGTCTTTTCTTGCGCCTGTGCTATTCCCACGGACAGCGTAAGCCCAATGGTGGATGCGAGAATGATTGTCTTCATGATGTCTGTTCTCCGACCGGAAGGATTTTGTCTTTACTTGTTTTCTTGTTCTTGGCGGCGGCAGAGCGGCGGATGACCAGCTCCATCGCCACTTTGGAAATATCGGCGATCACGCCACCGGCTGAGGGGCGTGCTGCCGGATCCCGCGCATCGATAGCCCGAACCAGAGCCGTGATCGCCGCTTCGGCAATCCGCGTCATGTCCATGCGCATCGTTGTAAGGGCAGGGGTGACAACAGGTGCCCAGATCAGGTCATCGAAGCCTGTAACGCTAGCCAGTTGAGGCACGGCAATACCCTCGTCCTGAAGCTCGGTAAGAACGCGCAGGGCATGCAAATCCGATACTGTAGCAAAAGCTGTAAAGCCGTGACGCACCTTCTCAGCCACACCAAGACGACAGCCTTCTCCGTGTTGCTGTTCCAAGTGGGCGATCCAGAGAGTCTCGGTGCGTGCCGCAGCCGATAGACCAGCGCGAATACCGCCGACGCGGTCGTTCTGCACGTTAGAATCAGGATTTCTTGCAATGATGACAACATCTTGATGGCCAAGCCCCGCAAGATACCTGCCGATCTGCAAGCCGCCGTCCCAGTGGTCGGCTGCCACCGTGTTGCCCGGAGTAGACGGGGAATCGATCACTGCCACAGGACAATCCACGTCAACAATTCGGGTGCCGCGGCGCGGAATGACGATCATGCCTTCGACGCCACGTTCGATCAAACGGTTGATGGCTTCGGTTTGCTTGGAGACATCACCATGAGAGTCGGCAATGAGCACGCCGAAACCGGCGTCAGCGGCCGCTTTTTCGATGGCTTGCGCGATCTGCGGGAAAAGCGGATTGGCAATATCGGCAAGAACCAGACCGAGGACACCGCTTCGCCCCGTGCGGAGCGCACGCGCCGCAGGGCTTGGCACATAGCCAAGCTCCATCGCCTTGCGGCGTATTCTATCGCTGAGCTCTGCTGAAACCCGTCCTTTTCCAGACAGAGCGTTAGACACCGTCGCGCTTGAAACACCCAAAGCAGCGGCAATGCCAGTAAGGTTTGCTGAGACTTTATCAGAAGCCATCGATCAATCGTTGCTTAATCGTTTAAGCATCATAATCCAGTTGCTATCGATTGTCGATCAGTTCCTTTTCGGGCTTTTGAATTGCTGCCAGCATCGCACGGCAGGCCAGATTGCTTCTCGTGACAGACCGACACCCGCATAATGAACTGGTGAAATTTGATGGTGAAGCCTTCCGCCTATGCGGGGGTAGAGGTTTGGCGAGTTGTCACAGTCAATCAGCGTTGAGTGAAGAAGAATTTTGTAGCGTCCGGCGCCTCAAGCGAGGTTTTTAATCAAGCAAAAGCAAGTTCCATAACGCATCTTGTCGGACTTCTTGTTGGCCTCGAGGTAATCCCGGAGTTCAAGCATCTGATCGGCCGTATAATACCTGCGTCCGCCGACTGACTCGATTTCAGGGCCTTTTCCGTCAGAATGAAGTTGCCTGAGATGTGTCTGGGTTACCCCCATGAAGTCTGCGACTTCCGCGAGTTGGAACTTGCGCAATCCTTTGCGAGCATTAGGCGGGTACTGCTGGCTACGCAACATATGCAATGCGCTAGAGATCTTTGAACCCTGCTGGGCGATCTCGATATTGGAACCTGTGTTGCAGCGTATTGCTCATTTTGCGAACTATTTCCCGGGAGTCTTCACTTTCGAAAAAATGGCTTTATGGCCATTATTTCCGAAACTATTGTCCGATTCCCATCTCGCCGCAAGACATTTAAGGTTAACAACCAGTTACAGACTTGCAGTGATTCCGCCCGGTGCAACGATTCCCTGATATGTTTCCACCAGTTAGGCTGATTCCACAGATGCAGTATAGTCGGTGGAAACTGCAGATCTGCAGTCCCGCCAGCGGTGGCCGGAGGCACGGACGTTCGCTGGCGCGCACTGAATTTTGAATTCGCGACGTAGAATCACGACTGCAGATCTGCAGATGGTCACACCGCTTCTGAGATGATTTCTCTCCCCATGTATGAAACAAGTGGAGAGAAAAATGCGCGTCTTGACCGTCTCACCTGAGAAATATGCCGATCATTCCGATGAACTCGCACAGATGCATCGCCTTCGCGCGAGCATCTTCCGCGGCCGTCTCGAATGGGATGTTACTGTTACGAAATCGGGTGAGTTCGACGAATACGACAAGTTCGATCCCACATACATCCTTGCGACGACTGACGATGCCCGTGTGGTCGGATGCGCTCGCCTCCTACCTGCGGAAGGCCCGACCATGCTGGAGGGGACTTTCGCCCAACTCCTCGGAAGCGGTTCACTCTGCGCTTCACCCAATATGGTCGAAAGCTCGCGGTTTTGCGTCGACACATCGGTTGGCGAGGCAAGGGAAGGGGGACGCCTTCATCTGGCCACGCTGACCATGTTCGCCGGCATCATCGAATGGTCGATGTCCAACGGCTACAACGAGATCGTCACGGCGACCGACATCCGCTTCGAGCGGATCCTGAATCGCGCCGGCTGGCCGATGAGGCGGCTCGGGGAGCCAAGGGAAATAGGCAACACGATCGCGATTGCTGGCTCGCTGCCGGCCGACCCGGAGAGCTTCGACCGTGTCCGTCCAGTGGACTATCAATCCGCCATCTCGCACGACGCGCGCCCGAAGATCCGGAGCGCTGCGTGACCCAGCTCCGCTCCCATCCCCGCCTAGTCCGCAAGCTGCAGGACGCTCTTGGCGATCAGCTCTGCGTCGCCCTCGACGATTCGACGGTGGTTGAGATCATGCTCAATCCTGACGGCCGACTCTTTATCGAGAGATTAGGGCACGGCGTGGCGCCAGCCGGCGCGATGACCGCTGCAGCTGCAGAGGTCGTGATTGGCAGCGTCGCCCACGCCTTGCAGTCCGAAGCCGACGCGGATCAACCAATTATTTCCGGCGAGCTGCCGATCGGTGGACACCGGTTCGAGGGTTTGCTGCCACCCGTGGTGTCTGGACCGGCCTTCACCATTCGCCGCCGTGCATCATGTCTCATTCCATTGACCGAGTACGTAAGAACCAAGGTCATGACGGAGGCGCAGGCCTCCGTGATACGGAGCGCGATTGACTCTCGCATGAACATCGTCATTTCCGGCGGAACGGGTTCGGGAAAGACCACGCTTGCGAACGCCATCATCGCTGAAGTGGTTGCCGCCGCTCCCGAAGATCGCATGGTAATCCTCGAGGATACGGTCGAAATCCAGTGCGCAGCGGAAAATGCGATCTCGCTCCATACCAGCGACACGATCGACATGGCGAGGCTGCTCAAGAGCACCATGCGGCTGCGCCCGGACCGCATCATCGTCGGCGAGGTCCGCGACGGTGCAGCGCTCACGCTCCTGAAAGCCTGGAACACTGGTCATCCCGGAGGGCTCACCACGATCCATTCCAACACTGCCATGTCGGCGCTGCGCCGACTTGAGCAACTGACCGCCGAGTCCAGCCAGCAGCCAATGCAGGAGGTAATCGGCGAGGCGGTCGATCTCGTCGTCTCGATCGAGCGAACGGGGAAGGGAATGCGGGTCCGCGAAGTGATCCACATCGAGGGATACCGCAACAACCACTACCAGACTGAACATTATGCCCAGATCGACAAGGATAGCCATGTTGCGTAAGACCCGTTCCATTCTCACAGCGATCACGGTCGCCGCCTTCACCTTCAGCCTCTCGGGGCCTACATTGGCGTCCTCGGGCGGCGGAGGTCTACCGTGGGAATCGCCCCTGCAGCAGATCCAGCAGTCGATCACCGGACCCGTCGCCGGGTTCATTGCGCTTGCCGCGGTCGCCATCGCCGGCGCCATGCTGATCTTTGGCGGCGAGCTCAACGATTTTGCCCGTCGCCTTTGCTACGTCGCCCTTGTCGGCGGCGTTCTGCTCGGCGCGACCCAGATCGTTGCCCTGTTCGGCGCAACCGGTGCATCGATCGGCGACCACCACGCCGAGGCACAGACTGCTCCCAGTGTCCCTGCGCCTCAGGCGACCCCTTTAACAATAGGGGAGGGGGATCGTGGCTGACGCCGGCTCCAACCTCGTCCGGTCGCGCGTGCATCGGGCGCTGTCACGTCCCAATCTATTGATGGGCGCCGACCGCGAGCTTGTCCTGGTGACGGCGCTTGTCGCCGTCATCCTGATCTTCGTCGTTTTGACCTGGTACGCGGCCCTGTTCGGCGTTGCAGTCTGGCTGGTCGCCTTAGCTGCCCTCCGCATGATGGCAAAGGCCGATCCGCTGATGAGACGGATCTATATCCGGTATATCTCCTACAAGACCTTCTACCGCGCGACATCGTCGCCGTGGCGCAGGTACTGAGGGCGTACGGCATGGTTGCCCTTAAATTCTTCCGCCATTCCGGACCGTCCTTTGCCGATCTCGTCCCCTATGCCGGCCTGGTCGACAATGGCGTTATTCTCCTGAAGGACAGCTCGCTGATGGCCGGCTGGTTTTTTGCCGGACCGGACAGCGAAAGTTCGACCGATGCCGAGCGAAACGAGGTGTCGCGGCAGATCAATGCCATCCTGTCGCGCCTCGGTTCGGGATGGATGATCCAGGTCGAGGCTATCAGGGTGCCGATCGCGCATTATCCAACGGAGGAAGCAAGTCACTTCCCTGATCTGGTGACCCGCGTCATCGATGCCGAACGGCGAGCGCATTTCCAGAGGAACAGGGGCCATTACGAAAGCCGACATGCCCTGATCCTGACCTGGCGCCCACCGGAGCCGCGGCGGTCCGGACTGACCCGCTATGTCTATTCCGACAGTGATAGCAGATCCGCAACTTATGCCGACAAGGCGCTCGAGAGCTTTCTCACCTCGGTCCGCGAGGTCGAACAGTATCTCGCCAATGTCGTGTCGATCCGACGGATGATGACACGCGAGACGGCAGAGCGCGGCGGTCATCGTGTCGCCCGCTACGACGAGCTTTTTCAGTTCATCCGCTTCTGCATCACCGGGGAAAATCATCCTGTGCGTCTGCCGGAGATTCCCATGTATCTCGATTGGCTGGTGACGGCCGAGCTGCAGCACGGTCTGACGCCACTGGTCGAAAACCGGTTTCTCGGCGTGGTGGCGATCGATGGCCTGCCTGCGGAAAGCTGGCCAGGAATCCTCAACAGCCTTGACCTGATGCCGCTCTCTTATCGATGGTCGTCCCGCTTCATCTTCCTCGATGCCGAGGAGGCAAGGGGGAAGCTGGAGCGTACGCGCAAGAAATGGCAGCAGAAGGTCAGGCCATTCTTCGATCAGCTTTTCCAGACGCAATCGCGATCACTCGATCAGGACGCGATGCTCATGGTGGCGGAAACCGAGGACGCAATCGCCGAAGCCTCATCGCAGCTCGTGGCCTACGGCTACTATACGCCGGTCATCGTTCTCTTCGATGAGAACCAGCAGGGCCTTCAGGAGAAGTGCGAGGCAGTCCGCCGCCTGATCCAGGCCGAAGGTTTTGGCGCACGAATCGAGACGATCAATGCCACGGACGCCTTTCTCGGCAGCCTGCCCGGCGTCTCCTATGCCAATATCCGCGAGCCGCTGATCAACACCCGCAACCTCGCCGACCTCATCCCGCTCAATTCGGTGTGGTCGGGAAGCCCGGTCGCACCTTGCCCATTCTATCCGCCCAGATCGCCTCCGCTGATGCAGGTCGCCAGCGGATCCACGCCCTTCCGGCTCAACCTGCATGTCGATGATGTCGGCCACACGTTGATCTTTGGACCGACCGGCTCCGGTAAGTCAACGCTGCTGTCACTGATCGCCGCCCAGTTCCGACGCTACGCCGATGCGCAGGTCTTCGCCTTCGACAAGGGGGGCTCGATGCTGCCGCTGACGTTGGGGATCGGCGGCGACCATTACCAGATCGGCGGCGATATCGGCCCGTCGGCGAGTGGCGAGGCGAGGGTACTCTCGTTTTGCCCGCTGGCCGACCTTTCCTCCGACGCTGATCGTGCCTGGGCGTCCGATTGGATCGAGATGCTGGTGGCGCTGCAGGGTGTGACGATCACACCGGACTACCGCAATGCGATTTCCCGACAGATCGGTCTGATGGCGGAGTCGCGCGGTCGCTCGCTCTCCGACTTCGTCTCGGGCGTCCAAATGCGCGAGATCAAGGACGCGCTGCATCACTACACTGTCGATGGTCCGATGGGGCAGCTTCTCGATGCCGAGGAGGACGGTCTGGCGCTCGCTGCCTTCCAGTGCTTCGAGATCGAGGAACTGATGAACATGGGCGAGCGCAATCTCGTGCCTGTTCTGACCTATCTCTTTCGCTGCATCGAAAAGCGCCTTACCGGCCCACCCAGCCTGATCATCCTTGACGAGGCTTGGCTGATGCTCGGCCATCCGGTATTCCGCGACAAGATCAGGGAATGGCTGAAGGTGCTGCGCAAGGCAAATTGCGCCGTGGTGCTCGCCACGCAGTCGATCTCGGACGCCGAGCGTTCCGGCATTATCGACGTGCTGAAGGAATCCTGCCCGACCAAGATCTGCCTGCCGAATGGTGCTGCTCGGGAGCCGGGAACACGCGAGTTTTACGAGCGCATCGGCTTCAACGAGCGGCAGATCGAGATCGTCGCGACCGCGATCCCGAAGCATGACTATTACGTCGTGTCGCCCGAGGGCCGCAGGCTCTTCGACATGGCACTTGGTCCAGTCGCGCTCTCGTTTGTCGGGGCGTCCGGAAAAGAAGACTTGAAGCGCATCCGCGCTCTGCATTTTGAACATGGGGCCGACTGGCTTCTCCATTGGCTCCAGCAAAGGGGGATCGCCCATGCCGACGCGCTCTTCGCAACCTAATAGAGTGGTGCACGCCGCGCTCGGTGCGGCCCTCGTGCTCTTGTCTGCTCTCTCGCTGCCGGCTCAGGCCGGTGGTGTCACCGGGCAGGCGACCGAATGGACGCAGCTCGCCAACAATACGGAACTGATCAGCCTCGTCGGCAAGTCCGCGGAGCAGGTGAACAACCAGATTACTCAGATCTCGCAGCTGGCCGAGCAGATCCAGAACCAGCTCAACATCTACAAGAACATGCTGCAAAACACCGCGCAGCTCCCGGACCATGTCTGGGGTCAGGTCGAAAGCGATCTCGAGAACCTCCAGAATGTCGTCAACCAGGGCCAGGGCGTCGCTTTCTCCATGGGCAATGTCGACGACGTGCTCAAGCAGCGTTTTCAGAGCTTTGCCGACATGAAGAGCAATCTGCCTGACGGAGCGAGCTTCTCCTCGACCTATCAGGGCTGGTCCGACACCAATCGCGACACGATCGCTGGAACGCTGAAGGCCGCCAATCTGACGGCCGAGCAATTCTCCAGCGAGGAAAGTACCATGTCCCAGCTCAGGTCGATGTCGGAATCGGCCGACGGCCAGATGAAGGCGCTGCAGGTCGGGCACGAAATCGCCGCGCAGCAGGTGGCCCAGATGCAAAAACTGCGGGGTCTAGTCTCACAGCAGATGACCATGATGGGCACCTGGTATCAGTCCGAGCAAGCGCAAAAGGATCTGGCTCAGGCGCGGCGCGAACAATTCTTCAGCGGGACCGAGTATGACATCCGTGGCGGCCAGACGATGGAGCCCCGCTGGTGAGCCCGCGTCAGGTCGTCATTGTCGCCCTCGTCGCGGTCGTCCGCGCGGGTGGCGCGACCGTCATCACCTGGATCGTCGTCGAGCCGCAGGCCACGGCAATTTCCGGAGCGGGCACAGCTGCAATCAATTCGTCCTCCGATGAGGAAAAACGCCGACATCGCGAAGAGTTCTTTGGTGGGAATTCCAACCGTGACATCCGTGGCGGTAAGGAGATCAAGCCCCGATGGTAACCGTTCCCTCTCCCCGCACGCTTGACCGGGTATTCATCGCGATCACGGTCGTCCTGCTGGCGACGACGCCCGCGCTGGCGCAACAGGGACAGATGCTCACCACACTCGAAAATTCCGTCGTCACCGCCGCCAAGGGCTGGGAGACGACGGTGATGAATGCCGCTCGCTCGTTGTTCTGGATCCTCGCCGGCATCGAGGTCGGGATCGCTGCGGTCTGGCTGGCGATCAACGCCGCCTCGCTTGACAGCTGGTTCGCCGAACTCGTCAGACGCATCATGTTCATCGGCCTCTTCGCCTTCATCCTCGACAAGGGCCCGGAGTTCGCCAAGGCCGTGGTCGACAGTCTCTACCAGATCGGCGCCGGCGGCGGCTCGGCTTCTCCCGCCAACATTTTTGATGCCGGCATTCGTGTCGCAACGAAAATGTCGGAACAGGCGAAGTTCGGCCTCTGGGAGGATAATGCGCTGGCGATTGCCGCCGTCTTCGCCATGGTGGTGGTGGTCGTCTCGTTCTCGTTGGTCGCAGCGATCTTCGTGGCCGTCATGGTGGAGATGTATGTCGGCCTGCTGGCCGGTATGATTATGCTGGGCCTGGGCGGATCCTCGTACACCAAGGATTTTGCGATCAAATACCTCGTCTATGCCTTCTCCGTCGGCATGAAGCTGATGGCGCTTGTCATGATCGCCAAGATCGGCTCGGACATCTTGCTCAGTCTCGCCGAAGCGCCGACGGCGACCTCGGAACAGTTCATCACGACGCTGGCGATTGCCGGGATCTCGGTCGTTGTCTTCGTGATCGCCATGTATGTGCCGCCGATCCTACAGGGCGTGGTCCAAGGCGCATCGGTCGGCGGCGGCATGGAAGCCATCCGCCATGGCGGACAGGCCGCGTCCTTTGCGGCGGGCGCCGGCTTTTTGGTAACAGCGGCGGCGAGCAGAGGGTTTCAGGCGGCGACGACGGCAAGGGCAGGGGCAGGGGCAGGGGGAGCATCCCTCGGCAGTGCTGCGCTGCGCGGCATGCAGGCCGGGATTGGCGGAGCGGCTGGCGCGGTCGGCTCGGCGGCGAAAGAAAAGGCCATCGGTTCGCCGGGCGCCTATGCCGGATCGATGCTCGGCCTCGCCAACGCCAAACTCGACCAACCGACCGGCCGGCCCGGCACACCGCCTCCACCACCGCCGATCAACGACAGCAAGTGACGGGACCCTGACAGAATGGCCGGACAGAACGTTCCAGATAATCCCTATATCGCGGCACGCAACGAGTGGAACGAGCGTTATGGCTCGTACGTGAAAGCGGCCGCCGCATGGCGCGTGGTTGGCATTGCCGGAATGACTATGGCCGTGATCGGTTTTGGTTACGCGCTCTACCAAAGCACGCAGGTGAAGCTGATCCCCTATATCGTCGAAGTCGACAAACTCGGCACATCAGTCAATGCCGGCTTCCCGCAGCAGATCGAATATGCCGATCCACGGGTAGTGCGCGCGACACTCGGCAGCTTCGTGTCAAACTTCCGATCCGTCACGCCGGATGCGGTCGTGCAGAAGCAATATATCGACCGGACCTATGGGCTGCTCCGCACCTCTGATCCCGCCACTGAAAAGGTCAACGCCTGGTTCCGGTCGAATTCACCGTTCGAGAAGGCGAAGACCGCAACGGTGGCGATCGAGGTCAACAATATCGTCGCTCTGTCGAACCAGAGCTACCAGATCGACTGGACCGAGTTCGAGCGGGACCGCCGCGGCAAGGAGACCGCCACGCGACGCTTCCGTGGGATCGCCACCGTGACACTGACGCCGCCTCAAGACGAGGGCGTCATCCGCCTCAATCCCATCGGTCTCTATCTCCGCGACTTCGATTGGACAGCTCAGCTTTGAAAGGCATGGCCCGGAACATGAACAGATCATACGAACTATCTCGGGTCACGATGAGCGCCGGCATCATTGCTATCGCCGTTGCTGCCTCCTTTGCCTTCCCGTCTGCTTCTCTCGCCGCCGATGGTGTCACCGCCAACGAGGCGAAGGGAATGGGCATCTCGACACAGTGGCGCGGAAGCCGTGGCCTGGTGACGAAAGGCGCGAATGGAAAGGTGATGTTCCTTTATGGCGAAGTGCAGCCGTCCGTCGTCTGCTCGCCTCTGCAGGTCTGCGACATCGAGCTTCAGGGTGGCGAGGTCGTCCGTGACGTGCTGGTCGGCGACACGGTACGCTGGAAGGTGGAGCCAGCGACATCGGGTGCGGCCGGTGGGCAGGCGATACATCTGATCGTCAAGCCATCGGAGCCGGGTCTGGTCACATCGATGGTCGTGACGACGTCGCGACGAACCTATCACATCCAGCTCAAGTCTCATCCGACCCAGTATATGGCGCGCGTTGGTTTCGAATATCCCGAGGACGTCTCGGCAAAACTTGCCGACGTCAACGCACGGCTTGAAGCCAGCACCATTCCCGGCGCCGGTGTTCCCGCCGAGCAACTAAGCTTTGCCTATTCTGTCTCGGGAAGTGCCGGCTGGCGGCCGACGCGGGTCTACTCGGATGGGCAAAAGACCTACATCCAGTTTCCGCGGTCGATTTCCGGTCAGGATGCGCCGGTTCTCTTCGTTGTCTCTGGCGGCCAGAACCGCATCGTCAACTATCGTATGAAGAACAATATGATGGTGGTCGATTATAATATCGATCGTGCTGTCCTTGTCTCCGGCGTTGGCTGGAAACAGCAGAAGGTGACGATCAGCAGAGGAGGGCGGTGATGCCAAGCCTTCTTCGTTACGTCACGAATCGTCCCACCCGCATCCGATGCCTCGCCACAACCGGTGCCCTCGCCATCCTCCTTTCCGGCTGCCAGTCAATGGACACTGGCGGTCTCACCACGAGCGCGGCACCTTCGGAAATCTCCGGACCGGCAGCGGGCGCGATCGCCGGCGACATGGTCAGCCGTCTTGCCGAACAGATCGGACAGGGAAAAGCGACCGTTATGCTCAAGCAGGACGACTCGCCGTTCGGACAGGCGCTTGAAGCAGCCTTGAAGGGATGGGGTTATGCGGTTGTCACTGACCAGAAGACGGATGGCGGCGCTGCCGTCATTCCGCTCGCCTATGTCATCATGCCCTATGACGGTCAGGTGCTCGCAAGGCTCTCGACCAGCAGTGTCGAACTCGGCCGAGCCTATACCGTGACGACATCCGGTGCGATACCCGCAAGCGCCCTGTCGCTCATGCGGCGCGGGTGAGGGAGGACATCATGGTGCAATCCCTAAAACTCGGCGGTGGGCAAAACAGTCAGACCCCTTCCGGCATCAAACGGGTGAACCGCCTGCCGGTTATAATCGTGATCGTGCTGTTGGTCGCCTTTCTCGGCATCATCTTCTTTGGGCTCGCCTCGCGCGGGCTTTACTTCGGCAAGGATAGCGGCCCGGAGACGAGCTCGGGCAATCCGGCCTCGACCTATGCCGACCAAATCAAGCGGGGCGTCACCGACGGCATCATTGGCGAGCCACAGCCGCAGACGACGTTCCAGCCGTCCCCGGTCGAGACGAAACGGACGCAAGAGAAGGCGGCCAATCCCTTTACGCCACAGGCCGAGCAGCAGCGCGGATCCGAATTGGAGCCGGAAGAGGTGTGGCGGGCACGGCTTGCCCGCGAGCAACAGGAACAGGTTCTGCGCGAGCAGCAGCGGCAGCGCATGGCCCGGATGCAGGCGCGGGACTCCGCCTATGACGCGCCACTTGCCATCGATCGCGGCAAGCTGGAAGCCCGGGCACAGGCAGACGACACCGCCGCGAACAGGACTGCGACGACGACAGCCTCAGCGAATAGAAATCCGTCCGATCTTTATGCCGCGGCTCTACGCGCCGGCCTGGGCGGCCAGAATGTCGATCCGAACGGTCAGAACTCCAAGGAGGACTTCTTCAATGCCGATCTCAAGGATCTCGGATATCTGCCGAACCGCGTCGTGCCACAGCAGTCGGCGTTCGAGTTGAAGCGCGGGTCGGTCATTCCGGCAACATTGATCACTGGCATCAATTCCGACCTTCCGGGACGGATCACCGCGCAGGTCAGCCAGAATGTCTATGACAGCGCCACCGGCCATCGCCTGCTAATCCCTCAGGGCACGAAACTGTTCGGTCGCTATGACAGCAAGGTCTCGTTCGGCCAGAGCAGGGTTCTCGTCGTTTGGTCCGATATCATCTTCCCGAACGGATCGACGCTGCAGATCGGCGGGATGGCCGGCACGGATGCGGAAGGCTATGGCGGCTTCAATGACAAAGTGAACAACCACTATCTCAAAACATTCGGGTCCGCGGTCATGATCGCGCTGATCGGAACGGGAATCGACATGGCCGTGCCGCAGAGTTCAACGCTTGCCACGCAGGATACTGCATCGGATGCGGCGCGACGGAATTTTGCCGAAACCTTCGGCCGAGTGGCCGACCGGACGATACAGCGGAATATGGACGTGCAGCCGACGCTGCAGATCCGGCCCGGATACAAATTCAATGTCCTGGTAGATCAGGACATTTTGTTTCCGGGCCAATATCATTGAGGAGCGCTGATAAACTCGGCTAGGTGATTTTCTAGAGCTTTGTAAAGGACAGAAGGCCGCTCACGACGGTAACGTTAGCAAAACCTCGTCGGGGTTCCGGCGCTCTCTAGGCGAATCTCGCCGAGATTTCGCGTTTGCCAATCTTACAAATCCATAGCTACATCACAGCGCATTTCGATGCTTTTGATGAATGGGTTGGTCGGTGTCGCTCTCCAGTTGTTTAGTGTCTTTAGCTGATGAGGGTGGGCGGATAGTACGATGCACGCGTTTCAGCGCTCGGTGGAAGTCATCAACGAATGTAAAGATCACCGGGATAACGAGAAGGCTCAGGAACGTCGATGTCATCAGACCGCCTATAACGACGATGGCCATAGGTTGACGGAAACTTGAATCTCCTCCCGTCAGACTGAAAGCGACCGGCAGCACGCCGCATCCCATGGCGATGGTGGTCATGATGATCGGGCGCGCGCGCTTGTGACAGGCATCCACCAGGGCCTCGAAGCGGGTCATGCCGGCGCGTCTCGACATGATGGCGTATTCAACGAGCAGGATCGAGTTCTTGGTCACGACACCCATCAGCATCAGCAGGCCGATCACGGCAGGCATCGAGAAGCTTGTTCCGGTCATGACGAGGGGAAGCAGCGCGCCGCCGAGCGAGAGCGGCAAAGCCATAAGAATGGTCAGTGGCTGCAGGAAGTCGTGGAAGAGCAGGACCAGCACGGCATAAATGCAGAAGACCCCGATCGCCATGGCAATGCCAAAGCTTTCGAACAGTTCCGAACTGCGCTGCAATTCGCCTTGTTCCACCAGCCGGACACCTTCCGGCAGGTTGCGCAGCGCGGGCAGCGCCTTTGCGTGACTGTAGACGTCATTTAGAATCCGCCCGTTGAGCTCGACCGAGAGCGTGATGTTGCGTGACCGGTCGATCCAGTCGATTTCGGATGGGCTGCCGCCAATGCGGATATCGGCGATCGAGCCAAGGTTGACGCTACCGTTTGCGCCGCTGACACGAAGATTGGCGATGTCTCTACCGGCGTAGCGGCTGGATTTATCACACCTATCTTGGCCAAAATCAGTCGATGGAACAGATGATCGAGGACCATATTGATCTTTTGCGCCTCATTCTTGCAGGAGATCCGTCACGCACACAGGCCTATGTGCGGCGAATGATGGGCGGCGTCACTGACGTGCTGCAAAGACTGCGCAGCGAGATCGACCCTGCAATATTCGATGTTAGCTTAGGCTCGATCAAAGTCACAACTGGGCTAGCTCCCCCCGAAACAAAAGCCGTTTTTCCGACCAGAGGTCCCCTCGTTCGCGTCAGTGCTCAGAGGCAACGATAAGTCGACTCAGACTGAGCGAAAACAGCATGGTCGGCGGTTCCTATCTCTTCAAGAGCCTTAAAGCCATGCCTCATGGCAACTTCATATATCGCCCTGCAGTACCGAAGCCATGAAACGAGAGCTTTAGCTGCAGAGAACCCCGAAGGATAAATGACGATGTCATCACCGCCGTCTTCAGGTTTTACTCAAACCCTGCAACGGCGTGTGGGATGTAGGATGCCTCGAGCTCGGCCCGCTCTTCTCCCGATAGCGCGATTGCCAGCGCGGCAACCGCATCATTCAGGTGCTCCGGCTTTGAGGCCCCGATAATCGGCGCCGTGATCTCCGGCTTGCCCATCACCCACGCAAGAGCTACCTGCGCACGGGGTACGCCCCTCGCATTTGCGATACGCGCCACAGCTTCAGCGACCTGCTTGTCCGCTTCGGCTGACTTGGCGTAAAGATTTCGCCCGAAAGCGTCGCTTGCTTCACGCGCGCTACCGGTATCCCAATCCCGCGTCAGGCGTCCTCGCGCCAACGGGCTCCAGGGAATGACAGCAATACCCTCATCGGCACAGAGCGGCAGCATTTCACGCTCCTCCTCGCGGTAGAGAAGATTGAGATGGTTTTGCATGCTGACGAAGCGGGTCCAACCATTCGCTTCTGCGACGTGCAGTGCTTTTGCAAATTGCCATGCAAACATTGAGGACGCGCCGATGTAGCGTGCCTTTCCTGCCTTCACTACGTCGTGTAGCGCCTCAAGGGTTTCCTCGATCGGCGTCTCATAGTCCCAGCGATGAATCTGATAAAGGTCAACATAGTCGGTGCCCAGCCGGCGCAGGCTCGCGTCGATCGCCTGGAAAATTGCTTTTCTCGACAGGCCGGCGCTATTGGCACGGCCGCTGTCCGCGGGGTTGACCAGCCCAAACACTTTGGTTGCAATGACCACTTCGTCTCTGCGGGCTAGATCTTTAAGGGCTCGGCCGACAATTTCCTCGGAGCTGCCAGCGGAATAGCTGTTGGCAGTGTCGAAGAAGTTGATGCCCGCTTCCAGCGCGTGCCGGATTACCGGCCTGCTTCGCTCTTCGTCAAGGGTCCAGGAGTGGGGTCCGCGCTCGGGATCGCCAAAGGTCATGCAGCCGAGACAAAGCGGCGAGACCTGTAAGCCAGTGCGGCCCAGTCGTCGGTACTTCATGATAGTTGTCCTCCGTTATTTCCTGACCTGCCGGCAAGAGAAATTGCCGGCAGGTTTGTTGTTATTAAACGCCCTGCCGGGTCGGCATTACAGTGACCTGCTGGATGTTGACGTGACGAGGCAGGCCGGCGATAAACGCCACCACCTCTGCAATGTCCTCCGGCTGAAGCCACTCCATCGTTTCCCGGGCCCCGGCGAGCCAGTCCTTTGCGCCCTGGTCGGTAACGTGGCTCTGCAGTTCCGTGGCGACTATGCCCGGCTCCAGCATCGATACACGCACATCCTTCGGACCCAGCTCGAGGCGCAGGTGGCGGCTCAAATGGCTCACATATGCCTTCGTCGCCGAGTATACCGCAAAGGTCGGATAAAGGTATTGGCCGGCGATCGAGGAGGTGTTGATCAGGTCGGAGGGTTTACCTGCCTGAGCGGCGGCAACCAGGTCGGGTATGAAGGCATGGATGATTCGCATCAGACCGGTGACATTGAGATCGATCATGCGTTCCCAATCCTCGATCTTCTTTTCCTCAATCGGGGCCGGAAGCATGACGCCGGCGTTATTGAATACCAGATCAACACGACCCAGTTCGCGATGGACGGCGTCTGCCGCTGTATCGACCGACGCTTGATCAGTGACATCAACTGCGATCGCGACGGCGCTAGCACCGGTGTCCCTCAACGAGGCGGCGAGGGCCTCAATACGGTCATGACGGCGCGCCAGCAGTGCAACCTTGGCCCCTTGCTTGGCGAGTAGCTTCGCCGTCGATTCGCCGATCCCGCTGGAAGCGCCCGTAATAACTGCGACGCGATTTGACAGTGGCATTGTCATGTTGGTGTCCTTCTGTTGCATCCAAAGTCAATTGACTTTGGATGCATGCATACGCCTATCTTTTCCTATGTCAAGTCACTTAACTTGCCATTAAAATCGAAAGGCATTTGCCCCGTCACGCTGCCCTTCCGTTGGCAACTCGTAGGATCCCGAGCCATGTGGATAGCTCATCCAAAGCAGCATTTGCCGACGGAAGGATATGGTCCTCGATGGCTTCTATGGGTTTCTTGATGCCATAGCCCGGATGAACGGATACGAAATCAGCGCCACCGATGTGCACGGAAGAGCGGGTCGAAACCATCTGCAATGGGGTCGCGATGGTCCGCAGGTTTTCCAGCGCCCTAACGCCACCGGTTCCGCCATAGGCCACTGCCGTGAACGGCTTGAAGCTCCATTCGTGATAAGCGTGGTCGATCGCGTTTTTTAAGGCGCCCGTGACTGCGAAGTTGTACTCCGCGAGGACGAAGATGAACCCGTCGAAGCGCTTAAGGGTCTGCTGCCATCGGATGGCTTCGGCGCCACGGCTGGGTGCAAAACCGCTCGAAGCGATTTCATCAAAGAAGGGTAGGGGATGATCACGAAGGTCTACGATCTCCGCCTCCATGTCACTCCTTGCATTAGCCTGCTTGAGCACCCATTGCGCAGGCAGGTCCGCGAAGCGTGTTGGACGGGTTGAGCTGATGATAATGGCGATGCGTGGTTTGCCGGACAAAGGTATCTCCTGTATGTGGTTACCAACGGAACCTATGTTACCGAAAGTACGCATTTCATCACAAGGAGGCACTGTGCCGAAACCAGCTAACCAAACGGAAACCGCCTGGACTGAAGCAACTTGCAGCGCTCATATCAGCCGAATGCTCGGACGTATTAGCGACAAATGGTCGTTGCTGGTTGTGTGGTCGCTTGGACGTGGACCGTGCCGTTTCAATGCTCTGCGTCGTGAAGTTGGGGAGATCAGCCAAAAAGTTCTCGCATCGACACTTCGCGATCTGGAAGCCAACGGCTTTGTGTCGCGCACGGTGACACCAGTGACGCCCCCCCAGGTGGAATACGCACTCACTGAACTCGGTATCGAGTTTCTACAGCCAGTGAGGATGCTGGCGGAATGGGTAATGTCCAACTCGGAGCGGATGGAAGCTGCCGCCCTGGAGTTTGAACAGCGTCGGAAACCGAAATCGCGGCCAATTAGGGTGAGCTTGCCAAGGTATTAGAATGGAATTGATTGATAGCCGAGCTGTGCCGCGGCACCGCGGATGCATCTCTTTTTGCTTCAGCCCAACGGCTTCAATTCACGGATCAAGTCAATGAGCAACCTCACACCCTTGGGCACCTGCCGTCGGCTCGAGTAGTACATATGGAAGCCTTCCCCCCGAGCCGACCAGTCATCGAGAACAGTTGAGAGCGATCCATCGTTTTTGTATGTCACCAGGTCCCATTCGTTCATGTAGACGAGGCCAAATCCTTTAAGCGCCAGCTTTAGGGCGACTGCGCCACTATCGATGACAAGAGGACCGGGGACGTCTACAACCAATTCTTCGCCGTCTTTCTCGAATTCCCAAAGATAGACAGAACCGTCGCCCAGTCGAGTTCTCACGCAGCGATGTTGCATCAGATCGTTAGGATGGCGGGGTGTGCCGTGCTGTGCCAGGTAGGAGGCTGATCCAGCGACAGTCCATCGCATCGGTGGTGTAAGGTGCTGTGCGACCATGTCCTCCGGGACAGTGCCACCGAAGCGGATCCCGGCATCGTAGCCGCCAGCCGTGACATCGATCATTTTATCGGTGACCCCGATCTCAACCATGATTTCCGGATAACGATCAAAGAAGGCCGGCAAGACCGGGGCGAGAAGTAATTCTGCCGCACCGGTAAGCACGTTGATCCGGATGCGCCCTGACGGAGTGTCCCTAAAACGGTCCAGCACCTCGCTGGCATGTCGCAAGTCCTCGAAGGGGCGTTCAAGGGCTACCTTGAACTCTTCACCCGCAGCCGTCAGGGTCACGCTTCTGTTCGTGCGGTTGAGCAGCCTTACACCGACCCTGCCTTCCAAGGACTTCAGCGCGTGGCTGACCGCAGACGCACTAACACCAAGCTCGAGGCCTGCCTGACGGAAGTTGAGGTGTCTGGCAACGGCGAGGAAGTAGGCGAAATCTGCGAGATCTGACCTGTTGAAACGCATGCCTTCCCCGCGTGAAGCTGGATGTGAGGTCAAGGGTTAGCGCTCTCGGTTGCCATTAAGCGGCAGAAGTCACACATGCCCCCTCGTCGGATGAGGTATCCGCTCCAAAAATGAGCCCTTTCTCAGCAACGAGGATGCAGAGTACACAAAGAACTCCCATCGAGAAATACCCGGCTGCCACAGGCACAACTGTACCGTTGAACTGTTGGCCGATGTAACCACCAATCAGAACACCGCCAACCGTTTGAATGAATCCAAAAACGGAAGAAGCCGTCCCTGCGACTTCACCGAGCGGCTCCATCGACAGTGAGTTCATATTCGCGGCAGCCCAGCCGAAGCAGGACATGATGATCGTTAACAGTGGCAGGAAAAGCCAGAATGGCACATCGATAAGCCTGGCAAGCGCCAGCCAGATGCCGCTGAAGATCGTGAAAATGAGGACGGCGCCATGCGACAACCTGCGCATGCCAAGTGTGGCGACAAGTCTCGAGTTGGTGAATGACGCCAGGCCCATGAGGGCGGCAACTGCGGCGAAAGCGACTGGAAAGTATGGCCCGAGCCCGTAGATGCCGACATAGATCTGTTGCGCCGATGTCAGGAAGCCGAAGAGCGATGCAAACATGAACGTGCCTGCCAGGCCATAGGAAAAGGCGGCCCGGTTGGTGGCGACGAGCTTGAACGCTTCCAGGACAGCACTTGGGCCAAGTGAGCGGCGGCCTTCCGGCAGCAGAGTTTCCGGGAGCCTGAAGCAGGTCCAAAGGCCGACCAAAATGGCGAGGCCTCCCATGAACAGGAAAATTGACTGCCAGGGCCAGAAAGCCAGCAGAACTTGTCCCATGCCGGGCGCCAGGATCGGCACGGCCATGAACAGCATGATGACCATCGACATCACCTGAGCCATGGACTGCCCGACATAGCGGTCGCGCACGATGGAGGTCGCGATGACGCGCGTACTGGCCGCACCCAGACCCTGCGTAAACCGAAAGGCCAAGACCATCGCGAAGCTTGGGGAGAACACCGCGGCGATCGCGGCGACAATGTACAGGCCAAGTCCTAGAAGGAGCGGACCGCGTCGACCGAAACGGTCCGAAATCGGGCCGAAGAAAATCTCTCCCACGCCATAACCCATCATATAGGCGCTGATGATGAATTGACGCTCGTTTTCCGCCACCACACCGAGTGCTTCACCCATGCGAGGCAGCGCGGGAAGCATGATATCTATGGCGAGAGAGTTGAGCGCCATTAGGGCGGAAACGATGCCTATGAATTCGAAGCGCGGAATATCGCGCTTGGATTGGGTGTGCATATTGGTGATCCATGATGACGAAGACCGTCGGGGCGGTAGGCCACACATCTATCGCATCAAGCGAACTCCGCAGAGCGTTTCTTGGCTCAGATTTGCTCAATGCGATGATGAGTATTGATCATCACTGTCACACGGCTCAACGTTGAAAAGCTTGCTACGGCAAACAAAGCACGGCGCTTAGGCGCAGGAATGATGAATTTCATTCACTGCCGCATCAAGGAAAGCTCGTCGTGCATCGACATCCCTGACGATGTATCTAACTCGGCGTCAACGGTGGATGATCCACTATTGTTCTTGGCTGACACGTTGCCTGGCGCGCCATCACTGGCGGGTTCTACGTCGTTCGCCTGTCACGCAGACTAAAGGTTTCCGATCATCGCGTTCCGGTGTGGCGTCGTCCCTACGCCTGGCGACCGTACCGTGCCACAATGGTGAGGACTGCTTCATGGACGACGCGTTTCACTTCCGGGTCGGGAATAACGATAGTCGCGTCCAGAAAACGCGGCCAGAAAATGACGTCATTGATCATGCCGAGGAACTGGCGGCCGGCAAGCGAGACGTCTTCGACCTCAAGAGTGCCGGCAGCAATCTCGCTTTCAATGTAAGCATCAAGGCGTTTGAGATAAGGGACTTTGCCGCGCTCGAACAGTGCCTGCGCCAACTCTGGAAAGCGCTGCGCCTCGGCGATAATCACGCGGAAAAAAGGCTCTGTGGTTGGCTGGCGAAGCTTGGCCGCGTAATCCATGCCGATTTGGGTAAGGCCTGTGACAGGGGCGCCCGTGGGCGGCAAAGCAACATTCACCGATGGGTCGGCTTCCCACATGCGCTCCATAATGGCGCCGAACAATACCGCCTTGGTTGGAAAATGCTTGAACAGGGTGCCCGTCGAGATGCCCGCCACGCGCGCGACCTCGGCCAGCGTCGTGCGGTCATACCCATCTTTCAAAAAGCAGGCACTTGCCGCTTCCAAGGCAGCGGTCTTCTTTTCCAGCATGATCCTGTCGCGGTACTCTTCCACCGTCATTTAGCAACCTTCCGCTTGTTCCTTCGAGCTTCTCTAGGTCGAAGCGTGCTTGATTGCCAGCATTTTAGCACAGATCCAGAACGGAAACGATGCATACGAAGTCAATCAGTTCAAGATAAGTTGAGTAACTTGACATAAGGGTCGATCGAGGCCAAGTTGAAGCACTCACCATTGTGGTGAAAGGAGATCGTCATGAACATCAAACTCTTCACACTGGCGGCTGTAGGCTTGGGTCTCATCACCTCAAGCGCTGTTGCCGAAACCGAGGCTTCGGGCAATCATAAAGGCCGCGTGCTGCTTGTCGCGTCCAGCACAAACACGCTGACCTTCAAGGACGGCCGCACACACCCCACCGGCTACTTTCTTGGTGAACTGGTCGTGCCAGCGCAGACTTTCATCAAAGCTGGCTATGAAGTCGTGATAGCGACCCCTGACGGAAACACGCCAGCACTCGACGGCAATTCCATCACTACCGAACACTTCGAAGGCGACGCGGCGAAGCTCGCCGATGCCATGCGGTTCGTCACCACCTATCCCGGCATGCAGAAGCCGGAGACGCTTGGCAAGGTGGTCCAGGCCGGCCTCGACGGCTACGACGGCATCTATCTGCCGGGCGGTCACGCCCCGATGGTGGACCTGATGCAGGATCCGGAACTAGGGAAGGCACTGCGGCAATTCCATACTTCCGGTAAGGCCACTGGCCTGCTCTGCCACGGCCCAATCGCCCTCTCGTCGTCGACCGACAAGCCCGTCGAATTTCGCGCTGCGATGGTGTCCGGCGACACGGCTGCTGCAGCGCGCTTAGCGTCTGACTGGATTTACAAGGGCTATCAAATGACCGTCTATTCGACGGCCGAGGAGAAGTCGGTCGAAAAATTTCTGGGCGGAGACATCCAGTTTTACATGGAAGACGCCCTGACCGCCGCTGGCGGAAAGGTGCGCGTCGAGGCCCCCGGTACGCCATTTATCGTCGAGGATCGCGAGTTGGTGACCGGCCAGAATCCGAATTCGGCTCACATGATCGCCGACGCGATGGTGCGCAAGCTCGATGCGCAGGTCGCCAAGCGTCAAGCCGCCTCAAACTAACTCGCTCTAGTCCGGCAGCCTTCGCTGCCGGGCCTTCTCTGAGTTTGGAGAAAGACAATGTCTCTTTTTGCTAGATTATCTGCGTTCGTTGTGATGCTTATCGGCATACCGGTCACGGTTGCCTTCGCTCACCACGGATTTACCGGTGAGTACGATGTAACCCGCCCCGTCTGGCTACAGGGCGTCGTCAAAACCGCGACTTTCCAATATCCGCATGCGATCGTGGAACTCGACGTCCAGGCTGGCGAGGGACGCCCTGAGCGACCTGCCGATACAGGCTTTCTCACGGTCACGCCCGTCAATGATCCAGGCTATGCCGGCAAGACCGTGCGTCTTGAATTTCCACCCATTGCTCGCTTCAACAGCCTGGAAGGGCAGCTCAACGCGGGTGATAACGTCAGCGTCATCGTCTATCGCAACTGCGAGGCGCCGAACCAACTGCGCGTCCAATGGATCCGCCTGGGTGACAGCACCGAAGTCGCACGCAGCGGCCGCGTGCAGACCGAGGTCCAGGGCTGCGACCATTGAGTCCCGACGCTTTTCTCATCTGGCTGGGTGACACGCCGATCGCCAGCCTGGTACGGGATGCGTGGTATCCATACGTGCGCGCCATGCATGTCGGAGGTGCCGGCATTCTGTTTGGCGCTCTGGTGCTGTTCGACTTGCAGGTTTTAGGCCGCAAACGGACAGCAGGCATCCCCGTTGTCCACGACCTGACAATGGGCCTCGTATGGACGGGCTTTGTCGTCGCGGTAACCGGAGGAATTCTACTATTTTCAGCCCAGCCGCAAGCGCTATGGGAAAACACCGCGCTGCGCATGAAGATCGCGCTTATCCTGGTGGCCGGCTTGAACGCGCTGCTGTTCGAGTACCTGTTCCAGCGCAATCGCTCCGCCGCGATACAACGCGTCTCAGCAGCACTATCGCTCGGCATCTGGGCGGCAGTTCTCACCTTTTCATCGCTGATCCCCTATTGGGGCCTATAGTCACAAATTCCAGGGAGGAAACAATGCGCATCATCGTCACGGGAGGGAGTGGTAAACTCGGAGCCGAAACAATCCGCCAACTCATTGCTGCGGGCCATGAGGTCATGAATTTGGACCGGGCGCCCCCACGAGAGAGCCGATGTCGGTTCACGCGCATTGATTTCGCGGATTATGGGGAAGTAGTGGAGGCGATGTCCCACATAGATGGCGGATGGACGGGGGTGGATGCGGTTGTCCACCTGGCTGCCATACCCGGCGCAAGCCACGCCGCCAATGCCAGGACATTCGCCAACAATACGTTGTCGACCTTCAATGTCTTCCAGGCCGCCAAGCTGATGCGTGTCCGCAACGTAGTATGGGCATCTTCGGAAACCTTGCTTGGCGTCCCGTTCGACACACCGCCCGAATATGTCCCGATCGACGAGGCCTGCTCGCGCCGGCCTGAGAGCGCCTATGCTTTGTCCAAACTTGTGGACGAAGTCATGGCTGCCGAATTTTGCCGCTGGGACCCGGCACTCAAGCTGATCGGCCTGCGCTTCTCATACGTGAAGACCCCCGAGGAGTACCCGGCTTTTGCCGAACTCCAGGATGATCTGGAAAAACAATATTGGAACCTCTGGTCTTACATTGACGTCCGAGATGGGGCCGACGCAGTGGTTCGGGCGGTGTCGCGGGAAAGCACGGGTCTTGAGATCTACATCATCGCAAGCCCGGATACAGTTATGGAGCGGCCAACACGTGATCTTTTAGCGTTAAGATTCCCGGATGTGCCCATTAGGAGCCCGCTCGGCGACCACCAGTCTTTGCTGTCGACACAGAAAGCTCACGATGTGCTCGGGTGGCGGCCGCGTTACAGTTGGCGCGATAGTCAAGGCGTCCACTTGCACACCAGCGATCAACTCTAAGCTGAGCGAGCAAACGGTCAGGCACCTTTAGGAGAAAGCGGTGACCAGGCCGGGCATCGTCCGGACGAGATCCCCTTGATGCGAGACAGTCCCATCCGCGCATCCTTGGAAGGCTGCCAAGGAGAACAACTCGAATATTATTGCATAAGGTTTAAATTGTTGAGGCCTTCAGCTTCAAGATCTTACTAATATAGCTACTAAATGATGGCGTTCTCAACGGCTCAGTGGTTGGGTCGAGCGTTCGAGTCCCATCAAGGCAGAGACGACTGGCATGTCCAACCCGGATACATAGGTAACAATCTGTTCCTAAGACATAGGTAACAACCTCGTGCCGAACGGGTTGTCGATGGTTTGCAAAGTCCTCTGTTCCAAGTCGATATATCCGAGATCAT
>NZ_JBBBVQ010000029.1:272-53845 GCF_037199735.1 Oryzifoliimicrobium ureilyticum | reverse complement strand
CGGCACTGATATTCTCGATCTTCACCCCTCGTGCTTTCAGGGAAGCAACGTCGCGGGCCGGGATCGTGTCTGCAAGATCGACATCTCCGGCCGCCAGCGCAGCCACGCGCGCCGCCGGGTTCTCGATGATCCGGAAGGTCACGGTCGACCAGGCGGGTTTGCGGCCCCAATAATCCTCGTTCCTCGTGAGCTTCAGCATCTCGCCGGAACGCCAGTTCTCGAACCTGTAAGGGCCTGTGCCATCCGGAGGATTGCCGGCATTGAGGTCCTCCGTGGTCTGGAACCCCTCCCCTTCTGGCCGATGCATCACGAAGATCGAGGAGAAGGCCAGCGGCAGGTTGGGCACGTTGCCATTCGTCTCGATGACGACGGTGAGAGGATCGGGCGCCGAGGCCGCCTTGATGCCGGTCAGGTAAGAGCGAAAGCCGCCATTGGGCGTGTTCAGGAAATCTCGAATGCGCTCGATCGTGTAGACCACATCGTCCGCCGTGAAGGCAGAGCCATCATGGAAACGGACATTCCCCCGCAGCTTGAATTCCCATTGCGTATCCGAGGTTGCCCGCCAGGAGACCGCAAGACCGGGCTTCAGATCGAGACGCTCGTCCTGATAAACGAGCCGCTCATAGATGTGCGACAGCAGCGACGTATTCTCATTGAGGTTCGCATAATGCGGATCGAGCGTCATCAGCTTGTACGAGGTCGCGATCCGCAGCTCCTGCGCCCGTGCCGGCCCGGCCAATATGGCCAATACCGCGAGCAGGATCAGCGACGCGGATAGAGTGAGCCGATGCAATGGATATCCGAGTTTTATCATGACGTTCCCTTTTTTGCTTTTTGGCGCAGCCGAAGCCGCCGCGGCGGGAGCGATCCCGCCACGCATGTCTGCTGAAATGATCTCCTCAAGGATCCGCCGCGTCCCTCTAGCTTTCCCGATGCCCAGCCCGGATGCGGCAGTCGCAACGATTAGTGAAAGCCGACGCGTCGGATGGCGAGCCAACCGTCGCCGGTAGCTTCTGTTCGAGTCCTTGCTGCCGAAGACATGATTCGATCAAACGATGCCATGCCGCGAACCACTGATGCCAAATTAAGACGGCGAGATCGTCAATCTGGATATCTAGGCGCCTCGTGAGCCGGGCTGCGAGCGCAGGATTTGTGGGAAAAGACTCTACGTCGAAGGATTGCAGGCCTCCCTGCGTGACCCTGGACAAAGTTCTGCTATTGTCGGAATCAGCCATGATCCGAGCTCCTGACAGCTTGGTTGTGGTCAGGCTGCACTCGGTATTCGAGCACCGAGTGCAGCTGCTAGTAGCACCTACGTAACACACGAGATTCGGTTGATCAATTCGAAATCACATGAGTTCATGAAAATCACAGGCACACAGTTACGTGCCGCGCGAGCAATGATTCATTGGAGTGCAAAGGACCTTGCGCGGGCGGCGGGAATTGGTGTCGCGACAGTCAGTCGCGCAGAGGTTGAAGACGGAGTTCCCTCTGTGACGAGCGCTAATCTAAGGGCCATGCAACTTGCCTTGGAAGCCGTTGGAATCGAATTTATTCCCGAAAACGGTGGCGGGGTCGGTGTTCGCCTCAAGAAGCCGAGCGGGATCGTTGATAACTAAATCGGTTGAAACAAGCGACGCCAGCCGATTAGCCGCCGGAGTGGTTCTTTACCTGTTCAGGAAAGGCAATGGTTCTGCCAAGGAGCCTCGAAGAAGAGTTAGACAAACGTCACGCCGTGGCCCGCGTTGCATTTCTGAATCGGGACATAGCCGCATACGGCGCACTGTTCTCGCCCAATCTCGCTTATCAGCAGGTCGACGGCTCCGTGATAGGCCGCCGACAGCTCCTGAATGATGTCGAAGTGCAGTTCCGCCGAGGCTATAAAGCGACATGGCATTTCAGTCGAGAGGATCTGAAAGTAGACGGCGACGAAATCATCGAAACCCTCGTGCAACTGGGGACTATCGAGGCAAGCGCATTCGGTCTTATTCATAGGAGCTGGAGGCTGAACCGACGCGCTGCTTATGTGTGGACGAAAGTAACGGGGATCTGGATGATCACTCGCGTCAAAGTCTTCTCCGAGGAGCTGAAACACTCCGGTTGGCGGTTTGGATTTGGGCGCAGATAGAGCCGATATCCTGTCGTCAACGTCAACTGGTTTACTAAAGGCGGCCTAGCGTGAAAATTTGATCGAGCAATTGCCAAAGCTCGGTTGGCTTTGAATACTTGATCTGAGAGAACTCACGGGTTCTGTCACTGGACGACAATATTTTTTGGTGTAGGGGCCTTGCTTAGGCGAAGTAAGGACCATCCACCTCCGGTGATCGATACGATGCTCGGCGCAACGGCGGTCGAGCACGATCTCTAACTCGCTACGCGCAACGTCAAGGACGCAAGGCCGTTGGATGCGGTGGTGTTCCATCCTTGAAACGACGATCCCGGCATTTCCGTTGAGGCCCGGTGTGAGCAGACGATGATCGCGACATTATATGGAATCGATCTGTTAACGGACGGCCAACCAAAGACAGAACAGCCCGCAGATCGCGGTTGAGCATGAACTCACAGGCGCTCAATTGTGAGCCTTCCCCACCGATATTAAAAAAGAATCTCGCAGCCCTGGAAGGAAATGAGCATTCTGAGGGCTAACAACTTAACGCTCAGCCGAAGCATTATCTCGCACTTTCCTCGCGCCAATTTGGCGTCACACAGGAACCAAAAACTAGTCGTTCCGACGTGGGCCTGAGTTAAAAGATAGTCCTCCAAACAATTTAATGATCCATCATAATGGGTTGATTCTTCTGTAGAACCGAATTAATTGATCCATTTAAGGGGACATTAGGATGCAATTATCGCTTCAAATCCATTTCGATCATGAGTGGCATCAAGCCGCCACGCTCGATATAAAGGACGCCAATGCTGGCTACCGCGGCGCATCGATCGTCGACTATGATCTAGACTATTTCATCGCGGAAGCATCGCAGGCATTCGCTTCGGGCGAAACGGTCTGCGATTTTCGCGCGCTTTCGGTCCGCTATCCAGTAGACCTCGAGAACAGATATGGCCCTCATTGGCCTCCATTCCTGCTGGACCTCTTGCCGCAGGGACATGCGAGGCGAAGGCTCGCCGAGCATCTAGGGCTCGTCGAAGCGGCGCGCGCTTCCGATCTTCCCCTACTTCTCCGGTCAGCCACAGGCGGCATAGGCAATATTCGGATCAAGCAAGCAGCCGACGCGGAAGCGGAACGTCTGCATGGCGTGCAGCGTCAAGGCGCCACCGAGGCTGAAATTCTTCAGCGCTCGGACCGCTTCATGGAAGTGGCCGATCGCTTCGGGATGCTTGCCTCGGGCTCGAGCGGCCTTCAGGGTGAGTGGCCGAAAGTTTCGATGACCAGGGCCAATGATGGGTTATATTACCCGGACAGCTTCGTCTCCGACGAAGAAGCCACGCGCCATGTAATCGTCAAACTGGTTCGCAGCACCGATCCCATGGATCGATTGATCCTTGAGGGGGAAGCGCTCTATTCCCGCATCGCCGCGGAGATCGGTCTGAATGTCAACGAAGTCTCGACCTATACCGAAGGCGTGTTGATCATCCCTCGCTTCGACCGGCAAAAGGCGCTAGATGGTCAAGTGCTGCGCCTCGGACAGGAAAGCCTGGTATCAGCTATCGGTGTTGCCGATTTCGGCCATATCAGCACGCATGAAGCCTATATCGAAGTCTTGAAGCAATTTTCGTCCGATCCGTTTCAGGACGTGGTCGAATACTTGAAGCGTGACATTGCCAACCTGGCGCTTGGTAATCCCGATAATCACGGCCGGAACTCGGCACTGAGCAAGCATCCCGATAGAACGGTCAGACTGTCGCCGCTATTCGACTTTGCCCCCATGCGCCTCGCCAAGGAAGGCATTATTCGCTCCACGCGCTGGGCCTCAATGCGCGATGCAGGGCGCGATCACCTTCCGGATTGGAAACTGATCTGCGCGGATCTTATGCCTGAAAAGGGCGAACAGGTACGTCTCGCGGCCCAACTTGGCGAATTCGCGGATCGGCTAAGGCGGGCCCCCCAAATTGCGAAAGACTTTGGAGCGCCGCCCGAGATTGTCGATCGGGCCATGAGCCGCTGTATCGAGATCGCGGACAGTGTTTCGGAAGCGTGCACCTAGTATTGGGAGGAAGCAGAACAGATGGCTCGCTGGAAAAAACCCACGAGAGAGGAAATTCTGGAGCATCGCAGAAATCTAGCGGAGCGGGCTCGCCACGGCGAGCTGCGCCTGCCTGGCGCCGTGGTCGAGATTCGTAAGAGTTTCGGTATGACACAGGAGGAGTTCTCCAAGACGCTTGGGGTGACACGACGGCAAGTCGCGGAAATCGAAGCCGGCACTGCAAACCCTACGTTTGAAACGCTCGACAAGATCGGCAGGCTATTTGGGTTCACACTCGGCTTTGTACCAAGGACCGCACGTGGATTTTTCTCAGAATCTCGGTCCGAGCGGCAAGGATAATCCTGAAAGACGAGGCGCCAACGCTTCTCCGCCTTACAGCCGTCGTATCATGATGACATCGTCAATTTCTCGGGCCGCGTCCAGCACTCCACCAGGAATTCGACCGACCTCGATAAATCCTTGGCGCTTGTAGAAACGAAGTGCGGCGGAATTCTCGGCGTTAACGGCAAGCTCTATTTGGAGAACCCCAAGTCGCGTCGCATGATCCGAAACCGCGCGCAGAAGACTTGAAGCAATTCCCTTCCCTCGTTCGCTCTTTCTCACATAGACGCTGACGAGCTTAGCCCTATGCGCCATCTTGCTTGGGCGAAGGCGTACGAGCCGCATGATCCCCACGGGCTCGTTGCTGCTGAAAGCGACAAAGACGGGATCCTGCAGCCGCTGACGCCATTCCTCGTCAGACAGGAATTGCCAATCCTCAAACCGGCTGGCGAAGGAAGCCGGTTCGCAGCGAAGGGCCTCGAGCCGAATACTCCGGAAGACATCGATCTCGTCAGGGACAATTTGTCTAATTGATACCAGCTTCACTGCCATGATCGGCTCCTGAAACACGAAACTCTACGAAGTCCCTTCAACCCACGCCCGCCAGTGGCTATCAGGACTATACCCATAGCCACTCCGCCGAAGCGGGGTGAATTCGTCCTGTTCTGATATGTGCCGACAGCTTCGCCCAAATCGGATCACCGGTGAAACTGGCCAGATCGCCGGCCGTATCCACCAAAGACCGGACGCCATACTTGTTCGCGACCTCCAGCCCGGATCCATCCTCTCCGATCTCTAAGAACGGCGTACCGTTCGTTGGGCGCAGCACACGATGCCCCCACATTCCGGGCCGCTCGTCGGCACGTAGCGTAGCGAGCAGTTCCCGATCACTCGATGATTGGAGCGCAGTGGTGAGAAGATACCGCATGAGCGGATAATAAATCGTCTGCCGGCATCCACCGAGCACACGAACGCCCGGAAGGATCGACGTCACCAGAAACATCATAAGCAGGTTTGGCACCAATTTTCGCTGGCGCAGCGATACCGCGATGCTTTCTGGGCCGAACCGCAGGTCGCGGACTGAAAGTGAACTGCCCGAGAGGACGCCATCCCGCAAACTCAGAGGAAATAGCCTGCCATCCTCCAGGCCCCAGAAGAAATCGGTTGTTCTGCGGACCCATCCTGCCCACGGACCGCTGTTCAGCCGGTCCAGCGCCAGCAACAAGCGTTGGGCGAACAGATCGCCAGAGGAAAAGCGGGAAGACAGCCAGGATTCCGGGTCTTCAAAATGCTCCGCAACAAGATCGGCAACATCGATATCGTCAAATTGCAGCAGCCGGAGAGACGGTGGAAACCATCTTCGCCACAGTGATTCATTGGCGGCTTTGATCGCATCGGCGGCCGACGGAAAATCCACGTCCGGCAAGATGGCCTTCAGCCGGATCGCGGCGGGATTGGCCCGTCCATGACCATTCTGGCCGGCGAGCTTGAAGCGATAAGGCCCGTTGAAACCACATATGCTATATGGATCCATCCTGCTTCGAGGCAGGCCGAAGACATTTAGCACCTCGCCACCAACGGAGAGCCAGCCCGGGCCTCTTTTCGATTTCTCGATGAACTTGACTGTCGAAGAACCGTAGCAGATGTGCCACCGCAAATTATGTGCTCCAAGGCCAAGTGCACTAAACAGGTGTGTGTAGAAAGCATCGGGCTCGATCAGCAAGTGACAATGAGGACCGGTTTGCAAAACGGGTGAGGCAGCAATTTGCCGGCCTGCTTCGTCTGCATCATACTGATCAGCGCCTGATCTCAATGCGATACGCGTGACAAAGGCCTGAAGCCGAAGCATCGCGTCATTGCGGATGGAGCATCGGCCGCGGGCGCCCGTCTCGTAGACAGCAGATGCATAGTGCGCAAGCGGACGTGCCCAGAACGGGGCGAGATCAGGCATGAGGTAAGACAAGGTATGCCTTAGCCCCTTCACCGCAACCTGATCGAAGGCGCCACTCGACGGCTCGTTACTCATCTTCGCCACCTCCGCGTGAAGGTACTCCTCACGCTCCACCGCCAATCGATATTGGTGGCCGCCAGGCCAAGCCTGCATGCACAGGGTTCACTTCCTGGTTCACGATGATGTGCGGCAGTTGTTGGTAGCAGAATTCTGACGGAATGGCCGGCTTCACCATCAAGGAGACAAACTCATGCAGAGAACTCAATGAATTGGACGAAACGATCGTGTAGAAATTTCCGCTATTCCAGGTCACAACGGCATATTGAAAATAAGAGCCGAGAGCCGATCGGGTTGTCTCCAGGTCAACCTGGAAGTCAAACATCGTATCAAGAACATCACGTCTCTTCTCAGCAATCTGTCTTCCGGAAAAGAACCGCGATTTAAACAAATCGTCCTTCTGGCGCTCTCGTTCGAGATAGGCGTCGCCGTTTTGATGACTAAGTTTTTGCACCTGAACCAAAACGCCGTTCGAACGGAGTCGAGGGGCTATAAACCCGGTTTGCTTATCCCGATCCCGGCCATACATCTGGAATGTCGTATCTTCGAGCAGGACGTCATATCCGTCGCGGAAAGGCTGCAGTGTTTCGTCTTTCTCATAGTGTTCGTCGTCCAGTTCGAAGAATGGTCCATGATAGAACTGCGCGTCCTCACTGCCTCTTCGGGCGAAAAAGCAGACCCGGTTGCCCTCAGTCGGGCTGCAATTGAGGGTTTTCAGGCGCCCGTCGCCGAGCTTCGCCAGCGCTCTTGCAAGTGTGCCGGCGCCGGCTCCAAGTGTATAGACCGTCGCCGGGCGTCCGAGGCAGGCCCATCTTTTCTCCGCAAAGGTGAGGATCGCGGTACCCAAACGGCACTCCTCCTCCAGCCGATAGGGGATGCTTGCAAAATAGTGGTTGTCGAAATGCCCCCACAAACGCCGGTGAGTGTCCCAGAATGTCATACAATCAAGATCGAACGACAGAAGATCCATTTCCGGCTCCGGCCTACCCAGATCGGGCGCGCCGCCCAGCCCCCTTGCTGTTTGTTCAAAGAATGTTGCGAACGAATTTAGACGCGGAGCCTTCCGCCAGGCATCAATAGTCTTGCTATCCACCATGAAACGATCCTCGTTCTAACCGAATGACGGGTGCTGACCTGATTCATGTTCGAACAGGCGTCACCGGTCGGGTGATAGCCCTCTGCTTGAGCATCCATGTGAGCTATCGGTGATTGTGCAGAGTTGACCGCCAGCAAGGGCCGAGGCAATCTACCGGTATTGAGAGATTGACCCTCAATTCGATCCACGCAAAAGACGTGACCGTTGGCCCTGAGAACTGAGTTTTGGAGCGATTCAGGGCTGGATTATTTCGAGGAAGCTTGCCCTTGCGATGGCCTGATAGAGCGTCTTGGCATCAAGTTTGCGTTTAGCCAAGTTGAGATAGAGACGGACAGCATTCTCCGAAATTTGCAATCTGGCGGCGATGCGCTTCGAAACGAGGCCCCGCGCCAGAAGCTGCAGGCATTCCTGTTCTCGCCGTGACAGTTTCCGGTAGCCGCCGTTTTTTCGAAGGCCCGACACGGACAACGCCTTCTCGTGCAGATAATGGGAAAGAACCTGAAGGTCATGCTTGCTCGACATGCGTAGTTTCCGCCACTCTCGCCTCGGCAAGTTCGAGGTTGCAGAGAAGAGGCTGCGTTCGCCACCTGATCCTCTAATCGGGACCGTCAGACCATTCCGGCCAATGTCAAACGATTTGGCCTCCTTAAAAAAGCTGCGAGCCTCCGGAGTTCTGTGATCCAGATCCAACCAGTCGACGGGCAAGAAAGCTGTTTTGCTGAGGTCGATAACGGGGTCGATCTCGAAGTAGTTGTTTCGAAGATAAAGGGAAACCCATTCGTCTGGATATGTCGTGCAATAGAAGGGATAGGGATCTGGCCGGTCCGCGAGACGGACCACCAAAAAAGCCAGATGAGCAAATTGGTAGCGGTCACGAATACGAGCAACTGCCTCATATAAATCCGCTCCGCTTACTACGCGCCGCAACATCGCCAAGGACCATGGTAATGGCTGTAGTTGTCGATTTTCCATTTCTTTGCTTTCGAAAGTTGCCTCTGCGCTATGGCTTTATGTTTGCTGGAAACTCCGCTTACCTGGATCCCCTAATTTCGGAGAGATCGACGCGTATCCCCGCCTTATTTGGATCGCTTGGGCCGTTGGATTTCGTCGCCTCCAAGCTCTCCTTCTGGTTCGGCCTCGCATCACCAGCTGTAGCCGGCTCGACGCTCGGCTCATCCTGATTCGGCTCCGCGACTTTTATCCCGCCTGGATCTTCGGCGCGGAACACCGCCACTCCTTCGAAATATCCCGTCCGCCAGGCGATGACCGCATCATCCATGACCTGTGGCAGGACGTCCTTTGCCGTGGGATTGCCATACCATTTCGATATGATGCGAAAGACCTTGGCGAACAGCGCCGTCCCCATGCGGATATTCTCACAGGGGTTGACGATCTCCGGCTTCAACTGCCCGGCCTCCATGAGGCCTAAGCCTGCAGGATACTGGGTGATACCCACGCGAACGATGTTGCGGCCGAGGTTGTCACGGACCAAAGCAAGGGCCTCTTCTGGTGTTGTCGGCTTCGGCACCAGCACCAGCCGGTTGCCGGAGCGCACGGTGACAGCCAGCGGATCCTGAGATCCCGCCTTCGCGATGAACTGCTCAACAATCGCAGGCTTCAGGGAAGTGTCGGCGCATTGCTGGACAAGGACGGCATCGAGCATCCCAGGTACTCCCTAAGTGTTGAAGGCCATAACGACGGGCAGGCCAAAGAGCCTTGCCCAGGCAAAGACGCTCGCTTTCTGGATGGCGACGATCGAGGTGTTTTCGGTCCACCAGCCATTGCCGACGGCAACGATCACTTGCGGCGCGTGCAGCATCGATTGCAGGACGGGCCAGACAATGAGCTGTTCGTAGCAGATCATCGGTGCGATCCTTACTCCGGCAACCTCGACCACCGGATTGCCGAAGAAGTCCACCCGCGCGCCGCCGCTCTGCCCGGTCCACTGCAACCACGGCTGCCACATCGATCCGGGAACCGGCATGCGCTCGCGATAGAGGATGTTCGATCTATCGGCCGATATCGTCACCATGCCATTGTCGTAGCCCCTGGCGTCGACGACGGCAGCACCTGCGATGACGGTGACTTCCGAGCCACGGAGACCTTGTTGCCAGAGACGTGCCACCGTCGGCGTCCAGAAACCGAGCGCGCTCTCTGGAAGCACCACAACAAGCGCGACCGGCCGTTCGGCAATTGTCCCACGCACCGTCGCGATCAGGTCACGGTGATACTGAAGCGAGCCATCGCGCCCGAGCTCCGCCCCGTGTTTCAGATCGACGGAGATCCAGCCGGGTGTTAGTTTCGGGGGCGTCCAGTTCGTGGCGGACCAGACGTAAAGTGCTCCAAGGACTGCGACCGCGATTTGCCATCTTCGACCGGTCATGACGACCAACAGGATCGCGGTCGCGCCGACTCCCCACCATCTCCAGCCGGGAAACAAGACGCCAGCGGCTGTCAGGGGATGTGCCCAACCGGTAATGCCGAAAGGCGGCAGTGCCATCAACATCATGACCGCGAGATAGCGTAGCCCTCTCGCCGCGTCCGTTCCTTCCTTCCCG
Organism: Oryzifoliimicrobium ureilyticum; assembly: GCF_037199735.1. Taxonomy (NCBI): domain Bacteria; kingdom Pseudomonadati; phylum Pseudomonadota; class Alphaproteobacteria; order Hyphomicrobiales; family Rhizobiaceae; genus Oryzifoliimicrobium; species Oryzifoliimicrobium ureilyticum. Next base: position 43,699 of record NZ_JBBBVQ010000029.1, on the reverse strand, counting down.
GGAGTGTTTCCGCAACGAGGTTTCGTCCAGAACACTGCATGCACGATGACGAAGGATGCGGAAGCTATCACCCAAAGCATGAGCCCCGGCCAAAGATCGGCGCTATAGAAGTTGGCCACGCCCCGGGGCAACCCGCGAGAGGCCGCCAGGAAATAGCCCGCCGCCACAAGTGACGCGATTGATCGCGACGGCGCCTTTGACCAGAGCAAGGGAAAGAACATGGCGAGCGGGAGAAGAAGCACCTCCCCGCTCCAGCCGATCCACCCACAAACAATGGACGCGAGTATCAGAAGAGGAGATTTCCAGCGAACGGGCATATAGTCGCCACTCCAATCACGGATCGAAGGTGAGGACCGGGAGCGCCAGACCGAGAAGACCAGAATCCGGGACCGGACCAAAATATCTGCTGTCATAAGAACTCGCAAAGGGTGAATGAAGAAACAGATGGTGCGGCGGCACGACACCGCCAGGATCGGGGTTGATCGCCCTGCCCTCGCCATCCGTGCGCCATACCGACGATGCGGCAACCAGGCGACCTTCGACGAGCACGTGATCAGTGATATCGACACGCTGTCCGGGAAGTGCTGCGACCGTCTTAATCAACGGCGCGACTCCGCCGGCGCACAGCCCTCGGCGCAGATATCCACGCCGCCATGCGTCTGCGAAGACAGCCGTCATGGGCGGGCACAGAAACACCAGATCACCGATGGCGACCGGACGCTGAAGCTCCTCGATGCGCCAGAGGCCGAGCGGCTCGCTGGGGGTCAGGTTGAGACGATAGCCACCCGCGAACGCCGTCGCCGCCAGTGCGGACATGATGACGGCGGCAGCCGCCAGAAACAGAAGAATCCCCCTCTGCCTCATTGCTTCAGCACCGGCATCTGGCGCTGGGTAAGACGCTGTTCCTCGGCTTGTCTTAGCGACTGGACGGTGCGCTCGTGGACGCCAAGCTGTTGCGCTGTCCGCATCACCGGCCAGGCTTGTTTCAGCTGCTTCTTCTGTTCCGTATTCATGCCCTCGGAGAGTTTTTCGTACAGCGCTCCAGAAGGCTCGCGCGCCGCGTTGCTCAGCAACGTCCGTTCCCCGAACCGCTCGGTCACCGCCCGGTTGAAGCCGTCGATTTCAATCTTGGTCTCGCGATTGCTGAGTGCGTACGCCATCGCCGCCGGGAGATCGTTGCGGTCGATAGCGTCACGCACCCGCTCCAGCACAACACGCGCTGCCGGTGACAGCGCCGGAATGTCGATCGAAACGCGTTGGCGCAGGGCCTGCTCGTCCGCCTGGTGCCTCAATGCGGCGGTGTCGCGCATCCGAAGATATTGCTCAAGATCCCGCTTCAAGGCCGGGACATTGACCTCCGCGACGCGACGCGCCTCCCGCTCTACCTTGCCCGCAAGAATGCCGGTCTTGCCCTTCAATGGACCGAAAGTCTCCGCCGCCGCCCCGAGCTTTTGCAGGACCTGTTTCGCCATCTCCTTGTCTGCCAGGACAGAATCGAAGTTCATCGACCGGAAGGCGGTTTCGGGATCGGCGAAGACATAAGCGAAGCGCGCCGAGACTTCTTCCCATTGCCGTTTCAGGGCGGGATCGTCGCCAAGCTTGTCACCGACCGTATCGGCAACAGAGCCGGAAAATGTCTTGATGCCTGCAATCATGGGTGCGGCCTCCTTCATCGTTTGGGTCTTCGAGGTTTGGGTGAAGCCAAGGCGTGCGGCGAAAGCGCCAAGCCGCTGGCCGAGATCGACAAGCTTCGCCCTCTGGCGCAGAGTCCAGTCAAGCCGGTCGCGGACCAGCGTGCGCGCGACCTGGACGATGTGCAGGCCGCGGTTTTCCGCGAAGCGCAGCGCCTCGCGATAGAGCTGGCGTTGCTCGTAATCGAGCGTCGTCTCCTTGGCATTCCTTCGGGATAGAACCTTGGCCAAGCCCCCATTGAAGGCGAAGGACCGCGTCCCGTAGTAGAGCTGCAGATCCTCCCGGTGACGGGTCATCGCCACATAGGTCAGATGCCGGTCCAGGGACAGGGAAGCAAGCACCTTGACCCTGTCGACCGTGGCGCCCTGGCTCTTGTGAATCGTCGTCGCGTAGCCGTGATCGAGATTGTTGTAGAACCGCTGTTCGACGATTACCTGTCGGCGCTGATCGCCCTCGCCCACCGTTGCAACGATGCGGTTTGTAGCGGCCTCTACGACATGGCCGATCATGCCATTCTTGAGCCCAAGCGATCCCTCATTCTTCAGGAAGACGATCTGGTCGCCGACATCGAAACGGCGCTCGCCGTCAGCCGTCTTGAAGACATGACCTTCCCCGACAACGCCGCGCTCGACGAGTTTCTCGCGAGCCATGACATTGAGGACGCGAACGTCGCCGCGCAGATGGGCGAGGATCAGCGTCGTCTTTGACTGGTCGTAGTCGCGGTTCCAATCGGCGATCAGCCTCTCGACGGCTTCGGACTTCAGACGAGAGCCGAGCACCCTGCCCTGACCTTCATAGGCAACGAGAGCCTTTTCGACATTGCCGCGCGCAAGATCGAGTGATACCCTCCGCATCCAGTCGTCGCGCTGGCGATAGATGGTTTCGAGCTCGGCATAGCCAATGCGATCGACAATGGCGCGGAAAGCGGCCCCCGCCTCGATCGGCTGGAGCTGTTCGGGATCGCCAACCAGCACGATCTTCGCACCCGTCCTTACGACGGAATCGACGAATCCAGCCATCTGTTTCGACGCCACCATGCCGGCCTCGTCCATGACGAAGATCGTTTTGTCGTCCAGAACGTCACGGCCGCTGTTCCAGCGCAGCTCCCATGACGCAAGCGTCCGGCTCGCGATCCCGGCTTCCTTCTCCAGACCCTCAGCTGCCTTGCCTGCAAGCGCGCCGCCAACGACGCGATATCCGGCCAGCTCCCACGCCTCTCGGGCCGCCTTCATCATCGTGGTCTTGCCGGCCCCGGCGCGCCCGACGACGGCAGCGATTCGGGCAGGCGCTGCAATGCGCTCGATGGCTGCCTTCTGCTCATCGGAGAGCTGTTCATGCCGCCTGAACGTCGCATCCAGTACAGCCTCGGAGACGGCATGCGTTTTCTTAGCCGACAGCCACTTGGCCTGCCGTGCCATCGTCGCTTCGAGCCGGATCATCGCACGCGTCGAGTAGCGCGCCAGCACTTTCTCACCGGTGGCAAAGTCGATCGTGTCGCGCTGCAGCCGGAGCACCTTTGGGGCTAGGATAATTTTCAGCATCAACTGCTGGAAGACTGCAGGATCGTCGACATAGCGATGCAGGACCTTGGCCACGTCGCGCTCGTCGAAAACGCTCCTTTCACGCGTGATCAGGTCGAGCACAATAGCGGGATTCTTCAGAATCCGGCGGGCGTTTTCCGTGCGTCGCTGCTCGTTCAGCTCGATCCGTTCGAGCTCCGGCCGGACGCCCTGTTGCTCTGCCTTGCGCTCGATCGCCTTGGCCCCGACGCCGAGATGAATAGTGGGCTCGAGATCAATTCCCTGCTTCTCGTAAGAACGCCCGTCGATGCGAAGATCGATCCCAGCAAGCGCCAAATGATGGTTCTGTCGCTCGAACCACCCATCCCGCAGCACGTTGAAATCATCAGTCGATCCGGCCCAGAGTTCGTAGAGGATTTTTCCGGACTTCGTTCTTACCGGCTGGCCGTCGTCGCCAATGACAGGGACCTTCTTCGAGCCTAACCCCTCCTCCGTAAAAGGCCTCAGCGTGGTCATCAGATGGATATGCGGATTACCGGGATTGTCGTGATAAACCCAGTCGGCGACCATGCCTTTGGCGATAATGTGTTTTTCGACAAAATCCCGGACCAGGGCGATGTTTTGCTCCGCTGACAGTTCGAGCGGCAAGGCAATCGTCAGGTCACGGGCAAGCTGCGCATCGGCACGCTTCTCGAACGCTTCGACCTTGTTCCAGAAGGCTTCCGACGCTCCGGAGACAGAACGATCACCGGTCAGGGAGCGAACCCATTTCGGGGCGCTAGCGGGAAGGACAAACTCCTCGTGCAGCAGGCCCTGCTTGCGGGTGTAGTCGATCGTGCGCGCCTCGCGCTCGTATTCCATCTTTGCACAGTGCCGGTAGGCCGCAGACAGCACGGCACTGCGGCCGGAGCCGCGGCTGACAATGCTGGCTGAGAAATGGGCGATGGCCACGGCGAAGGAAACTCCTGGTTCGAACGTCGTTCGTCCGGAGCGGCAGGGGCCACATGGCCCCGCCACGGCTGAAAGCAACACGTCGCATCGCGACGTATAATTGCGCCCTTGGAACCATTCCCTCGGAACGGCCGGGATCATTCACTAAAGCATCGCCCCTGGCGATCTGCAGATCTGCAGATGTCCTTTTCTGCGCATCCGGAAGAATCTGGGCGTCGCAAGAGCAATGCCCAGAGTTCAGAGGAGCAACCGGAATGAAGAAGCCGTCATCGAGGATCAGGGAAGAAATCGCCAGATTGCAGGATCAGCTCAAGCAAGCTGAGACCCGTGAAGCCGAACGCATCGGACGCATCGCGCTGAAGGCCGGCCTTGGGGAGATCGAGATCGACGAGGTCGAGCTTCAGGCAGCGTTCGAGGAGACCGCTAGACGGTTTCGCGGAGACAAAGGTGCTGCGACCGGAAGAAAGTATGCTGGCGAGAGCAGGAGCGGCAGTGACCCGTCCGCGACGCAGCCGGCTCGCGCGGATGCGGGCGGGACTGTTGAGGCTTGAGCGGATGGCGAAATCAACGACGACAGAGGCGCGCAAAAAGGACACGCGCGAAAAGATCGAACTCGGCGGCCTGATCGTCAAGGCGGGACTGCGGTACGAAAAGCGTTCTCTGTTGCTCGGCCTGCTGATCGAAGCCGGGAGACGCATCAAAGGCGACGAGACGGAAAAGTCCCGCCTGACAGCAATCGGCGCGGAGGCCTTCGGCAATGACAGTGAATAGATTGCTGCTCTTGGTCCTGCCGGCGGCGATCATGATCGCGGCGATGGTCCTGACGTCTGGCATGGAACATCGACTGGCTGCACTCGGAACATCGGCGCAAGCGAAGCTGCTGCTGGGCCGGGTCGGGCTCGCCCTGCCTTATATTGTTCCCGCCGTGATCGGCGTCGTCACGCTCTTTGCCGCCAACGGATCGACGAATATCAAGGTTGCCGGGCTGAGCGTGCTGACAGGAAATGCTGTGGTCATCATCATCGCCATGACACGCGAGGCGATCCGGCAGGCCGGTATTGCCAGCGACGTACCGGCCAAACAATCGGTTCTCGCCTATGCTGATCCGGCAACGATCATCGGCGCCGGCGTCGCCTTCATTGGAAGCGTCTTCGCCTTGCGGGTCGCGATCAAGGGGAATGCCGCCTTCGCGATGGTAGCACCGAAGCGGATCGGTGGCAGGCGAGCAATCCATGGCGAGGCCGACTGGATGAAGATGCATGAGGCCGCGGAGCTGTTTACGGAGCACGGCGGAATCGTCATCGGCGAGCGATATCGTGTCGATCGCGATGGCGTTGCCGCTCTGCCGTTTCGTGCCGGTGATCCGCAGAGTTGGGGTGTCGGAGGTAAGTCATCGCTGCTTTGCTTCGATGGCTCCTTCGGCTCGTCGCATGGCATTGTCTTCGCCGGTTCCGGTGGCTTCAAGACGACCTCGGTAACAATCCCGACCGCGCTCAAATGGGGTGGCGGTCTCGTTGTGCTGGATCCGTCGAGCGAGGTCGCTCCCATGGTCAGTGAGCACAGGCGCCAGACGGGCCGGAAAGTGATCGTACTCGATCCCACAGCGTCAGGTGTCGGCTTCAATGCGCTGGACTGGATTGGCCGTCATGGCAATACGAAAGAAGAGGATATTGTTGCCGTCGCCACGTGGATCATGACCGACAATGCGCGCACCGCGTCCGCCCGCGACGACTTCTTCAGGGCCTCGGCGATGCAGCTTTTGACGGCGCTGATCGCCGACGTTTGCCTGTCGGGGCACACGGCTGAAAAAGACCAGACTTTGCGCCGTGTCCGCGCCAACCTGTCCCAACCCGAGCCGCAGCTTCGGGCACGCCTGACGAAGATCTATGAAGGGTCGGAGTCCGCCTTCGTGAAAGAGAACGTCGCCGCCTTCGTCAACATGACGCCCGAGACGTTTTCTGGTGTGTACGCCAATGCAGTCAAGGAAACGCACTGGCTGTCCTACCTGAACTATGCCGCTCTGGTCTCCGGCGACAGTCTCTCGACCGACGATCTCGCCAACGGCGAGACCGACATTTTCATCGCGATCGATCTGAAAGTGCTGGAAGCCCATCCGGGCCTTGCGCGCGTCGTCATCGGTTCACTGCTGAACGCGATCTATAACCGCAACGGTGATGTGAAGGGGCGGACCCTTTTCCTGCTCGACGAAGTGGCGCGTCTCGGCTATCTGAGGATCCTCGAGACCGCACGCGACGCAGGCCGGAAATACGGCATCGCGCTGACAATGATCTTCCAGTCGATCGGCCAACTCCGCGAAACCTACGGCGGCCGCGACGCTTCGAGCAAGTGGTTCGAGAGCGCGAGCTGGATCTCGTTTGCTGCGATCAACGATCCGGAGACCGCGGAGTATATATCACGGCGCTGCGGCACAACGACGGTCGAGATCGATCAGGTCAGCCGCAGTTTCCAGTCTCGCGGATCGTCGCGCACACGCTCGAAGCAGCTTGCCGCGAGACCGCTGATCCAGCCGCATGAAGTGCTTCGCATGCGCGCCGACGAACAGATCGTGTTCACGGCCGGCAACGCGCCGCTGCGATGCGGGCGCGCGATCTGGTTTCGTCGACAAGATATGAGGTCCTGCGTTAGAGAGAACCGGTTCCACAGGCTGGCCATGAAACACCCAGAGGCCGGGGAGACGAATCCGAGCAAAGAATAGAAGGTCAAAGATTGAGAACATCTCCGGCCTGCGCCGCCGTCGCAATCGTGACAGTCTGCAGCTTCGCAAACGCGGGGTCAGCGCAGCAACTGATGACCCCAAACCAGACATTCTCGTTTTGCGGAAACGGGCAGAGGAAACCATGCCTCATGGATGGAGATACATTCTAGCTCCGAGGCACGAAGGTCAGGATTGCCGACATCGACACGCTGGAACTGAGCCCTTCGAGATGCGAGCGTGAACGCCAGCGCGGTATTGTAGCAAAGCAGCGTCTGCTCGAAATACTCAACTCGGGACCGCTCGTGGTCAGGAGCAAGTGAGGGACGAGGACCGCTTCGGCCGCAAGCTTAGGGTCGTCTATCGTGGCCTTCGATTTGTCAGCGACATGCTCGTTGCCGAAGGCCTGGCTCGGAGCTGGGAGGGAACACGTCGCAGCCGGTGTGCTGGAACTGTGGCACTGATCAACGCCATGAATCGGTGAGCCTCGTTCGATTCAAAACTCTCGTTGGACGCCGGATCCGGTTGGCGCGATTCTATGTTCATGATCACGCAGCCCTATCACCTTTATGTCGAACGCATCGCGCCTCAAAAGAACATGGCGCGGTTTTACGCGCTCGCGGTCCAACCCACACTCTTTGGGCAAGTGTCGCTTGTGCGTTCCTGGGGACGGATCGGAACGCGCGGGCAGCAGATCATCCATCTTTTCGACAACGAACACGATGCTGTCGCTCTGTTCCTGAATGTTCTACGAGAGAAACGCAAGCGAGGCTACAAGCCAAAACGAGTTGTGGAAAGCCAGTTAATCTGAGCGACGCAGCGATCGGCGCCGATGACAACTACCCCGGAAGCTGACACGGATTATACATTGTCCCTTTTCTCGAGGAAATTCCATGACCACTGCCAACGAAATCGCTGACAAGATCGCCGTCGACAATGACCTGACCAAGGCTCAGGGCAAGGCGATCGTCGAAGCTGTCTTCCGGGCCATTACGGATGCAGCAGTAGCTGGCACAGAAACTTCAATCCCCGGCTTCGGAAAATTCAAAGTGAAGGCGTCGCCTGAGCGCGAGGGGCGCAATCCAGCAACTGGAGAAGCCATGAAGATTGCGGCTTCCAACAAGCTGACGTTTGCGCCTGCAAAGGCGCTCAAGGATGCACTGAACAAGTGAGCCTTGCTATTGAAAGTCCCACTCTGGCAAGTGGGGCTTTCCCGATCAGATGAAGGCCCCCCAGAACGGTGGCTCCATTTCAATCCTGCCGTCCATCTCGGCAATCGCCAGCATCAGCTCCGCCTGTGCGAAATCGAGCTCGGCTTCGATCTGGTGGCGCTCGCAAGGATCGACAGCATTACGCAGTTCGGCACGAAGTTCGTCAATGTGGCGTTCGAGTCCGTAGGTTATCGTCTGATCTGCTATGTGAAAGACGATGTCAGGGATCACCGAAGCGACCGGCAGCGCGGGGGAGTGGGGGAGCCGATTTCGTGTTGGCGGCTCTGCTGCCAATTCGAAATTGGGGGTACCGCTCATCCTTGACGACGGCAGTCCCGTTGGCATCATCACCGGATACTGAGCAGTTTTTCCTCCCCTCCTTATGGCACCAAAAAAGCCAGCCTTGGCTCGATGCCGGGTACGGCTTTGATATTTCGGTCAGAGGAGAGGGCTCCGCCGGTGGCGGAGCCTCGTGATGCCGATCAGTCCCGGTTCGGCCGGGACCAGATGAGCTGGAGGCCATCCTCGCCTTCGACCTCGGCGAGTGTCGCGTAGATTGGAGCCGGGAAGCTCGGATCGTCGAGCTTGACCGAGAGGTAGTCGCGGCCTTGCTCGGAGGTCTTCTGCCAGGCGGCGCCCAGTTCTACGCTGCCGGCGTAGACGCGGAACTGCGGGCCCTTGTCGGAGGAGTTCTCGACCCGGGCGATGCGGGCCTTGACGTTGAGGGCGAGGGTACGGATGGAGCCGGTGAAGCCGGTTTAGGTCAGCTTCCAACTGTCATTTTAGATATAAGTTATTGGTATAGCTTATTTATTCGTTGAAAGACACTTCCGATGTGTCCTTTTGCCGGATTGATGTAGGCCAACCTGATGCTTCACCTCGATCATTGATGTACAGGCTGACCAACCGAATAAGTTCGCTTTGCACCATCGGATCCGCCAACATGCCGCGACGCGCCGCATTGTGGATCACCCCGTCTATCGCATCGGAAATGATCAGCGCGGCGGTTCGATCGCTCTCGCCGAGCTGGCTGTTCCGATAGGTAGCTACGGCCTCTGCATAGTAACCGATATATTCGATCTCAAATTCGCTGTTGGGATTGCGATAGTCATCCGAGCTTGGGGCTTCATCGAGCAGTACCCTATGTAGGCCGGGGCAGATGCTATGGGCGGCGATCATGGCGCGAACGAGGTTCGCCACAAACTGCACAGGTGACAGCCCTTCGGTTCTGGATCGCCGCATGACGGCTATGCAGTCATCAAGATGCCGCCGACGGATAGCATCGACCAAAGAAAGCTTGTCCGGAAAATACTGGTACAGCGAGCCGATGCTCACTCCAGCCAGGTCTGCGACCTTGTTCGTCGTGAAACCGGCCCAGCCTTCATCGCTCAAAACGCGAGCTCCAGCCTGAAGGATCGCTTCTACCGTGGCACGGGAACGGGCCTGTCGCGGCTTCTTGCGCATGTCCGGTTGCTGCTTTGCAATGCGAGTAGACAAAGGACGCTCCTTGTACAGAATGTGAGTAAATTACTCACATTCGGAAAACTTGGAAGGGCCGATCTCATGAGCACATTGCTGCAAAAACTCTACGGCTATCACGCTTGGGCCAATGATGACCTGTTCGACAAATTGACGACTTTGGATCAGGAGCAGCACAAGGCCGAGCTGCACACCGCCTTGCGCCTGATCAACCACTATTATGTCGTGGCTCGGATCTTCGCAGCTCATCTCACCGGTGCGCAGCATGGCTACACATCCGACAACACGGACGATACGCCGACGTTGGGCGAACTGCGCGCTGCGGTAACATCGTCCGATCAATGGTATCTCAATTACCTTCGCGGCGTCGCGCCCGAGACTCTGGCCGAGGCGATCCCGTTTAGCTTCACCGATGGCGACAAGGGCTACATGACCAGGGAGGAAATGCTGACCCATGTTGCCCTGCATGGAGGATATCATCGCGGCGAGGTCGGGCGGATACTGTGGCAACTCTCCACCACCCCACCTTGGGACACCTTCGCCGTTTATCTTCATCAGGCCGAGCCGGCGCGGCGGCACCAAGGTGTCGCACAGTCCGTTCCGGCTTGATGAACTGTCGAAGAGCCTCTCCGAGGGCTCACCCTTTGCGGAACTGCGGCGCTCCGGAGTGGAGCGCCGCGTCCTGCAATTGGTCACCTCAGCGTGACCATATGAGGGCGTAACCGTCCTCGTTCTCGACGAGGCTGGCGTAGATTGGAGCGGGGAAACTCGGGTCGTCGAGCTTGACCGAGTGATATTCGCGGCCGGTCTCCTTGGCGGTCTTCTTCCAGCCTGCGCCGATCTCGATGGTGCCCGCGAGAGCGCGAAGGTCGGGCGACTTGTCGCTTTCCTTCTCGGCCACGACCAGGCGGGCCTTGATGTTGAGGTTGAGGGTCTTGATAACTCCGGCGAAAGAGCCGTCTTCGTTGCGGGTGAAAGTGCCGATCTGAGCCATTTGTCTTCTCCGTTGCTGTATCAGGTCGCGACCACCGCGGCCTTGATGGCGATCGGAGAGCACCGGGCGACCGGCCCGCACCCGAAGGGCCGAAATGCAATGGAGGGCAGCGCAGGGACGAGCTTCTTGGCTATCGCGAGGAAGCCGCGCGCAGGCTTTAGCCGAGTACGGCGGGGAAGAAGGTCGGCATCGCGCTGTTGCGGGATCGAGGTCGGGCTGCACAGCAGGCTAACCCGGTGTGAGATACGCCAACAAGAAAGGCCGCAGTGGACGCGTCTCGGGCAGCTTTATGGAGGAGAAGGCACCTGGTGCATGACGGTGGAAACCGGTCGGTGACCAAACGCCGGAAACCGCGCTCCATCCCTGCATCATGTCCGAACAACCCGTGACGACAAGAAGGAAGATGTGCCTCGCCTGCTTCCGTCCTGTAAAGATCAACTAAGTCAGCGCCGGCGATGGATTGCATGAGAACGGGCTGGCTAACATCACTGTTCAGCGCCACACGCATCACTCATCCGGTGGCCGCAGCAGCGTAGGACGGCGAAGCGTGTCGACCTCCTTCGTCAACAATGCGCTGCGGCGTTCAGCCCTGTCGGCGCGACGCTCTGCTTCAATGGCTCGCCGCATGAGCCCGGCATTCTCGGTTACCAATTGTCGGATCTGCGCCTGCATCTCGTCCATCATGCTGCGTTGGTCAGAAATCCTGTCTTCGACGCGGTGGCCCCGGTCGGGCCGGCTCTGCCGCTGGAGGGCTTGGTTGAGATCGTCGAGAATGGCGCGGTGGTTGCTATAGATGGCATTGCGGCCAACGCCGGCTTCGCGCGCCAGTGCCGCAACCGTCAGGCGCGAGGCCGGGACGATGGAGCGTTTTCCATCCCCCTGGATGAGGCGATCGAGCGCGGCGCGCAGCTTCTCGGCAGTCGCCTCCATACGCTTGTCATGTGACTTCACCATGGGGTCTCCCTGCTGCGGGCAGATCGGAAAGGATGCGCTCGCATTCGGCGATGCGCGTTCTGGCAAGGGCACGGCTAGCCTCGTCGAGGCGCTGGTCGCCAATCAGTGCGAGATTGCGTTCAAGGCGTGCCTGCCAGACGGGCCGATGGCGATCCGTGACGGCGAAATTGGCGCAGCTCGCGCAGGTGCTCTCGGTGCGCCAGAGCGGGTTCGGGCCGCGTTCGTCGCCCATGCACGCTGCGGTCTCCGCACGATAGACGCAATAGCCCCAGTCACAGACGCCGAGACGCATGCCGCTGTCCTCGATCAGGAAGTCGACATAGGCGGCAAGCTCACCGTCGCGGGTGCGGCCTCGGAAACGTGATCGCGAAGACATCAGCCGCCCGGCCTTGCCGCTGAGGCGAGCGGAGGTAAGCAGCTCTTCCAGAGCGTTGTGCGTCTCCTCCAGTGTCTGCGCATCGACGAGTTCGCCAAGGTCGAAATCCGTACCGACATAGGCGCTATCGGTCATGATGCGGGTCACATGCCCGAAATGGTGCTGGAGGGCGTGAAGGCCGGTGCGGTCGCGCTTGCCGACGAAACGGGCAAAGGTCTTGCGGCCCTGATGTGTGGTCAGATGCCAGACGGAGCCGTCCTCATTGCGGGGCAAGTCGACGAAAGGCGCAAACCGCTCATTCAACCGGATAATGAGGGAAGCGGCGGTGATGACGTCCGGGGTTCGAGCGTCGATGATGCCGCTGCCAGCGAGGGAGAGCCAGAGTTCCGATCGACCTGTCTCGGCGCGATATGGCTCCGAGAGACGGTGCAACACCTCGACCGCGCGCTGGACAGGCGGCGGAGCCGGCCACAGGTGCTGCGTTCCGGCCTCGCCTGCTGTGGTTTTGAATATCCGCCCGCGGAGATAGGCGAATGCTTCGCTGCCATCCGCCGAAGAATACTCCTCAATGCAGTCCGCCTCCAGTGTCAGGATCTCGGAGACCCGTGCGCCGACCAGATAAGCGATGGTGACAAAGCATGCCTCCTGAATCCGGTTGATCAGCAACCGCAGTTCCTTCACCCCGGAGAGTGGGGCGTGCCACGGGGCTTGCTCACCGTCGAGCTTGGAAAAGCGGAAGGAGGACACAAGAGTCCGGACTGCCGCCCGGTGGATGAACAGCGATTGCCCCTGAGCATCCAGGCGGGCAGGAACAACGCGGTCGCGCAGTGCAATCACGTCGTCAGCGGGTTGACCGATCAGCCGGATTGCTGCCGATATGAGGGGAACAGCGATGGCGTCCGGCGTGAAGGGCAAGCGGCGGACGGTGTGACGACGGAAGCCGGAGAACCGGCTGGCCCGTTCATCACCGAAGGGGCTCTCCGGAGGTGGAGAGGCGAGCTTGGCCCTTTGCTGATAAAGGGTGATGAGAAGGTTGGCGTAGGCCTGCCTGGTGCTTGGCCTGATCGACTCGCCAGAATGCGTTTGCCTTACCGCCACATGCTGCATGAACTGCTCGGCCGCATCGCGATCCATTTCGTCGAAACCGCGCATGCTCTGCTCCGTCATCCACCGGATCAGAAGACGAAGCTTGAGCGCTGTCGTCACCAATGTTCGTGGCCGTGCCTGCCGTCGGCCCGACGGCGGATCGACGTGAAGCGACCATATGAAAGCGCGCGCGTCTTCCAGCCACTGCCGCCACCGTTCATCGGTGAAGCGACCGCCGTCCGGCAGTTCGAAGGCCCAGTCGATGAGAAGCTGATGGGATCGCAAATCGGCACGTGGCTTGTCGAAATGCCATTGAGGATCGCTCCAGAACGACCGCGACGATATAGGCCGAAGGACGTCACGATGGGAAATCTGCTGGCCTAGCGCCGACATGATCACTCCAGTTCCGGCAGGGCCGGCATGTTTGCGGCGAGTTCGCGTGCGACCTCATGCATCTCCGATGGAAAGTCAGGAAGGATATCTTGGGTGATGATCTTCCATGATGGCGCATAGAGCAGGCTCCAGCGCCGTGGATCGAGCCGGATACGAGCCTGCTCGAGGCGGCCTCTGGCCGCGAGAATACGGGCCAGATGCTCGGGGTCGATCGGAATGACGAGGCCCGGGCAGGCAAGGCATCCGCCGAAATGCGGGCACAGGCGCTCGCCGCCGTCGCGGCCGGAAACGACAGGGGCGAGACAATCGTGACCGAAAAGGACAGTGGCACGGGACTCGCCGGATGCTGGCGCCGGCTCGTCTTCAGCAGACCCACGTACCCAGGCGATCATCGTCTCTTGCAGGTGAGCGATCGTCTGGCGCTGGAACCGTGTCGTCTCCTCGCCCTTGAGATAGGTCTCGGTTGTCGCGACACTTGCATGGTTCAGAAGCGATTGCGCGACGAGAACATCGCCGCCCGAGGCACGGTAGTGCGCGGTGGCGACAGTCCCTCGAAACAGCGCCGGACCAAAATTGGCGATCGCGTCGCGTAGTTTATCTGGATGTGCCGCATTCCATTCTTCGATCCGGCGGTTTGCGCGTTTTATGAACCTGAGGATTGCCCGCCTGAGGACGGAATGCTCGATGATCCCGGTGCGGCTGCGAAGGGAGCGACGAACGTGCTCCCTGAAGATGCTGCGAGTCAGGAACAGATGATCCTGTTCGGCGGGCAGCGCCGTGGCGGAGATAGGCGCGGTCAGGGCCAGCATCATCTCGATCAGATTCGGTGCGGCGTAGCGCCGTCGCCGGTCGAAGGAGCGGCGCTGCGCCTTCTGGAGCCGGGCACCGGTCCGAGCCTTGGTCCAGTCGATAATGACACGGTGCTCATCGAGGGGGTGAGGAACGAGGCAATCGCGGTGAATATGTCGGAGCGCCTCGGGGTTGGCAGCGGTCTGGATGGCGATAGCCAGAAAGAACGGAACGAGCGTATCGGTGGTGATGTGGAAATATTGAGTCATGGTGCGGGAGCCGCCCCAATACTTGACCAATGTGCTGGACTTGATGCCGTGCTCCTCCAAGGCAGCGACGTCCGGCATCAGACCACCTTCAATCCTGGAAATGCGCCATATCCATCGGTCGAGGCCCTGACCGCGCAGCGTCTTCGGCGGGAGCTCGGGACGGCGGATGACCTCCTGACCATGCTGAAACCGCGCCCATGCTTCATCGATCTCCTCGTAGCAGGCACGAAGGATCGCCTTGATCTCGTCGGCGGAGAGCCTGCGTCGTGGTTGTTGACTGGTCCGGCGGCCCGGAAACGCGTTCCACGGAATGTCGAGATTGGCAGGAAGCACACCTGGTCTGTTGCGCCGACACCATAACAGCAAGGGACGCAGGAGATCGAAGGCGATGGCATGCGCGCCACGCGCCGCTCGCGAGGTGCCCTCCTTGCGGAGCCAGAGAACATAGCGGCCGATCGCAGCCGTATCGACGTCGCCGGCTTGTCTGATCATGCCATCGGCCGCGACGAAGCGGGCGAAACGGCGGACTGCTCCCCAGGCCGTGCGACGCGTAGCCAGCCTCTGACCGGCACAATGCTCGCGAAAGGCGTCGATCAGAAGCTCTCGCAGATCAGCTGGCAGGCCAATGAGTTGATCGAGGTCGAAGCGTTGCTCGGGCTTGCCCCACGCATCGATGAAAATGATCGTGTTCGTCAATAGCCGGGAAACTGCGATCTCCGACTGCGCGGCGGGAACCGAGAAGCGGCGATCAATCGGGCTTCTCTTACGGGCGGTCATCGGGCACCAACTCGCCGTAGAGGTAGGCAAGACTCTCGGCGAGTGCATCGGCGTTGAGTTCCACGCAGCGCAGGTAGATAGCTGTCGACTGGATCGACGCATGGCCGAGCAAGACTTGCACAATCTTCAGCGGATTGAGATCCGGCTTCGTCACCGCCTGCTTTTGTAGGCGCACCAGCATGGTCATCGCAAAGGTATGGCGCAGCCAATGGCCAGATCCCGTCAGCCCCGCCGCCTCAAAGGCGGCCCCGAACGCGGCTGAAAACCTCGCTCTTGAAACCGGATCGCCGTTGCTGTTGAGGAAAAGCGCCGTTGGCGGACGGTACCCGGGTTCGGATCTCCGCCGCTTCACCAGCACCGCGCGTTGCTCCCCCGCATACCAGTGGGTCCGATCGATCAGTCGCAGCGGCAGATAGACGGTTCGCGGCCGATCCCCCTTTGTGACAGTCAGCGGCACCCCGATGAGTGGGGTCTCATCTATATCGAGATGAGCGACGCTCGGCACCTGATGAAGCTGCAAGCCGCATAGCTCCTTACGGCGCATGCCGGTTGCCAAAGCCCACTCGGCGATCAAATCATAAGGTGAGGCAAGATGCCGGAATAAGCATTGGAGCTGATCGACCCGGAGCGGTCGCGGCAGCCGCTCAACCTCCGAAATCGTCAAAATGTTTGCCATCACAGTTAGCGGCCGGTGATCCAGATGCGCCAGCATGCCCTGCCGGCGTCCTGACCGGACCGACACCTCGACATAATCAAAAGGTATGGCATCGATCAGACCCCGCCGATGCGCCCATGAATAAAAACGACAAATCGTCCGGACACGATAATTCACCGTGGAGCGCGCATAGGGTCGCCCGGTATGAGGGCTGGGTGCCGACAGCATCCGATTGCGGTAGGCGGCGATGGCTCCTTCGTCCGTGAAGCGCCAGTCCAGCCCGCTCTGCTCCAGGCTGTCGAACCAATCATGCAGGTGCTCGCTATACGTCCGCAGCGTCTCAAGCGCGTGAGAGCGGCCGGGGATAGTGGCGAGTTCGAGCAAATAACTGAAGGCCGGTTCCAAAATCGACATCTGCGCGTCGAGCAAAATCGGAAATCCGGCCGGAATCCCATCAACACCGGGCGCCGCCCGTACAATCGAAACCATTGCACCTCCGGGGGCAAAGCGCCCGGAGGCGCAAAAGGACATCGACATCGTCCAGGACTTTATGTCTTCGACGAAACGGACAGATGACAGCGCCTTAAGAAAGAATAAGCGGAGCGCCTCCGGCGCGAGTCTTCCTTTGGACGCGAGGGGTTCCCCTCGCGCTCTCCCGTTCGCCACGTGGCAAGGGTGCAGGACAATGCCTGCACCCCATGGACAAGCTTAAGGTGTCGCCGCCGCCTCAAGCGTTGTCCTCGCTACGCTGCGGGAACGCTTGACCCGGACGTCTGTGTGCCAAGACCCGAAACGACAGCACTAAAGGACACTTCTGGCGACGTGACCTAAGCCGTTTTCGGTGGAGGTGAAGGTGCCGATGGTTGCCATTGTCGTATTCCTTTTCTCGTGTTCGGGCCGCGCCCATCGCGGCCTCGATGGCTGTCGCAAAGACCGGTGACGATCGGACCGCACCTGATAGGGCCGGAACACAGTGGAGGGCGGCAACTGCCACTTTTGTTAGTTGGAGAGGAATGGCGGCGCAGCCGGCAGGGGTAAGAAAAGTGGTCGTGGCCGTTGCGGGAAGACGATCGAGGCGCAGCCGGTCTCCGGTCAGACATGCCTCATCGAGCCCGCAGATGGGTTGCCGGAAATCTGACGGAAGGGATATGGCAATGGCGTACCGCTGCGCTTGCCTTGGGTACGAAGGCCATCCCGCGCCATGGACGCCAGGACCGCCCTCATCGTCTGCTTCATCAGGGGACAAGCGCTCCAGCTAACATTGGCCCGCTTGCTGACTGCGCCCTTTGCGATATCGTTGCGCTCGCGAATCTTAGCCTGGAGGACAAATGCGTCAGCAGACCAAGCCGTTCATCGTCGAACGCAAACCGTCCCGCAAACCCAAGCCCGACACTGCAAAACCGTCGATCTGGGGAAGGCTGGATGCTGACATTGCGCAAGGTCTGAGCGATCAGCGTGATATGGACCACGCGGCCGCCACCGGTGGTGACGACCGCGCTTGAAGGTCAGGCCGCAGCCTTCATATCCGTCCCCGGCTGCAAGGAATGAAGGAAGCTCACCGCACGCTGTGCGTGAGCCGCTGCTTGGAATATCGCCCGCTTGTCGTTGGCCAGCAGCGATAACCACGACTGCAGATAAGAAGCGTGGTCCGGCCGCGGCTCAAGTTCCGGTGCGATGCCAAGATCGGCGCAGAGGAAGCAACTGCCGAGCTCGGCAATGAGCTCTTCCCGGGCCCGATTGGTCCGGTCCTTGGTGTAGCGCGACAGGTCACGTCCTACACGGTGCTCCGCCGCCGTCCAGTGCGTCGCCTCATGACTGAGGACGGCCGCGTATCCGGCCGCATCGCGAAACGCCTCGAACGGCGGCATCTGGATATAGTCCATGACCGGGGAATAGTAGGCCTGGTTGCCGCCGTGCCGGATGACTGCGCCGGTATTGCGGAAAAAGCGATCGGCGCTCTCGATCCGCTCGACGGGATCAAGAACCGTGGCGGGCGGCGCATAATAGCTGTCGGGCAGACCGTCGATCTGCTCCACGTTGAATACTGAATAGGCCTTCAGGAAGGGGATCTCGCGATCGATCTCGTTACCATTCGCGTCCGCTTCCGACTTGGTGAAGCGGCTGGCGAAGACGACCGTCGAGCCAGTCTCGCCTTTGCGCACAGCCCCGCCCAGTTCGAGGGACTGCTTGAACGTCATCCACATCGAGGATGCGAAGCCGCGTGACATCTGCTCTGACCACAGGAGCAGAACGTTCATGCCCGAGTATGGCTGGCCATTGTGCCGCACCGGCCGGGTGATGCGACTATGCGTGCTGGCAGCGTTCCACGGTTTCATCCAGGGGCGGACACCTTTCTGCAGATCCTCGACGATCCGATCGGTGATCCGCGTGTAAACGTCGGCACGGTCCGATTCTGATTTCTCTGGCATGACTTCTCTCTCCTTTTCAGGGACCGCGCCGATCGCGGTCCGTCACGGAGGTCCGAAGTCAGGGGCCGATGGTGTGGCCATGCACCGAAGGCCGCAACAGTGTGGAGGACGGCAAAGCCGTTGCATGGGCACCCGGCTCCTGCAGGACCGCCGAGCGGGACGGGCCGCGATCGGGCGTCGCCAGTTTTCCTTTTCGACATAAGAAAAGCCGGCGCTGGAGGTGCCGGCCTCGGATCAGAAATAAACGGCGGGGTGTGACCCCGCCGAGCGTGTCATCCGAATGCAGCCATCTGAACTTCCGCTGCTTTACGATCGAGCGACGCGCCCGGGTTTTCGACCGGCCGGTCGCAGGGCTTCCACGTCTCGCCGACGACCTGTTCGTCGGCTGCCACCGCGCCCTCGGCTGCCATCCGGAGCGCATGAGACTGGATGCCCATGTCGGCCGCGAATTCCCGCTTGCGCTGGGCGGCGTTGTCATAGCCGACCGGGCCATCGAGATCCTCGTCGCGGGCATCGTTCGATGCCTTCGCCGTTGCGTCGCGCGCCTCGGTGACGGCGCGGGAGTAAAACTGGCCGGCGCCGTGCGCCGATCCGACGAAGGCCCCGACGATGCGCTGCAGGTGGATCTGCATGGCTCTTTCGCCCAGACCTTCGGAGAGGCTGTCGGCGGTCTCATTGATCAGCCGCTCATGCAGGCTGCGGATGCCATCGCTGTCGACGACCGTAGTGCCGAAGCTTTCGGCGATCTTGAGCGCCTGGGAGGCATCGGGGCATGTGAGGCGGACCATTTCGAGGGTTGCTCCTTTGCGGAGTTGCGAGACGCGTGCGTTAGAGCGGTTGGGAGTTGCGGGCTTGGCCATATCTGTTCCTTCCTTGGCTGCCGAAGCGGTTCCGGCCCGTGCCGGTCTGCCCTTCGATGCGGACGACCAGAACCGGCAAAGGACGGGCGGCTTCACAGGTCCGATCCGGCTGAGCAAGCAGGGCAGGTTTGCGGGCCAGCATGTTTTGACCTGCTTAGGACCGCGAGCCTGCCCTCGCGAAGTGAGGCCAGATCGGCCGCCACGCGGCGCGACAGCGGCCTTGAAACGACCGGCCGCCGGTTCAGACCGCAGCGAACAAGAAGGGCGGTCCGGCAGGGGTCCGATATCACGTACAAGCGCTCGGAGGGCGATATGGCCAAGCCCGCTACCCTTGCAGACTCAGAGCAGCATCCTGGTGCAAAGCCAACCCCGCAGCCCATTCCTGTGGTCCGCCTATCCCGCGATGGGCAAACCAGGCGCATCATCGCGACGCTTGTATTCGTCGATGATCTGCACGTGACCGCGTCGAGTTCGCGCCACCGTTCGAAAGTCAGGCGATCGGCAAGCTCCTGATGATAGAGGCGGTAACCGGACCGACGTCGAGCCCGACTCCGGACGGTTGCCGTGATCTCCTGCCGTCCGGCGCGCGCGGCAATCTGCCGTGTCAGACAGTCGAGATGCCGCTGGGTTTCGCGCCGGGCGCCGATTGCCTTCGCCAGCGGCTTTGAAACGAGGACGTCGATCATGTCCCACTCCCCCGGCATCGCCAGCCAATGAAGGAAGACGGCCCATGATATTCGGCATGCCGACCGGTATCGATGACGAAGCCGAACCGGCCACGCTGTGCATACTCGTCGCTCGGCACCAGGAAGCGACGCTCATCGTGGTCGGACTTTCGGCGCCCCCCGACGACCGCCACGACCTCTGTCATGCCGGGGCTCTGATCGGAGAAGATCGCCGACGTGACGATATAGTCCTTCGCATGACGTTGATCGAACGCCCGTTGATCCTTTGTCCAGCTTTCGCTCTCGGCAAGC
Organism: Oryzifoliimicrobium ureilyticum; assembly: GCF_037199735.1. Classification (NCBI taxonomy): domain Bacteria; kingdom Pseudomonadati; phylum Pseudomonadota; class Alphaproteobacteria; order Hyphomicrobiales; family Rhizobiaceae; genus Oryzifoliimicrobium; species Oryzifoliimicrobium ureilyticum. The sequence continues at coordinate 23,574 of NZ_JBBBVQ010000029.1, read as the reverse complement.
TCGCAACCGTGGATCGCCTCCCAGGCATCCGGCCAAGTGTTGCGGATTGCACTTTCGGCCAGGGATCGCTCATATACGGTGAACATTGACGTTGGGGATGCCGCTGCGACGGAGCGCTACGACCACTCGATGATGAACAGTTCCATCGAGTCCTCGTCGAAGGTGATGCCGAGATGCCTCGCATTGGGGGTTGCGGCGATCATCGCCTCCAGCTGGTTGGCGTCGAGGAATTCGACACCGTCCTCACCCCCGAAGGTCCTGCGCTTCACCTCGAACCAGCCGTCGTTGGTGCGGGGGATCGCATTCGAGCGCATAAGCGACGAGAGGCCTCTCGCCGTCAGGCAGTTTCCCATTCGAGCACAGGTAGACACCGTGATCACCGACCAGCCAGACGCCAGACTGCTCGTCACGACCGGCATGGAGACCGTAGTGCGGATTGCGAAAGCCGCCATTGGCTTCCGCGTCGGCGCGTCCGCGGGCGATCACCGCCCGCACGGAGTCGATCGGAAAGGAGAGCATGGCTAGGCCCCCCTCACGCCGCCAAGGCGTCCGGAAGATGACGCAGTTGCACCGGCAGCTTGGCTGCGATCTCGTCGTCGGTCAGGTCATCAAGCAGCTTCAACCCGGCAGATCCGGTATCGCTGAAGAAAGTGATGACACGCTGACCCGGCAAATACCGCGGGGAGGTTTCGTCGGAGTAGCCGCGATAGGCGTCCGCCGTGGCACTCCAGATGTGCTCGAGCCGCTCGTTCCGCGTCATCGCCCTCACAGGGCGCGCCTCCCTCTCAATGATCGCCAGCCGCATGGCTTCCACCGACCGGCCGTCGGAGAGATCGCAATAGCCATGGAAGTAACGGATGTTACCGTCGATCCGCAGCGCGAAGAACACCGATGTGACGGATCCGGTCAGGAATTCGCGCATCGCGAACATCGAGCCCCGGATCCACAGCGGCGGCAGGATCTCGAACATGTAATCATGCTCACGCTCGGTGATTTCGAACCACTCGCCTGCATAGAGCGCGCTCGCGTTCCCCTCGAAACGGTGAGGACGCTATGCATGCCGATCGAACATGCGGAACATCTGATGGCGGTCGACGGTGCCCTGGTAGACTTTACGGATTGCGGAAGGGGTGCTCATTAACGGCTCCTTTTGGCCCTGTCCGAACCGAAGCGCGGTGCTGCCTGCCGGCTCACCATCCTCTTCAGTCCTTCATGACCCCTACCCTCACGCCGCCTCTCCGTCCGGACGGGTCAAGGGCCGCTCTCGAGCGGGCGAAGCTTCACCCTTGACGCGGCTGGCGGGCATGCGGCAGGCCTCCTCTTCCCGCCCTCGCTTTCTTTTCCTTCTTTTCCTCTTCCCGCGCCTTCAGCGCTTCATTCCAGTCCTCTGCCGGCGGCTTCAGTCGCAACCAATCACAGCCCAATTCATCCGCGATGTCCCGGAGGCGCCCGGCAAAGATCTCGCCCTGGCTATTGGCGTCGGTGGCGGCGACCAGAACAGCACCCGGACGTGCTGCCAGCTTGCGGACTGCGGCGTCCGTCGTCGGTGACCAACCTCCGCCGGTGCTGAGATAGACGCTGCCCTCGCGAAGGCCCTCAAATGCCGCAAGGCTCATGGCGTCTATCGCCGCCTCGGTGACGCAAAGACGCGTCGCGTCAGGAGAACCAAGGCGAAACAGTATTTTGGAACCGCCTGTCGAAAAGCCGCGCCAATCGGGACCTCGCTCCTCCCAGCCAATAACAACACCATCGTCGTTGACATGCGCGGCCCACATGCTGCCATAAGGGCCGTCCCGAAGGACATCACTTTGGATGGCCTCCCGGATGATCGTTGGCGGTAGGCTGCGCTCGGTGCGCAGGTAGCGCCAGGTCATCGATCCCTGCCACGGGCGACGTCGTTTTGCCCAGCGTTCCAAGACGGAAATGCTACAAGCGGGCTTTCCGGCCGGCGGAGACCAGGCAGGATCCCTGGCGATGACGCCGATCAGCTCGGCCACCCGGTCGAGCGCCTCGATGAAGGTGACGCCATCCAGATGCTCTGCGAGGCCGAAGACATCGCCCTTCGCGTCGGAGAGTGGATCGAACCATCCCCGCCCCTCATGGATGACGATGACGATTTCCGTACCGCGCCGGTATTTTTGTGCCTTGCGGGTGCTTTCCTTCATGTCGAAGGTAAAGCCGGCCCGTTCCAGCACTGCTGCGCACGGGACGCGGTCCCGAAGTTCTTCCAGTTTCTGCTTCTCCATTATTTTCCCGGCGCTCTTGGCGCCGCCCTTCTCTCCAGATTCATGGCTCCCGCAATTTACGGGACCGTTTCCAGCGGTCCGCGAAGAGCAAAGGGGGCAAGGGCGCGCCATGGCAATCTGCTGATCTGCAGCTTGGCGCCTTCCGTCGGTGCCATGGCGCGGCGAAGCTTCCCTTGCCGCCTGCCGCTCGCAAGCGGCACCCCAGGGGGAAGTGCCGGCTCAATGAGCCGGCCAGGGATGGAATTCATGCACGATCTCCAGATCGTCTTCGTCATCGAGTTCGTCGCTCGGCAGAACGCCGAACTCGTCGCCGGACCTGAACAGCGTGACTGGAACCATCAGGGTGCGGGCGAGCTGGAAGGCGTGGTTCTGCGCAAGGGAAAGATCGGTGTTCATCTGAGGGCTCCATCTTTGGAGCGGGGCCATTCCCGCTCGATGGCTCCCGTCAGTGTCCGGAACCGGTCGCGATCACCGCAAAGGCGTGAGCCGAAGCGGCCGCAGCTTGCTAGCGGACCCCGTCAGCGGGTTGATCGACGGAGATCCGGGGCTGGACCAGGAAGCCATCCATAAAGAGCGGGATTGGCACGCCCCTTAGACCTTGCCTTGGATCCACAATAATCGTGCTGATGCGGATCCTTGCCTTACCCGATCGCCTTGCTGGTTGTTTCCTCGCTCCGACGTCGGGTCAGCGTTGACGGTTATAACTGCCGGAGACGCCTCGCATGCAGCTCGAAGATGATCATCTCGAGCGGTTGAAGCCGCATCGAGGTCTGACGTCGTTCTCACGCAGGCCAGATCACAAGTTTGCTGGAATGATCGTCGTGGGCGCCGACAGGTCAGCGCCATCTACGCTTGTCAACTTTGAGGGGTCAAGTTATTCCGTCTGCGGAATATCGCTTGAAATATTCCACAGATGGAATACATTCGGAGCAGCGATGAGTTGGAGCGTTGAATATACCGATGAGTTTGGTGAGTGGTACACGACGCTGATCGAGGCCGTTCAAGACGATGTTGTAAGGGTTGTCGGGCTTCTCGAAGCCAAAGGACCGCAACTTCCCTTCCCTTACTCATCCGGCATCGAAGGTTCAAAGCACGAACATATGCGGGAGCTGCGGATTCAGAGCGGCGGCGAACCCTACCGGGTATTCTACGCTTTCGATCCGCGTCGCACTGCTATTTTGCTGATTGGTGGAAATAAAACCGGCGACGACCGCTTTTATGAAATCATGATTCCGGTCGCTGATCGACTATATGACAATTACCTGATCGAGATCGGGAAGGAAGGGTTGATATGACGGGACATCGCTCCTTTAACGACTTGCGCAACAGAATGTCGCCTGAACGCCAGGCTCGCAACGATGAAGCGACGAAGGCAATTCTCGAGGAGATGGCGCTGCACGAACTGCGCGTGGCGCGTGAAAAAACCCAGCAGGATGTGGCGCGTGCACTCCATGTGAAGCAACCGGCCGTCGCAAAGCTGGAGCAGCGCGCCGATATTTATGTCAGCAACCTGCGACGCTATATCGAAGCATTAGGTGGCACGTTGGAGATTACCGCGAGGTTTCCCGACGCCTCGGTCAACATCAAGAATTTCAGCGAACTGGCTACTGAGAAGTAACATCGCTTTGAAACAATTGGGCCTCCGACTATACACTTATCTAGATCGCTCACTGAAAATTCCGGCTCTTCACCTTCAGCGTATCGATATGAAGATCGGGCACGAACAGGTCCCGCGGGACAACCGGCTTCGGCCTGTCGCGTGAGTCCGGCCCGCCGCCGCCATGGGCAAACTCATCGCCTCGCCCGGCCGGCAGCTTGAAGGCGGTATCCCGATCGGCAAGGCCGACGAGGTCGCCCGAAAGATCGAAGAGTTGCTGCGCCACGAGATGCACGACCTCCCCTTCCCGCTGGATGCGCCCGTTGATCGCGATCATCGAGGATCCCAGCACGATGCGCCTGCGCTTCTCGAACAGAGTGGGCCAGACCACAACGTTGGCCGGTCCTGTCTCGTCCTCGATGGTGATGAACATGACACCCTTGGCCGATCCTGGTTTCTGCCGCACCAGCACGAGTCCAGCGGTGTAAACCCATCGGCCATCGCGGGCGTTCATCGCCTCGGCGCAGGTGATGATGTTGCGCTCCGAGAGATCCTTGCGCAAGAAGGCAACCGGATGCTGGCGAAGCGTCAGCCCGGTATGGCTGTAATCCTCGATAACGTTGTGGCCAGAGGTCATCTGCCGAAGTGCCACCTCCGGCTCCTGCTGCTCGGCAATCGCCGCCATCTCTCTTTCGGCCGCAGCGGCAAACAAGGGCAAGGGTTCGTCGCGCAGCGCCTTGATCGCCCAGAGCGCATCGCGCCGTTCGAGCTTCAGCGATGGCAGGAAGGCGTCGGCCTCCGCCAAATGGACGAGTGCCTCGGTCGGAACACTGGACCGGCGCCACGTGTCATCGACAGAGGCGAACGGGCTGTTCATGCGGGCCGCCACGATGCGAGCTGCATCCGCGACTGCCAGCCCCTTGACCTGCCGAAAGCCGAGACGCACAGCATGACGATCGCTGCTTCCGATCGTTTCCAGCGTACAGTCCCAGCGCGAGCGGTTGACGCAGACCGGCCTCACCTCAACGCCATGCTTGATGGCATCCCCGACAATCTGAGCAGGCGCATAAAAACCCATCGGCTGGCTGTTGAGAAGGGCTGCGCAAAAGACATCCGGGTAATGGCACTTGATGTAGTTCGAGGCATAGGCGATCAGCGCAAAGGAGGCTGCATGGCTCTCAGGAAAGCCGTAGGAGCCAAACCCTTCGAGTTGCGAAAACGTCTTTTCGGCAAACTCCGGGGAATAGCCATTCTTCACCATCCCCGAAACGAGCTTGTCCTTGAAGCGCGAGACGGCGCCGGTGAAGCCGGCACAAACCATGGCGACGCGCATCGCCGACTCTTGAAACAGCGGCACGCCGAGCGTTTTTCCAAGCACGGCCTCCAACTCGTGTGTCGGATACTCGACCGGCTCCTTCCCTTCACGCCGACGAAGATAGGGATGCACCATGTCGCCCTGGATCGGGCCGGGGCGGACGATCGCCACCTGCACGACCAGATCGTAGAAGGTGCGGGGTTTCAGGCGTGGCAGCATCGCCATCTGCGCGCGGCTTTCGATCTGGAAGGTGCCGAGCGTGTCGGCCTTGCGGATCATCGCATAGGTCGCCGCATCCTCGTGCTTTATTTTCGAGAGATCGAGATCATCGCCCTTGTGCTCGCGAATAAGATCGAATGCCTTCGCCATGCAAGTGAGCATGCCCAATGCCAAGATGTCGACCTTCATGAACTTCAGTGCCTCGACGTCGTCCTTGTCCCATTCGATGATCTGGCGGTCCTTCATCGTCGCCGGCTCGATCGGCACGAGGTCATCGAGCCTATCGTGGGTGAGGACAAAGCCGCCGGGGTGCTGACCGAGATGGCGCGGCGCGCCCATCAGCTGCTGCGCCAGTTTTAGGGTGAGCGCCAGACGCCGGTCATCGGGATTGAGGTTAAGCTCGCGGATATTCTGATCCGGCACCTCCTCCGACCACGACCACATGCCTGACGAGAGCGCCTTGATCACGTCCTCCGGCAGGCCGAGTGCCTTGCCGACATCGCGGATTGCGCCCTTGGCGCGGTATCGCGTAACGGTGGCGCAAAGGGCCGCCTTGTCATGTCCGTAGGTCTTGTAGATCCACTGGATGACCTCCTCGCGCCGTTCATGCTCGAAATCGACATCGATATCCGGTGGCTCGTCCCGTTCCTGGCTGACGAAACGCTCGAAGAGAAGCTCATTGGTGGAGGGGTCGATCGAGGTGATGCCGAGAATATAGCAGACGGCGCTGTTGGCCGCCGATCCCCTGCCCTGGCAGAGAATGCCCTGGCTTCTGGCAAAGCGTACGATCGAAAACACGGTCAGGAAATACGGCGCGTATTTCATGGTGCGGATGAGATCGAGCTCATGCCGCACAGTTTTCAACACATCCGGCGGCAGCCCCTCTGGATACCGATCGGGCGAGCATTCCCAGACATAGTGCTCCAACGAAGCTTGAGCGTCCTTGCCCGGCACGATCGCCTCCTCCGGATACTGATAGGTCAGCTCCTCGAGCGAGAACTTGCAGCGACGCACGATTTCCAGGGTTCGCGCCAGAGCTTCGGGGTAGCGCGGAAACAGCCGCTCCATCTCCTCCGGCGGCTTGAGAAATCGGTCGGCGTGCCTCTCCCGCTCGAAGCCGACATCGTCGATCGTGGTGTTGTGCCGGATGCAGGTGACGATATCCTGCAACTGCCGCCGCCCCGGCTCATGAAACAGCACGTCATTGGTGACGACGGTTCTGACCTTGAACCGCGTACCCATGTTGGAAATCTCATGCTGGCGCAACTGGTCGTTGGGACGCCGACGCAGACTGTCACGCGGATGCTCCTTTATCTACGATGTGCTATTGGCTTGTTTCCATCCATGTTGCGCTCTAAGTATTTTAGAAAGTCCGGAGGAACTATGGATCTGAGACCCAGCAGTAAGGCCGAAACCGGTGTTCAAGGGCTGGATGATGTTTTATCCGGTGGCCTTACGCGTAACCATGTCTTTCTACTCGAAGGATCTCCCGGCACGGGCAAGACGACGATTGCGCTTCAATTTCTTCTGGAAGGCGAAAAGCTCGGCGAACGCTGCCTCTACATCAGCCTCTCGGAGACGGAGGCGGAGCTCCGGGACTGTGCGCAATCGCATGGTATGGACCTAAGCGAAGGAATTCAGATTTTCGAACTCGTTCCGCCCGAAAGCCTTCTCGACGCGGACCAACAGCAAAGTCTGCTTTACTCATCCGACCTTGAACTCGGGGAAACGACAAAGCTGATTTTTGAGGCGTTTGAGCGCCTCAGGCCTCACCGCGTTGTCATCGATAGTCTGTCGGAAATCCGTTTATTAGCGCAGAGTTCGCTGCGTTACCGCCGTCAAATCCTCGCGTTGAAGCATTTTTTTTCGCGATCAGATGCAACAGTCCTCCTTCTCGACGACATGACATCCGAGAATTTCGACAAGACAGTGCATAGCATTGTCCATGGTGTCATTCACCTGGAGCAGCTTGCCCCTGATTATGGATCAGAACGTCGCAGACTACGGGTAATCAAGTATCGTGGCCAATCGTTCCGCGGCGGCTATCACGACTTCATCATCAAGACCGGTGGCGTCGCGGTTTTTCCACGTCTACGCGCAATCGAGCACAAGACTGGCTTCGAGCGAACTTCACTTTCAAGCGGTTTGGCAGAATTCGACGGCCTCCTAGGCGGTGGGGTCGCACGTGGTTCGAGCACGTTGCTTATCGGTCCGGCCGGCACCGGTAAAAGTCTGTTCGCTCTTCAGTTCGTCAATGCCACGATTTCTCGAGGCGAAAAGGCCGCAGTGTTTATCTTCGATGAGGAACTCGGACTTCTTTATTCACGCACCAAGGCGATGGGTATCGATCTTGAGAAGTTGCGGAATGAAGGACACATACATATAGAACAATTGGATGCTGCAGAGCTGTCTCCCGGCGAGTTCGCCCAACGCGTTCGAGACCGTGTCGCCAGCTTCGATGCCAAAACCGTCGTCATCGATAGCGTCAACGGTTATCAGGCCGCTATGCCGGAGGAGAACGCGCTCATCCTACACATGCATGAACTTCTGCAATACCTGAATCGGCAAGGAGCAAACACCTTCTTGACTGTCGCCCAACACGGTCTCGTCGGGGACATGAAATCGCCGGTCGATGTGACCTATCTTGCTGACACCGTCATCCTGCTGCGATACTTCGAGGCTCTGGGAAAAGTCCGTCGAGCGGTATCGGTGATCAAGAAGCGTACCGGTCCCCACGAGGACACGATCCGGGAGTTCAGGATCTCCGATAAAGGTCTAACACTCGGCGAACCTCTTTCCGGCTTCCAGGGCGTGCTACGGGGTGTTCCCAGTTTCGTTGGCGATCAGCAGCCCCTCCTCGCCTTGATCGACAAGGACGGCAGCAATTCCTAACACCCACGCGCTCGGTCTGATTTACGCTCCAGTCGGCCGCGATGCGCAAATTGCAGCGTCGCTCTTAAAAGAGGCTGGTATTTCTTCGAAGTCAACAACGGATATCGTGTCGTTCGTCGCAAGTCTGGGCGATGAAATCGCCTTCGCCGTTGTCACAGAGGAGGCGTTCCGATCCGCCGACTTGCGCGCTATATCCGCGTGGATCGAGGCGCAGGCGAGTTGGTCTGATCTACCCTTCATCATCCTGACGAACCGTGGCGGTGGGCCGGAACGCAATCCGGCTGCGGCACGACTATCTGAAGTATTAGGTAATGTAAGCTTTGTAGAGCGGCCCTTTCATGCTACGACGTTTATCAGTGTTGCTCGCTCAGCGATGCGCGGTAGAGGCCGTCAGTTCGACGCGCGTTCGAGGATAGAAGATCTGGATGAAGGAGAGCGCCGTCTCCAGACGGCCCTGAGCGCAGGTCGACTGGGCGCCTGGGAGCTCGACCTTGCTTCCTTTCAGCTCACCGCGTCTGAAAAATTCAGGGCGATATTCGGACGTGGATTTGATGAGCCGTTTTCCTATGATGAGCTGATATCGGCGATCCATCCCGGCGATGTAGATCGGATGCAATCCACGGTCAAATCCACCATCGAGACTGGGACCGATTACGCGATAGAGTATAGAACCATCTGGAGGGACGGGTCTGTCCATTGGGTAGAATTACGCGCGCAATTATATAAAGACAAATCCGGCAAGGCGATAAAGTTGGTAGGAGTATCTGCCGATGTAACAGCCCGACTGGAGGCGGAGGAACAGCAGCGACGGCTGAACGAAGTTTTGGAGCAGCGCGTTGCGGATCGAACCCGCGAACTCGAGCAGGCTCATGCCGCGGTCTTGGCGGAGGTAGGCCAGAGAGAAAGCGCCGAACAGAAACTGCGCCAAAGTCAGAAGATGGAGGCGATCGGACAGCTGACGGGTGGCGTGGCGCATGACTTCAACAACTTGCTCATGGCAGTGCTCGGCAATCTCGAACTTCTACGCAAATATGTTGGCAGTGATGAAAAAGCCCTCCGCCTGATCGACGGAGCGCAGCAGGGCGCAAAACGCGGGGCATCTCTCACCCAGCGGCTTCTCGCCTTTTCTCGAAGACAGGACCTGCGTATAGGCCCCGTGGATATGCGAGAGCTTCTCATTGGAATAGAAGATCTGTTGAGGCGCTCTGTCGGTTCGACGATCGTGGTCGAAATAAATGTGCCTGACAAACTGCCGCTCGTATCCGCTGATGCCAATCAAGTGGAACTGGCTCTACTCAATCTCGCTGTCAATGCGCGAGATGCGATGCCGAGCGGAGGCTCAATCCATGTTGAACTTTACGAGGCAGAGCACAGCTCGCAACTCGGCGAACTGGCGGCTGGGCACTACGTCGTCCTTTCGGTCACAGACGAAGGTTGCGGGATGGATGTCGAGACACTGCAAAAGGCGATCGAGCCGTTCTTTTCGACCAAAGAATTGGGCAAGGGAACGGGCTTGGGCCTTTCTATGATCCATGGACTGGCATCGCAGCTTAACGGCGAACTTAAGCTCACAAGCGAGGTCGGTAAAGGCACAACGGCCGAGTTGTGGATCCCAGTCTCAACGATAATTATCCCATCTGAGGCTCAGCCGATCAGCTCCTCGACGGCACCGACACCGAGGGCAGTTGGTCCGAAACGAATTTTGCTGGTCGACGACGACATGCTGATTGCAATGAGCTCTGCCGACATGCTGATGGATCTTGGCCACGACGTTGTTGAGGCCCACTCGGGTCTAGAGGCTCTTGACATTTTCGGTGACGGATCTGGCTTCGATCTCATCATCACCGACTATTCCATGCCGGGCATGACTGGTGGAGACTTGGCACGGGCTGTCCGTGCGGTTGCTCCAGATATGCCAATCCTTATCGCGTCTGGTTATGCCGAACTTCCAGCGGGTCTCGACCTCGACGTCGCGAGACTCGGAAAACCTTACACCCAACAGCAGCTGATGCTGGAAATCGGCAAGCTCTTATCCAACCCGTAGGGGCTCTTCCAGGCCGGAGGAGCCAGGAACTAAATTTTCGGACTGGCGCGGGCTAGGACCAGACGACGTCGTATGCGTCCAAGCAGAGCAGAGCAAACGCGACGAGTAACGGCCCGAGCGCGCCAGCAAAGACCGCTGGCAACTTCATAATGTTACCGCTGAAGGTTGGGATAAGCGTCCTTTCCTGTCATTGGTGCTGGAACGATAGGTTGAGAGGAGCATTTGATAAAAGAGCAGATCGTTAAGCTACCGAAGACCGACTGCCCCGGTGACTGACCGGATAGCTGCTCCGAGGTCGCGCGTACTGCTTGCAAAGGAGGACCTAAAATGGGTTCGACATCCGATAAAGTTTCCGGCAAGGCCAATGAGTTGACGGGCAAAGCCAAACAGGCGGTTGGCGACGCCACTGACAACAAGAGCTTGGAGGCCAAAGGTACCGCCCAGGAAGCGAAGGGCGATGCTCAGCAGGCGAAGGGTCATGCCAAAGACGCCGTTAAAGGCGTCGTCGACAAAGCCTGACATAGGCCGTCAATGACTAAAAAATGGGGTCGGAGCAAATTCGCTGCGACCTCATTATTACAGCTTGGCTGCCCAGTTTTATCCAGGGCGGCAACCATTCGCGTCAACACAATTTAAGGCGATGACGAGACAAATCGGTTAGTATGCATCCGAGGTGGCTTCCGATTACCCACATCTACTGCAGACGAGGTTGCATCCGATGAATCGTCTGTGATTCTGTCTGTGACGCCGAATCACGGAGGCGTCGCAGATGAGCGAGGATATCGAAGCTGGCGAAGCGGGCTGGCTTGGCGATGAAATCATTTCATCAGGTCTGCCAGACAAACGCCTGGCGCGCCGGATGCACCGACTGCTTGACCAGATGACGTCAGCACCTGGTCACCCCATCCCGGCGGCGTGTGGCGACTGGGCCGCGACGAAAGCGGCCTACCGGTTCTTCGACAATCCACGGGTTACAGAGCACGGCGTGCTGGCTGGCCATTTCGCTGCGACCGCCAGGCGCTGTGCAGACAATGAAGGCCCGATCCTGATCGTGCAGGACACGACAGAGTTCACTTACAGCCGTACGCGGCTGGGCAAGATCGGCTTCACCAAGACCATTAACGCCGGAGCTTGTAAGGCAGGGCGATCCTACCCGGTAACATTGTGTGGAATGTTGATGCATTCGAGCCTGGCGTTAACGCTGGAAGGCACGCCGCTTGGGTTGACGGCAGCGAAATTCTGGACACGTACGAAGTACAAGGGAACCTGGACGCTCAAGCGGCATGTAAATCCCACACGCGTTCCGATCGAGACGAAGGAAAGCTATCGTTGGCTGGAGAACCTGCGCCAGTCAATGACGCTCATCGGAACACCGGGACGCTGTGTGCATGTGGCCGATCGCGAGAGCGACATCTACGAACTGTTCTGCCTCGCCCAGCTCTCGGCAGAGCCTTGGGTCGGATGCCATTGTGTCAAGATCGGCCAGAACGAAATCGCGCGCCTGCATGTGAAATTTGCCACCATCGAAACTCTACCGCCCAAAGGCAAGCGGAAGCGCTACGCCCCTCAGCTTCTCACCTACATCCATGCTCTTGAGATCAACCCGCCGGCGGACCGTGCGCCGATCGACTGGAAGCTGGTGACCAATCTGCCGGTCGGCGATATCACCGCCGCCGTCGAGAAACTTGAATGGTACGCCTTGCGCTGGAAAGTCGAAGTCTTTCACAAGGTGATGAAATCCGGCTGCGGCGCCGAAAAGGCAAGGCTCGAGACCGCAGATCGATTGGCGAAGTTCCTTGCCCTCATTGCGGTGGTCAGTTGGCGGATATTTTTCCTCACCATGTCTGCACGGGAAAAGCCCGAGGCGGAGCCGGAGACAATTCTTACCTCCGCTGAAATTGCGACACTCGACAGCATCGATGCAGCGCGCCCTACGCCGCGCATCCTGCGCAGGACCCTTGCCTCCTATTTGCTCCAGATCGCCATGCTCGGTGGCTACCTTGCCCGCAAGCACGATCCTCCTCCCGGAAACATGGTCGTATGGCGAGGCCTAGCCCGCCTCAATGACATCGCCTTCGGCATTTCCATTGGAACTCGCCGACAATGTGGGTAATCGGAAGCCGAGGTGGGCCGCGGGACTTGAAGTTTCGCGCATGATATCATGGCAGAATGGAGATCGACGAAGACAAAATCGATGACGCGGTCCTGGCCCTGTTATGGCTGACGCTCCACAACGAACGTTGCGCCTGGAAGGGATTTGACTGGGCGACGACGGACCGGTTGCATGAGAAGGGACTGATCTGTGATCCGGTGAACAAGTCGAAGTCGCTGGTCCTGACGGACGAAGGTCTACGGCGTTCGGAAGAACTATTCCGCCGGTTGTTTACACGGTAAAATCCAGTTTCGGCTTTCACCACAGCCCAGTGTTCAGGTTTTGCGTCGCGCTTTTCGGACCCATTTTGCGCCCAGGTCATCGACTGCTTTGTTGAGCTGCGAGACGTTGGCGGCGGCGGGATCATAATCGCGGCCACCCCACCATTCGAGGATTTCGGCATGTCGCTCGTGCGCCGGGTCCGCAAGCGCCTCGCAGAACTCCTGATAACCCCATGGACCACCAACGTCTTCGGGCGGGCAGTGTCCCGTTGCTTCGAGGAGCATCGGCCCTTCCGTGCCGACTGCAGGAAAGGTGCGCTCGATCTTGATGCTGTGTTCCCAACCGTCGCCAAAGTCGTAAAGGTATTTGAACGATTTCGCACCGGTGTCCTGGACTGCCGACAGCAGCGAGACCCTGCGGGCATCGATCGGACCATCCCCCCATTCCTCGTCAGGCAAACCAAAGCCGACGTCACGCATGCGGAATTCGTAAAGGTGGCTGTTGGTCCAGCCCATCGCCGCCTGCAATACCTCGTGCAGCCGACTAAGCCTGATGGTGAACGGCACGACAACGCGCCGCATCACTATCGGCTCGACATGATCGAGGGTGACCTTCAGGCGGACGACAGAAGCCACCATCGTCAGGCCGCCAGCATGACGGTTGCCGGCGATGCACGTTTCCACTCCCAGGGCAGCAGTTCATGCAGGCGCGTGACAGGATGGTCGGCGATGCGACCCAGGACATCGGCGAGCCACGCCTTTGGGTCAACGTCATTGAGACGGCAGGTCGTGATGACGGAGAGCATGACGGCGGCACGATCGGCCCCACGCTGGGAACCGGCGAAGGTCCAATTCCGTCTTCCCAATGCAACACTTCTCAGCGCCCGCTCGGCTGCGTTGTTCGTGAGACAAACTCTCCCGTCTTCGAGGAAGAGGGCAAAGCCCTCCCAGCGCTTGAGCATGTAATCGATTGGCTCGATGACCTCGGACGATCTGCTGAGCGTGGCGCGCTCCTTCGTCAACCACTCACGCATGTCATCGAACAGCGGCTTGCTCTTCTCCTGCCGCACAGCCAGTCGCTCTTCGGCGCTCAATCCGTTGATCTGTCGCTCAATCTCGAACAGTTCGTCGTAGCGCTTGACGGCTTCCAATGCGATCGGCGAGATCGGCTTGCCCTTGCGTTTGCGATCCCGCGCACTTTTCTGGATATCGGCCAGCTCAAAGAATTTCCGCCGCGCATGCGCATGGCAAAAGGCGAAGGTGATGGGCACCTCTTTCGTGGCGGCAACAGCGATCGGCTCGAACCCGTTGTAACAATCGCTCTGCAGAATGCCGCCATATCCGGCCAGGTGCTTCTGCGGATGTTCGCCGCGCCGATCACTCGACGCATAATAGATTGCGGCTGGCGGCGCCGTTCCCCCGAATGGCCGGTCATCGCATACGTAAGTCCATATGCGTCCGGTCGTGCATTTGTCCCTGGCCTGAATGGGAATGGTCGTGTCGTCACCATGCAATCGCTCGGCCGCGAAGACATGCTTCTCGATCAGATCGAAGACAGGCATGAGAGCGGCTGTTGCGTACCCGACCTGGTCGGCCAGCGTCGAGGTCGAAAGATCGATCCCCTCGCATTTGAACCGGGCACTCTGCCGGCTGAGCGGGCTGTGCATGCCGAACTTGTCGAACAGGATCGTCGCCAGCAGATGAGGACCGATGAAGCCGCGCGGCGTGGCATGGAACGGTGCCGGCGGCTGGCTGATGCCTTCACAGTCACGACACGTGAACTTTTCCCGCACCGTCTCGATCACCTTGAACCGGCGCGGAATCTCTTCGAGCGTCTCGGTGACGTCCTCGCCCAGCTTCGACAGGCGCGAACCGCCACAGCAGGCGCAAGTCGTCGGCGGCTCGATGACAATACGTTCGCGCTCGATATCGTCCGGCCATGGCTTGCGCACCGGCCGTTTGCGCGTGAACGAACGTACGCTCGAGGTTCTGGCGCTTGCTGCTTGTGCCGCGACCTCATCCTCCGTCGCCGCCGTCACGAGTTCCTCGAGCTGCAGTTCCAACTGGTCGAGAAGGCGCGCCGTGCGCTCAGAGCGCTGGCCTCGCAACTCGCGCCTGAGCTTCTCGATCTTCAATTCCAAAGCAACGATCAGTGCCTCGTTGTCTGTGAGCATCGCCTGCGCATTGGCCGCTTCCGCAACTGCGATAGCGTGTTTAGCCTGCAAGGCTTCATGCTCGCCAAGCAGCGCCAGGTAAGCGCCTACAACATCCGCAGGAAGATCGACAGGCTTCGAGATCATGAAGCCATTCGATCAGATTTCCGCTGTATTTTCAATTGAATAATGCTAGCCAACCTTCGTCGGCCGCCAAGTTTCCTGAGGATGCCTCCAGTCGATCCCGGACAGAAGATAACTCAGCTGCGCGGGTGATATCACTATCGCGCCGCCTTCCGCAGACGGCCAGACAAACCGGCCGCGGTCCAACTTTTTTGTAAAAAGGCAACTCCCCTGGCCGTCACTCCAGATCACTTTTATCAGCGATCCGCTGCGACCGCGGAATACAAAAAGATTGCCGTCCAGAGGGTTCAGTTTCAGCACCTCCTGCACCCGCAACGCAAGGGATGGAAACCCACACCGCATGTCCGTATGGCCCGTTGCAATCCACACCCGCACATTTTGACCGGAAGGAAGCGTGATCAACGCAACGTCTCCACACCCCGCATGATCCGCAGCAGCACCTCAACGTCGACGCTGCCGTCCACGATCACACGACGGCCGTTCGCCGCGACAATCTCCATACGGCCGGAAGGAGGCGCCACCGGATGCTCCGTCGCAGCAGGTGGAGTGACCTGCTTCATCGGCACCAAAGCCTCCGCCATGACGAACGCCGGCACAAAACCATCGGTTTGTTTCTGGTCGTGCAAACCCTGGCGAACCGATTTGCGCCAACGGTTCAACAGCGAGCGGCTGATGCCGTACTGACGGGCCGTGGCCGACGCCTGGCCTCTCCCCGCAAAGCTTTCTGCGACAATCCGCAGCTTCTCATCCTCACTAAAGCGCCGCCGCCGTCCGGTGTTGATCACCTCGATACGGCTCACCCGAGACCCGCTGTCTCCTCCCAAAATCTCCATCTGTCCAACTGTCCTTATGCCTGGGAATAAGGACAGGGTCTGAACAGTTTTATCCAATATTCAAAGGCGGCCCCGCTCGGACGGATACATCGGTTATGACCAAGCGCCGTCAAAAACGTAGGCAGGCCGAGCGATTACGCAGCGAGAGGGCAGGAACCCGGTCAAACACCTATGCGCCATGAACTGCGCTGTAGTATGCGAAACGCCGATGCAAACACGGCGTGGGCTAGAAGCATCTTTGATCAGCAATTAGCGCATGCCACTGTTACTGCTCGAACAGCCACTTCTCGGAAATCAATTGAACGGGGAGAAGTCGGTAGGATCCGTTCATCGGCCATGAAGGCAACTGAAGAACTACCGCCCACACCCTGCTTCAAAGCGCGTTACTATAAGCGAGCAAAGGGATATTCAGCAGCGTCGTACAATTCGCGCATTTGCCCTTCAGTGAAACGTGCCTCTTCAACCTCGAGGACTGAGCCTTTTCTCAACGCAGCGGGCATTTCTTCTATAGCAAAACGGAGAGCCTCAGCTGCTGTCTCAAACCTTCGATAAAAAAGCTTAGTCATTCTCCGTTGCGTTTTGCAAGGATAAAGCTCTGCGCCAGCGCTATAGTCGAAGACCGCCATGTTTCCTCCCGTCTGGATAAGTTTCGAAAGACTCCCGGCGCATTCGGGACGCGACCGGCAGACCACATTGAAGTACAGTCTTTGCCGCTGAAGTCCGTTATCTGGAAGCAGCGTTTTGACCTGGGGAGACTGTCGGCAGGTATTCCGCTAATCAGGGGTTTATACCTTGGATCAAACGGCGATTGATCAGCGGCTTTGACAATTTCGACCGCCTTTCTGCCATACCGAAGCTTTTCTCAAGCGCGTTTGCTAATACCAATGGATCCTCGACTCCGCTGCGAATTAGGTTGACCAAGAGGCGTTCTGCTATGGTCATCTCACGACATGATGAAGAGGCATCCCTCCCTCCCCCGTAACCTGCATCGAACAACACGCGCTGCATGAGGTATAGTTCAGTGGGAGTAATGTCAGTCAAAGTTGTAATGGAAGACATGGCGTCCTCCTTTGGTTGGGGCAAGGCTTTTAAGCCAATTTCGGCAGCGCCCGTTCAATTGCCACCGAAGCTATTAGCATGCGCGCTTTCCAAACCATTAGCAACCAAGTTCTCAATCTGTCGAAGAACCGGCTTTTCCAGAGCAATTTTGCCTGTCGCAAAAACGATGAAACTAAAACGGACTGTTCGCAGTGATCGCGGATGTTACAATCTCGTTAAGCCGGGGGAACAAGTGACAGGACTGAAGATGTCAGGACACCAACAAGCCCTTACAATACTGTTCGATTTCGCATCTTCGACAAACGCGTTTTAGCGGCAAGCGAACTGCCTAGTCAGATCGCAAGTCCGGACAGCAAAAAGCAATTGCCCTGAGCCATTTTCAGATAACGTTCTTCGCCAAGAGCAGAACGCGAGCGGCGCGGCTTGCCAATGAGCGTGCAGATGCTGATCTTCTTGGTGACAAAAACGGGTTCACGTCCATTTTCATGAAGACAATGGATGAAGTGCGCTAGTGACAATGATATCCTTGAACGCCGATCCGCCTCGTCTGACGCCAAAGCGGCCCTCATCAACGCATTTCAGAACGCGAAAGTTTTGGAAGGATCGAGCTGAAGTCGAGATTTAGGCAGAACGGGCTGCAATAGTTGCTGCCCGCAAAAACCGACGTGCCAAGCGCGAATCAGCGAGAGCGAGCATATGGCACGCGTACTTGATGATGAGAGTATGAAAAGTTGAGCGCGATCGGCGCTACGAAGCGCGCAAAAGCAAGGCAAGGCAACCGTCCGCTGGAATTTTTTCCAAACATGTACCTCACAGTAAAAGCTCTTCGATTAAGGTCGTCAAACATCCCTCATGAATTGCCTACTGCTGATAAGATCCGCCGTCAGCACGCCGGCCTATCACCGAAGGAAGCGGGCGTTCAATCTGAGCGCCCGCGCACGAGACGATGCATCATCAAAAATATCGCTCTTTCATCTATGGGAACGACATTGAAATGCGGATTGCGACGCAACGATTGAAGCACGCGCTGAACAATGAGCTCTTTTTCGTCGCTGCTTGCGTGGAATAGCCCCGCGTAAGTCGTTAGAAGACTGTGTAAGTCGTTCGAACTATCCGGGACGTCATTTGGACTCATAGCCGCCGCTCCCAAGTCCATTCGCTTATTCAAGCGTTTCTTAAAATAGAATGCGCCCCGAATTCGTCAGAGTCTACACTCTCGTCGCAATGGTCCAGATTTTACCAAGCGCCACCACCTATCTAAGGTTAATCAGAAACCCCGAGCGAGTTGCGTGGCTGTGAAGCGCTCGCAGTAGGCGCGCTTGATCATTTCAGCGATGACCATCCGCCAACCAGAGTTTATGACGATTGAAATCCGGCAGACCGCTAATGCAGGAAACGATTGAGAGGCCACCATAGGGCCAGCATTAGATTGAGGCCATCGTATTCCCTTTGGCAGCGCAACAACCGCAGCTCGACAATGATGATGCGCGTGTTGTGGGGTGAGGCAGGTCACGCTCCCGTTCGTTCAATGTGACTTTTTTGATGAGTTAAACCTTTTGGCCGCCTTAGTACGAGCATAATCCTGTCGTACGACTTGGTTTGTCGACAGCCAATGACATGGGCGCTGTCGCAAAGGGTGACCATAGGTGCCCTAGCCCCAAAAGAGAAAAGGAGGACGAAATGTCTTCCACTTCACTGTTATCCCTACGTGAGTTTACTCGGCTTGATCACCTCCTAGAGGAGGCCGGAATGCATCATTTTTGCGATCAGAAACAACAGGCTGTTAGAGACAAAGCGGCCCAGGTTCTAATCGAGCAGTTCGAAAAGCATTTGGATGAGGCCTAGACCAATTGATGTAATCTACCTTTGCTGATGCACAAGCCAGTTTATCTTTCGAACCGCTTAGAAACATGCTTAAGCGAAAACCTTAGATTACCCCAACGAGAGAGAGATCAGGCCATGCAACGTGCACAAGCGTTAGTTCAGGGTTCTCATCAGGCAATGGTAGCACAATGTCAAAGCCACTTGCGACTGCTGAAAAAGCAGCCCAGCTTTGTCTGCGACGATTTCGACATCGAAACTGCGGTTGAAGCGGCTTTGGTGCGTGCGGAAGATTTGGATTGTGCCTACATTTTCGTATCCGCCAAGGGGGCGATTGTGACCTTAAGTGGATGGGTCGCAAGTGAGTCCGAAATTACTATTTCAGCCGGGATAGCGACAAATGTGCCCGGTGTGCAATCGGTTCACAATCATCTGAGCCGCTCACTTTGACTGAAGAATGGTGTGCAAAGCCTGCCACATATACCAACTGATTTTGTTGTGAAACTTACCGCGACCAACGCTACGTAATACTTGCTCAATGATCCGTTATGTCGCGCAGTACTTCTCTTGAAAGGCACCGCGGGAAGACAACGATGAATTTCGCAAACGAGCCCGTATCAAACATTCGCGACCGTGAATTCGTCAGAGCCGCAGATCTGAGAGGAGTTCCCGCTTAGGCGGCATAAAAGATGCTCTTCGCAGGGCTGACAATGGATTTCTGGCAAAACTGACGGGCTATGAGCGATCGAAAAAACACTACCCGTTTGTTTTCTAAATTGAATTTAGCCTCAGGAGAAACCTTAGCGAAAGGTTACCAAACGAAACTAGCTGGGGATTTTCAAGCAGTGCGAAAATGTTCAGATGGAACTCCAGTTTTTGGTTGGGCCCGCGTTGCTATGCGCAGTTCGCTGGCATCGCTGATATGCGTACGCATCAGATGTTTGACTTGACACGAAGGATAATCAAATGGCCAAAGGCCAAGCTCGCAGCAATAAAGAAGTTCGCAAACCAAAAAAAGATAAGGCCGCAGGAGTGTCCCCTATATCTCCTGGCTTTCAGGTAAAGCAAGCGAGCGCGTCACCAACCAAGCACGTAAAGAAATAGAATGGTCTTCTGGCCAAAAGTAGCCTGTACCTTAGCTGCGATCAGCCCGGAGGTGCGACGTCCTGGTCAACGCATCTTCACCCGTCGCCCTCAATCGTTCCCGAAATCAAGACTTTTATGGAGCAAGCCTCATGACGGCTTGAATTATTCTTTTGGAAACACGACGCCGAAATTCCAGTCAATCTGCCACCCGCGCTTTTGGAGCTACCGTGGATGCGATCGCAATATCAAAATCAAAGACCCTGGTAAGACGATACGAGCAGTATGTGGTCTCAGCCCAAAAAGCTGCCCAAGCCGGTGATCAGGTCGAGGCCGAGAATCTTTATCAGCATGCTGAGCACTTCTATCGCGCGGCAGCTTTGCAGGAAGATGGTCAAGAGCAATGATCGAGGAGACAACATCGCCCAATCAACACCGTTCGGATGAAAAAGTCTGGCTCAAAATCCTCGCGAGATATCGCACGCCGCATGCGGGTCGCAGCGTGTTCGAGTTGGCCGTTACAGTTATCCCTTTCGCCGTATTTTGGACGTTGACCTGGTTGGCGGTACATTTGAGCTTTTGGTGGGGCTTGATGCTGATCGTCCCGGCAGCGGGCTTTCTCTTGCGGCTATTCATGATCCAGCATGATTGCGGGCACGGTTCCTTCTTCGCCCGGCGGCGCTTCGACGATTGGACAGGGCGTATCATCGGCGTCCTGACACTGACCCCATACGACTATTGGCGAAAGGCCCATGCCACGCATCACGCTTCGGCAGGCAATCTCGATGAGCGGGGCGTCGGCGATATTACCACGCTCACTGTGAATGAATACTGTCGGCGGTCCCGGTGGGGACGGATGGGATACCGCCTTTATCGGCATCCGCTGGTGATGTTTGGAATAGGTCCGGCTTGGCTCTTTCTGGTTCAGCAACGCCTGCCGATCGGTATGATGCGCGAGGGCATCCTTCCCTGGATGTCTACGATGGCTACCAACGCTGCGGTCTTGGCAGTAGCTTCATTACTGATCTGGGCTATCGGCCCCATCTCTTTCCTCGTCGTCCATCTGCCGATCGTCCTTCTTGCTGGAACGGTGGGCGTCTGGCTTTTCTATGTGCAGCATCAATTCGAGGAGACGCATTGGACGAAAGAGTCGGATTGGCAGTTCTCAAAGGCCGCCCTGCACGGTGCCTCGCATTACGACCTGCCGCCTCCTCTGCGTTGGCTGACCGGCAATATAGGCATCCACCACGTGCACCACCTTTCAAGCAAGGTCCCCTACTATCGCCTGCCTGAGGTCCTTCGGAACCATCCAGAACTCGGTGAAATTGGCAGGATAACGCTGTGGCAAAGCCTGCAATGCGTGAGGCTGGTTCTGTGGGACGAACAGAGCCGAAGACTGATCTCATTTCGTGATGCTGCCCATGACGCATCTCCTGTTCAGCAAGGCCACAGAGATCATCGAGCCGGACAGCAAACGTCTCAGGACTGACTTCCTGCAATGAACACCAGTTCCGACTGGAGAGCCACGTGCGTCAAGGATGAAAGCTGTGATGACTATGGCATCGTACATGCGAACGAGGTTTAGTTCCCGATGCCGGGGTTAGGATGCGGACATCAGCAATATCATCAGTAATGCGGCATCGTCCGGTAGGTTGATCAGTTCGTCCGTTGAAGCGGCTCAATAAAGACACGCTCTTCCCCCGTCAGGGCAGCGGGCTCGCTAGTAGCTTTAAGAGGTCTATCGCCATGCCCATGCTTAGTATTCATCACCTTACGACCTATAGCTTTCGCGAGGACGTGTCGCTGTCGCCGCACCGCCTTATGCTCAGGCCGCGCGAAGGGCGAGAATTGAGACTGCTGAGCCATCATATATCGACGATCCCTGAGGCAACGCTCAACTGGTCGATCGATGTGTTCGGCAATGCAATTGCTGGCGCGACGTTTCAAGACCGGAATGACAGCCTCGTGGTGGAGAGCTCGTCTATAGTGGACCTCAGCGCGGTATCGTGGCCCGTGTTCCACATCGCAGCGTCTGCGATCAACTATCCATTTCTTTATACCGAAGATGATTGGACTGATCTCGGTGCGCTCGCGGCGCAACAATATAACGAAAACGACAACCGGCTGGAAATGTGGGCGCGCAGGTTTATTGCCGGCAGGCCGACAGACACATTGGCCCTCCTGAAGGATATCAGTCTGGGTATTGCATCCTCTATCTTTTATCAGAGCCGCGAGGAGGAAGGCACGCAAACGCCTCTCGCTACACTTGATCGGGGGTGGGGTTCCTGCAGAGACTTCGCCGTACTATTCGTAGAGGCGGTGCGCAGCCTAGGCTTTGGCGCTCGGATCGTCTCCGGGTACTTGTTCAATCCTAATGGCTCGTTCATCGGCTGCACTAACCAAGGATCAACGCATGCCTGGAGTGAGGTATACGTTCCAGGCGCCGGCTGGATCGCGTTCGATCCAACGAACCGCGCTATGGGAGGCGCCAACCTCATCCCCGTCGCTGTGACCCGCGATATCGGCCAGGCCGTTCCGGTTTCCGGGGGCTTCGTGGGCGGGACAAATGCCTTCGTGTCGATGACGGTGGGCGTGGAAGTAAAAATGATCGATCCCGCCTCAGTCGCGCGGCTGTAGAGCAATCGCATGGAGGTGGCTCGTCAGGCCGTGGCGCGTCTTCATCTCAACGGGAACAGACAACCTTGGGCACCCTTCTCGTTGAGCGTCGCCACTGTGCAACCGCGCTTGACGAACACTGGTGCCTCAAGAAGGAACGTCTTTGCCGACGGGCTTTGCGAGCGATCTGGAAAGACCGTGCATTAACTAGCTAGCTACGTCTCTCGACTTCCAAGATCGGCTGATCCTTTTCAGGATCACGATCCTTTCGGGGCAAGCAGCGTTTTGGATTAGATCTTCAGGTTCTATCGATGACTTCGCGAGAGCCTTTTGCCGGATGCTGTGCTGGCCGAAGTAAGGGTAGTGAGCGCTGTTTGCTCTTCAAGGCACTTTATAAAAGTTAGACATCGAGAAGCATGCCCATCCACGCTCCGGTTGGCGATAAAAATTCAATCCGTCCTCAACAAGCACGGTCCCTTTTCCTACAGGGTCATTGGCAGCCAATAAAACGGGTGCGGTCGTCAAGGGTGAACAAATGTCCTCGACCGAATTTGGAAAACGTGGAGGCGATGTTCTCTGGCATCGTAGTCAATGTCATTGGCGTCCAGTCGATCCGAAATCAGCTTACTCGCTTGCTTTGAGCAAGATCACTGCGCGAAATCTGTCGCGACAAACAGGCTCCCATCCCTGTTACGGTCATGACCGCACTTAAGGCGTTACTCAAGGTCGATGCGAGTTTCAGCATGGGAAATTGGAGGAAATGCAGGTCGGGCATTGTAACACCAAAAATTGAGCTTATATCTTCTTCATCGACCAATGCTTGTGACGTCGTTCCAGAGCTTTTAGCTCCCGTTGGATTTCCTCTCAAATAATCGATCTTATCTCGCAAGGCATCGCGGGAACCACA
>NZ_JBBBVQ010000029.1:0-251 GCF_037199735.1 Oryzifoliimicrobium ureilyticum | reverse complement strand
ACCAAAAATTGAGCTTATATCTTCTTCATCGACCAATGCTTGTGACGTCGTTCCAGAGCTTTTAGCTCCCGTTGGATTTCCTCTCAAATAATCGATCTTATCTCGCAAGGCATCGCGGGAACCACAACGATTGCTTTGAAAGGAAATCGTTATGAACACTGGTACTGTAAAGTGGTTTAACTCCACCAAAGGCTTCGGCTTCATTCAGCCTGACAATGGCAGCACGGATGTCTTCGTGCACGTGTCGGCCG
>NZ_JBBBVQ010000028.1:0-62513 GCF_037199735.1 Oryzifoliimicrobium ureilyticum | reverse complement strand
GAGATCTGCAAAACCCCAACAGGATAAGCCGAAAGGCTGGAAGTGTGACTGTCCCTCTATCTTCACCTGCATCTCAGTGATCCGTTCTATCGGCGGAGGTGCCTCTTTCATGCCACCTCCTGTTGCGTGCGTCTGATTGAGGCGAATAAGCGGACAAAGCTTCGGCGGCGGTGCGGTAAGGCACCGGTGCTCGCATGGTCCAAAGGTAATGCTGGTCAGTTTGTGGGATTAATCTCGGTGTCGAACCGGCTTAACAGCCGACTTCGCTGTTCAGGTGATCCAAAGGTTGCAAAGTCGTAATCCACCATCTTGATCATCGAGATATCAGGAGCTGCAAGTGGTAGCACGGCTCTGGCATTGGATGGGACCTGGTTCTGGCCAGCTTGCGCCCCCGTCGCCTGGCCCTCAGGGCTCAGGGCAAAATCAACAAAACGTTTTGCTTCTTCCAGATTGCGGCTGCCCTTGATGATACTCACCGCACCTATTTCGTAGCCGGTCCCCTCGCAGGGCGCGACGATAACAAGTGGAGCGCCCGCTTCTTTTTGGGTGACAGCGTCGTGCATGAAGGAAATTCCGATCATCACCTCGCCCCTTGCTGCGGCTTTCACGGGCTCGGCGCCTGCCTTCGTGTAGTCCATGATGTTCCGATCGAGTTCGCGCATATAGGCAAAGGCTTCATCTTCGCCGAGCAACTGGACAAGGGTCACGAGCGTTGTGAACGCTGTGCCGGATGAATGCGGGTTGCCCGACAGAATGTGTCCTTTGTAAATCGGCTTCGTAAGGTCCTTCCAACAATTCGGCGCCGGTAATCCGGCAGCCGACAGAAGATCGCGGTTGTAGGCAAAGCCAAGCGCTCCGGCGTAGATGCCGACAGAAGTGCCGCCGGAAAGCGAGAAGAAATTGCGCGCCCAGGGGAGAAGATCTGCCTCCTGCCTTGGATGATACGGCTCCAATAACCCTTCATATGCTGCCTGAAGATGGGTAACGCCCGTGCCGCCCCACCAGACATCAAAGGCAGGCGCCTCTTTTTCCATTCGCACACGATCGAGGATTTCGCCGGTGCTCATGCGAGGCATATTGACCTTAAGACCGGTCTTTGCCTCATAGGTCTTTTCCATGACAGCGCACCAGGCTTCGTCGACGCCGCAAAGAACATTGAGCGTCTCAGCCGCTTGGCACGTCAGGGCCGTTGCAAGGGCTAGGAAAAGCCCAGCACTGATTGCGCCTAAAAACCTCACATCGTCCTCCCGTGGAACCTCCCCGTTCCATATGGGAAAGCATGTCTTTAATGGCGCCCGCTGGCAATGGGAACAATGGTTACCAATCTTTCACCACTCTGCGGCACCGGTTGCAGAAGTTGCAAATATTACAATTATGACAGCCGCTGATAACGACCAAGTCTTTGGCGTTTTCTTCCAGGACCGCTATGATGGTTGCGGGAGGACTGCAGCGTGTTAAGCCAAAAAATAAAGATTCTGATCGTCGAGGACGATCCGGACATGGCGGAGCTTATTTGCGACCTAGTCGAGGCAGAGGGATGGGTCCCGGTCACGGCACCCTCTGCCGAGGCTGCACAAGAGCGGCTACAGAATGAAACCGTTCAGCTCGTGCTCGTCGATCACAATTTACCGGGTCTTTCCGGCCGCGCCTTTGCGCAGAGACTGAGAGCCCACACAAATGTCGGCATCGTCATGGTGACCGCGGCCGGGAGCGCCACCGACCGGGTCCTCGGACTTGAAACGGCCGCTGATGACTATGTGGTCAAACCATTCGAGCCCGTCGAACTCACAGCCAGAATTAAGGCTGTACTCCGACGCACCCATCCACAATTGCGCCAGGAGCGGGAGACGGAGCGCGAGCAGCCCTCGGCATCGTTGCGGCTGGGTGACTGGGCGATCGATCTCGACCAACGGCGCGCCCATTGTCTCAAGGACCCCACGAAGACGCTGACGACCGCGGAATTTGCGCTACTCGAAATATTGGCGGAAACGCCGAATCTGCCTGTCAGCCGAGCGCGTATCCTCGATCGTATGGGCGCAGAAACGGATCGCTTCGTAGACAGAAACGTCGATGTCCTGGTCCTGCGCCTTCGTCGCAAGATCGAGCGCAATCCGGACTTGCCCCGTCATATCCAGACCCGGCGCGGCAAGGGATATGTGTTGCACACTGACGAGGCCGGGCCATCATCTTGATCAACAGAGCCTTCCTCTCTTCCATCGCCTTCCGGTTGCCTTTCGCCATCGCCTTCATTTGTGTCTCGGTGCTGATTTTGTCCTCGGTTGCCATCTACGGGCTACAGCGGGCTCGAAACGAGATGTCGATCTACAGCGTTCAGGCTTTTTCGAGTCTCGCGAAGGCATCTTTGGTTTCCCGGCAGGTCTCCGATCTCGTTTCGAGTGCGCCATTCCTGACGAACGCCACCTCGCCCTACAGGGTCTCCAGCGAAAGCCGCGCTGTCATCGCCCAGGCCGAGATGCTTCTCGAAACCATGTCATCCGATCAATCGAATGCCATGCTTCAGGATTTGGGCTCGCGCAAGATTATCGAATTGCTCAAAAGCATCGAAGCGCAGACGCTCGCACTCGCCAAGAACGCAGATACTGCGCAGGGACACAAGGCCGACGCCGCCCTTGCGCTGGGGGAGATCGCAACTGTACGGACCATTCCAGATCAGGATCTTAGACACCGCTTGAATGGGATTGCGCAGTCGGCATCCTCATCGGATAGCCTTTTTCAGCTCGGCGAGCTGCAAAGACGGTATGTCGCGGAGACATCAATGCGTGTGTCCTCTTCCGGGTCGGCCCTCACCCCCGAGCAACTTGGCCCCTATAGTAGAATCTTTGAGGCGCAGACACGCTACCTTCTGGATATGTTTACGATCCGCGCTGCGATCTCAAGGCTGCATACGGTCTCGCGCGATCTTTCGCATGCGACCGAAACGCAAAGCGAACTGGTCGCGCAAGCGCTGAACCAAAACCTCGAATCTACGTCGAGCGCGCTCCGAAAACTTCTCGTCATGATCGTCATCGCATCCCTTGCAGTCCTCGTCCTTGCGATCCTTTCCATCCGCTCTGTCATGCGGGTGTCGCATGGGATCGGCGGTCTTGCGCGCGGCATGTACGCTCTAGCGCGCGGGGAGGACAATGTCGGTCCACCTGTCTATAGCGGCACGGAGACAGAGTTAATCCGCCTGCTTGACGCTTTTCGCGCCTTCAAGGAAAGCGTTGACCGCGTATCACGCCTCAGGCGGACGGCGGAAGCGGCGGCGCGTACCATCCGATCGACCTTCCGCACCATGAACGAAGGCATTGCGCTCTTCGATGCCAATGGTGTTCCCATCACCATGAACCGTCGCATCATCGAGCTTCTGCGCCAGACGGGTTCATCGCGAAAAATGGCCTTGCGCCGCTTCGTGACAACAGTTCCGGAGATCAATCCGGCACTCTTGCCGTCCGAAAGAGAACCCGGTTCGCTCGTTGAACGCCAGCTTGTACGACATCGGTTTTCCGACGATCAGGTCGTGGAAATTTCTGCATCGCGTCAACAAGACGGCGGGGTGGTTTTGCTTGCCCGGGACGTCACGGCCATGGACAGACAGGAGGTGGAATCCGCCAGGGCCCAACGCCTCGACGTTGTGATGCGCATGACCCATCAGGTGAGCCACGAGGTCGGCAACATGATCGGCATCATCACGGGTAGTCTTGGATTGCTGGAACGAGAGTCCGGCTTTACGGAAAAACAGAAGCGTCATTTGGGGCGCATCAGAAAGGCGGCCGAACGGGGACGCGCGCTCGCAAGCAGCATGCTGTCTATCGGAAGCCAACAGCAGATTCGTCCGGCATGGATTGATGTCAGCGCGGTTATCCACGGCATGGCCGACGTTCTCGAGATGGCGATCGGGAGCCGAAATCGACTGGAACTCGTGCTCTGCCCCGATTTACCGACCATCAGCCTCGATCCGGCACTTCTAGAGCAGTCCATTCTCAATCTTTGCCTCAATGCCTATGCCGCCATGCCGGAGGGCGGAGTTATCCGTGTCGAAACACACATCGAAAGCACGACGCTGATCATTATTGTCCTCGATGAAGGTGTGGGCATGTCGCCGGAAGTGCTGGACAAAGCGCTCGAGCCTTATTTTACCACCCGCTCCAAGACGGGCGGATCAGGACTTGGACTGGCCATGGTCTACGGCTTTGTTCGACAGTCCGGCGGCGATGTCAGGATCACGTCCCGGCCTGGAGACGGCACCCGCGTGGAGCTCTGTTTTCCTCTTGTTGAAAAAGCACATGCCGCTGTTCAGGGATGAATGTCAGCGAGCTCATCTCAACCGCCATGCGCGGCCTGCAGCTATACCTGCTGCACTTATCTTCAGCCTGAGACCAATAATCGCTCACGTGGGGCGCGAAATCGTAATTGCCTATTTGCTCGTCACTTCGTTTTCTTGACTTCAAAATGTGCAGTCGCTATCGATTTACCAACTGGTAAAAATCAGGGGAACGATACCAATGACCACCAAACTGCTTTTCTCCCGCCGCGGCGTGCTTGCGTCCGGCCTCGCTCTCAGTGCGTCTGCGCTCGTGCCAACGGCGCGCGCTGCAGCTCCGATCAAGGTTGCCGGCATTCATGGCTCGCCGGTCGAAAACGCCTGGAACTCGGTTTTGCACAAGGCACTCCAGGACGCCGCCAAAGAAGGCGTGATCGAGTATGTGTTCTCCGAAGGGGTTTCGGGCACAGACTATCCACGGGCCATGCGCGAATATGCCGAGCAAGGTGCAAAGTTGATCATCGGCGAAACCTTCCCGGTGGAAAAGCAGGCGCGCGAAGTGGCCGGCGACTACCCGGACACGGCCTTTGTCATGGGCTCGAGCGGCAAGCAGGCCGGTGATAATTTCGGCGTGTTTGGCACCTGGAATTTTGATGGCGCCTATCTCGCGGGCATGCTGGCGGGCAAGATGACCAAATCGAATGTCGTCGGCTCCGTAGGTGCGATGCCGATCCCCGAAGTCAACATGCTGATCAATGCCTTTGCCTTGGGAGTAAAAGCGGTTAATCCCAATGCCAAGCATCTGGTGACTTTCATTGGCACATTCTTCGATCCTCCCAAAGCACGCGAGGCAGGTCTCGCACAGATCGACGCTGGCGCCGACATTCTGTTTGGCGAGCGGATTGGCACCGCCGATGCCGCCAAGGAACGGAAGATAAAATCCGTCGGCTCGCTGATTGACTATACGCCGCGCTACCCCGACACGGTCTTTGCCAATGCGCTTTGGAATTTCCGCCCGATCCTCAATGCGGCTCTCGCCGATGTCGCGGCCGGAAAGCCCACGGGTCGCGATTACACCGCCTACGGCCTGATGAAGGAAGGCGGGAGCGATATCGTCTACGTCAAGGGCGTCGCACCCGCCGATGCGGAGGCAGCCATGGAAGCCAAGCGCACCGAGATCAAAGCTGGGAAATTCGAAGTGCCGAAGATCATGGACGAACCGAAGTAATCGCTTCCATGTTGGCAGATGCAACGGCGTTGGCGGAAGCGATCTCGGGCGGCCGCCTTTCCAGCAAAGAGGCCATGCAGGCGTCTCTTGAGGCGGCAACCGTCGCGGCTGATCTAGGCAGCATAGCCTATCTGGATGCGGAGAAAGGACTGTCGTCGGCAGACAAAATCGACAGCCTGCCACGCGAAGCGCTCAAAGCAATGCCTTTTGCCGGGGTGCCGAGCCTTGCCAAAGACTTGGGAGGCCCGTTTGCTGGCTTTCCCGTCACAGCCGGCTCAGCTCTCATGACGCGGCGAGGCGGTCTGATCGATTCTGATCTGGCAGAGCGTTTTCGTGCGGCCGGCCTCTGCGTGTTCGGACTGACGACAAGCCCGGAATTTGGCCTGTCTCTTTCGAGTGAACCTGCCGTCGGCCCTGTTGCTCGCAATCCGCTCGCACCGCATCTTTCGGCTGGCGGCTCATCCGGGGGTGCAGCGGCTGCGGTCGCCGCGGGCATCGTCTCCATTGCTCACGCCACCGATGCCGGCGGCTCCATTCGTGTGCCCGCTGCTTGCTGTGGCCTTTTCGGGATGAAACCCAGCCGCGGCCTGATGCCGGCAGGACCGCATTTCGGCAACCATCTGGGCGGCATCGCCACGGAACTCGCCATCTGCCGTTCGGTCCGGGACACAGCGGCCATTTTGACAGCCCTTTCGGGCAATGCTCGCGGGCCGTTTCCGCCGGTTGCTTTGCAAAGCGCGCCGCAACAGAGCCTGCGGATCGGCGTTTTAAGCGAAACCGGCACCGATCTACCAACGACCTCTGAACGAAGCGAGGTCGTCGAAGAGGCGGCGCGCTTCCTTCAAGCAGCAGGGCATCGGCTCGTACCGATCCCTTTCACCACTATTGAGGCCGTTGCCGAGACCAGTCGCCGTGCCTTCGTGGAGATCGTCTGCATCAATCTAGCCGAGACCTTTACGCGTTTCGACCTCGACGCCGGAAGGACCGAGGTCCTGACACAAGCTGTTATCGAGCGCGGATTGCAGATCTCTGCTCGCAGTCTTTGGCAGAGCCTCAATGCCATGGTTCTGGTGAGCCGCGATCTCTGGCGTCTCTTCGATGAAATTGACTGTCTGCTCAGTCCGATCCTTTCTTCAGCGCCACTTCCGATCGGCTCTTTTCCGAGCAACCACACCGATACAGATTTGCATTTTCACCGCATGGCGGCTCTTGCTCCGCTAGCAGCCCTTGCCAATGCCTCAGGCTTTCCGGCGCTGACCCTGCCCTTTGGAGCGGATGCGGACGGTTTGCCATTGCCCGTGCAAATCATGGCGCCTATGGGCGCGGAGGCTTTGCTATTGCAGCTTGCCGGCAGCTTGGAGCAGGATGGCCGCTGGCAACACCCCTTCCCCATTGCAGGATGGCCCGCATGAGCACACCCGTTCTTGAAATCGAGGGTGTCAGCAAACGCTTCGGCTCGACGCTTGCCAACGACAATATTTCACTTTCCCTCGCGAAGGGCGAGATCGTTGCGTTGCTGGGCGAAAATGGCGCAGGCAAGACGACGCTAATGAGTATTCTCTTCGGCCATTATGTGCCAGATACCGGACAGGTCCTCGTGGATGGCGAGGCGCTACCTCCGGGCCAGCCCCGCGCCGCCATCCGCGCTGGGATCGGCATGGTTCATCAGCATTTTGCCTTGGCACCCAATCTGACCGTGCTGGAAAACGTCATGACCGGCACTCAAAGCCTGCGATCGCTTGTTCTTAAACGCGCTGAAGCCCGCGTCAGACTTGTGGCGATCTCCAAGCGTTTTGGTCTCAAAGTCGATCCTGACGCGCGGCTTGGTGATCTTTCCGTTGGCGAGCAGCAGCGGGTCGAGATCCTGAAAGCCCTCTACAATGACGCGCGCATTCTCGTGTTGGACGAACCGACGGCTGTCCTTACGCAAATCGAGGCGGAACATTTATTCTCCACATTGAAGGGTATGGCCCGCCAGGGACTTTCCCTGATCTTCATCTCGCATAAGCTCGATGAGGTCATGGCAACGGCCGACCGCGTTGTCGTTCTTCGCGGCGGACGCCATGTGGCGGAGCGGAGAGCTGCCGAAACGAGTAAGGCTGAACTCGCCGAGCTTATGGTCGGACGCACTGTTGAGCGTCCGGTGCGCGATGCAGCAACCCCCGGGGAGGTGGTGCTGGAAGCTGCAGCTTTGACGGTGCGCAGCGGCGGCGTTGATCGCTTGAAGCGGATAGATTTTCGCTTACGCTCCGGAGAAGTGCTCGGCATCATTGGCGTTTCCGGTAATGGCCAGGCGACGCTGGCACAGCTCCTTTCGGGCACGCTCTCAAAAACAAGCGGTGATCTTCATCTGTTCGGGCAGCCCGTTGATATGCTGACTGTTTCAGGCGTCGTCTCTGCGGGTATCGGGCGCATACCGGAGGACCGCAACAAGGAAGGCGCCATCGGAGAAATGGCAATTTGGGAAAATGCGGTGCTGGAACGCTTGCCTGCCTTCTCCCGGTACGGATTGGTGGATCGCAAGGCGGCGATGGACTTTGCAAAACGGATCATCGAGCTTTTCGATGTGCGCGGCGGCAGCCCCGGCAGCCGTACTCGGTTGCTCTCCGGCGGGAACATGCAGAAGCTTATCCTCGGGCGAAACCTCATCGAGCGGCCACGTATCCTCATAGCGGCGCAGCCTGCGCGTGGGCTGGACGAAGGTGCGGTCGCCGCCGTCCATGAGCGCATTTTGAATGCACGACGGGAGGGCACGGCGGTACTGTTGATTTCCGAAGATCTCGACGAGGTGATGGCCTTGGCCGATCGCATCCAGGCGATCGTCGGCGGCAGGCTTTCGCCGCCAATTGCCGCAGAGGAGGCATCGGCCCGCCGGCTCGGTTTGATGATGGCGGGTGAATGGCCTGGCAGCGAGGCAAGGCAGGAAGAGATGGTTCATGCGGTTTGAACGGCGCGAACACAGACCGCTGGCCCTCGTGATCGCCACGCCGCTGATAGCAGTGGTTGCAGCCCTTGCGATCGCAGGCCTATTGATTGCCATTGCCGGGGCGCCGGTTCTTGAGGCTTATTGGCGCATTTTGAAAGGTGCCTACGGCTCTCGTCTTTCCACGACGGAGACTTTGACGCGCGCTACCCCTCTGATACTCACCGGCCTTGCCGCAGCTGTCGCCTTTCGGGCGCGGCTGTGGAACATCGGCGGCGAAGGGCAGCTCTATCTCGGCGCCATCACAGTTGCTTGGGCGAGTTCCCATTTTATTGGAAATTGGCCATCGGCCCTGCAGATTCCAATGCTTCTCGTTCTCGGCGCGCTGGCCGGCATGGTCCTTCTTCTCGTACCTCTATGGTTACGGCTTCGCTTTTCCGTTGATGAGGTGGTGACGACCTTGCTTTTGAACTTCGTTGCCGTGCTCTTCGTGTCGATGTTGATCGACACCGTACTGAAAGACCCGACAGCCTTCGGATGGCCCCAATCGCAGTCCGTTGCCGATGCCGCGATGCTGCCGAAGCTTCTGGCGCGCTCTCGCCTCAATTTCGGGCTTGTCATCGCAATTGGGCTAGCGCTGATCCTTGCTTTCGTGCAGTCGCGCACCGTCTTTGGCATGCAGTCGCGTGCCGCAGGCCTCAATCCATCCGGCGCCCTGTTTGCCGGCGTGCCGCTGGGACGTACCTTGGTGGCCGTTGCCTGCCTATCCGGTGGATTGGCCGGTTTGGCTGGTGCCGTAGAGGTGATGGGCGTCAAAGGTTATGTCACTACCGATCTTTCCCCAGGCTATGGCTATTCGGGGATCGTGGTGGCCATGCTCGCCAATCTCAATCCCTTCGGAGTGGTGCTGGCAGCAATCTTTACCGCAACTATGTTCGTCGGCGCCGATGGCATGAGCCGTGCCTTGGGTATTCCAAGCTACATTGCAGATGTCATCGTGGCGCTATCCTTGCTGACCATGCTGATCGCCGTCTTCTTCACGCAGTATAGGATCCGCCGATGAGCGCCATTTTCGACATCATCGCATCAGCAGGGCTTTGGGCGGCCGTCATGCGGATTGCAACCCCGCTGATCCTCGGCACGCTCGGTGCTCTTCTCAGCGAAAGATCGGGCGTCCTCAATCTCGGCATTGAGGGCATTATGACCTTTGGCGCTATGATCGGCTGGCTGACCGTCTATCATGGTGGCGATCTCTGGACGGGTTTCCTGGCCGCAGCCTTCGCGGGAGCGCTGTTCGGATTTCTTCATGCGGTTCTCACTGTGACGCTTGGGCTCTCGCAGCATGTCGCAGGTCTCGGCGTTACACTGTTCGCCTCCAGCTTCAGCTATTATGTGTTCCGCCTTGTCGTTCCGGTGGCCGGCACGCCTCCGACCATCAAGCCGTTCCAACCGATCAGTATATCTGGTATCAGCGATCTTCCCTTCATTGGTCCGGCGTTCTTTACACAGACGTCGCCGACCTATCTGGCCATTTTCCTCGCCTTTGTCCTGACCTATCTGATCTTTCGCACGCCGCTTGGTCTCGCAATCCGCATGACGGGTGAAAATCCGCATGCTGCGGAAGCACAGGGAATTAATCCCATTGTGATGCGCTATGGGGCGGTGATGGCCGGCAGTGCTCTCATGGCCATGGCAGGGGCCTTTCTTACGCTTTCTGCCTTCAACAGTTTCTTCCCTACGATGGTGCAAGGGCGAGGCTGGATCTGCATTGCTCTTGTCGTCTTCGCGTCATGGCGGCCTGAAAGGGCGCTGCTTGGCGCCTTGCTGTTTGCCTTCTTCGACGGCTTTCAGCTGCGGCTGCAGACGGTGCTGGGCGGGGCCGTGCCTTACCAGCTGTTCCTGATGATCCCCTATCTCCTGTCGATCGCCGCTCTTGCGCTGATGGCGCGCCGCGCGCGGGTTCCACAGGCCCTCATGCAACCTTATAGGCGCGGCGAGCGCTGAAGCCTGTCTTTGGCTCAATGGAGGAATTTTCCATGTTCGATCTCATCATTCGCAAGGCGAACCTGCCGGACGGGCGCGAAGCTTTTGACATTGGTGTTACCGGCGGCAAAATCAAAGCGATCGAAAAACATATCGATGCGACGTTTGGCGAGGAGATCGACGCGACGGGACGCTTGGTCAGCCCTCCATTCTGCGATCCACATTTCCACATGGATGCAACACTATCGCTTGGCATGCCGCGCATGAATGTCTCGGGCACGCTTCTTGAAGGTATTGCGCTATGGGGCGAACTCAGACCGCAGTTGACGAAGGAGGCGCTTGTCGACAGGGCGCTGCGTTACTGCGACCTTGCCGTCACCCAAGGCCTTCTCTTTATTCGTAGCCATGTCGATACATCCGATCCAAGGCTGGTCACGGCGCAAGCCCTGATCGAGGTGCGCGAACGGGTCGCGCCTTACATTAGGCTTCAGCTTGTTGCATTCCCGCAGGACGGTTACTACCGCGCAGCCGATGGGGCAAAGTCCCTTGAAAGAGCGCTCGACATGGGGCTCGACATCGTCGGTGGCATTCCCCATTTCGAGCGAACCATGGACGACGGGCGAAAGTCGTTGGAAGTACTTTGCCGCCTCGCTGCCGAGCGCGGCTTGCCCGTGGATATCCACTGCGACGAGACCGACGATCCATTGTCGCGGCACATCGAAACCCTGGCAGCCGAGACGGTACGATACGGTTTGCAAGGCAGGGTGGCTGGCTCCCACCTCACCTCCATGCACTCCATGGATAACTATTATGTCTCCAAGCTCATTCCCCTGATGGCCGAAGCCGAGATCAACGTCATTCCCAATCCGCTGATCAACATCATGCTGCAGGGCCGGCACGACACATATCCCAAGCGCCGAGGCATCACGCGGGTGCGCGAACTGATGGCTGCCGGTCTTAACGTCTCATTTGGTCAGGACTGCACCATGGATCCCTGGTACTCCATGGGATCTGCCGACATGCTGGAGGTCGGCCATATGGCGATCCATGTCGCGCAAATGGGCGGCATCGAAGACAAANATCCCAAGCGCCGAGGCATCACGCGGGTGCGCGAACTGATGGCTGCCGGTCTTAACGTCTCATTTGGTCAGGACTGCACCATGGATCCCTGGTACTCCATGGGATCTGCCGACATGCTGGAGGTCGGCCATATGGCGATCCATGTCGCGCAAATGGGCGGCATCGAAGACAAACAGAAGATCTTCGAGGCGCTGACGACCAATTCGGCGAAGACGATGGGGCTTGAGGGCTATGGGCTTGAGGTCGGCTGTAACGCCGACCTCGTGGTGCTACAGGCTGCCGATGTCATTGAGGCACTGCGTCTCAAACCAACGCGCCTGGTCGTCGTCAAGGCAGGCAAAGTCATCGCCGCCAGCCCACCGCGGATCGGGAAGCTTTTCCTGGATGACCGCCCGACGGAAATCGATCCTGGCCGAGATTATGTGCCGAGGAAAGGCTAATCTCCGAGATGTCGCGCAGGAAAGATCTCGCGCTCTGAAGGGCAAACCAGTCGTTGCACGATAGATCAACGCTAGTTGCTCTCAGTGAGCTGGATGCGCGATCGCGGAGGCGCTCCTTCTGTTATGTCTCTCCGATGCTGATACAGCGTGTTCAACGACACGGGTGACCTTTGGCGGATTGGGCCACCTATCCGATGCCGTTGAACAATGGCGGACGTACTTACGAATAGGGAACGTCAGCCCGGCCCCCAAAGGCCGAGATCCAGTGTTACCCAATGAACCAGCACCGCCACCAAACCTGCCCCAGGTATCCCACCACGAAGACGATGTTCTGCTTTTGGGCAAAAAGTAAGCCTTTGAATTTCCAAGGAATAGCTTACCGACAAGAAGCGATTTCAATGGTCGTTTCCGTCACCAATGAGGGTGCCGAAGAAGCCGTATCGCTGTCGGTGAAGTAATGCGCATGAGTTCATACTGAACTCGGTCTGGCTTCTCACTATGTGAATAAAAGAAGCCCTCGTCCAGTCGAAAATCACTTGAGCTCGTCATTTATTGTCTCGGTTGATGCTAGCACAGAGTGCCGTACTCCGGCAAACGATCTCGCCGCCTTACAGGCTTTTAGGCACGAAGGATGGCACGTCCGCACAGGATCGTCTGTTCAGTTGAAATGGCCTACAGGTGCGATTGCGCGTGATACCGCGGCTTCTCGTTGCGCTCCTGGCCAGCCTGAATAAAGCTGATAGTATCTCCATCACACGACTGACCGCAGCAAAAGTCCGGGTCCCACTTCTGAACTTACCATTGCTAACCTCCGGCATTCATCATCTCTTGGATCAGGAGAAACGTGCAATCACCTCCACGAAATTGCTTGGATCTGGTGGC
Organism: Oryzifoliimicrobium ureilyticum; assembly: GCF_037199735.1. Lineage (NCBI taxonomy): Bacteria > Pseudomonadati > Pseudomonadota > Alphaproteobacteria > Hyphomicrobiales > Rhizobiaceae > Oryzifoliimicrobium > Oryzifoliimicrobium ureilyticum. Next base: position 49,713 of record NZ_JBBBVQ010000028.1, on the reverse strand, counting down.
TCCCTTTCCTTCTCTGCTCTAGACACGAAAAGCAGCTCGTGCTGCGCGGCATTCAAAGGCAACGCCGGCGCAAGGACGCCAAGATAGTCGTCATTTCACATCTGCCGCCTTTCAGAGGGTGGCATGAGTTTTCTTTGCAGAAAATGATATGTTGGATCAACAGACGCACGCCCTGCCCCCCCCTAACTGAAGCTCGCATCACAAGGCTTTCAAGCAAGCTCCACGAATAGCGGGAAAATGGGCATCTGAAAGACTCTTGTGCCTTCAGATTACGTTAACTTTAATTTCCTTGTCGGAATCAGAGAATCGGAGATAATGACGCTTACATGGCGGTTTCTCGCCAAAAATCGTTATCTAAGGTCAGATCGCCAATGAACGCTAATTCAGCTTCGGTCCAGCGGAAAGCCGCTGTCAACTTTGAAGACCAAATTCTCGAGCAAGGCGATCTCATCTCGCAAAAGCTTCATCTGCTCAGTATGCAACGGTTTCCGCCGAATGCCAGAAAGACGCTTCGGTCTTTTTCCTTAGCAGAAGTCGCCAATTATGTCGGCGTTTCGCAAAGCACGCTGAAGAAGTTACACTTGGATGGAAAAGGCCCCTCCCCGCAGACATCGACGTCGGGACGCCGATCATACACTGCAGATCAAATGCAGGAGCTTCGCGCCTACCTCGATCAACACGGCCGGTCCGAAAGCCGCATGTATGTTCCGCATCGCCGCCGCAGCGAGAAGCTTCAGGTTGTCGCCGTCGTGAACTTCAAGGGTGGCTCGGGTAAAACCACAACGGCGGCGCATCTCAGCCAATATCTCGCTTTGACCGGCCATAGGGTGCTTGCGGTAGACCTCGATCCGCAGGCGTCCTTGTCATCCCTTCACGGATTTCAGCCGGAACTCGATCAAGTGTCGTCGATCTACGATGCGATTCGCTACGATGCTGAGAAGAAGACGCTCTCCAGCATTATCCAGCCCACCAATTTTCCCGGCCTCGATATTGTCCCGGCCAATCTGGATCTGCAGGAATACGAATACGACACGCCGCTTGCCATGGCGGATCGGTCCACCAATGAAGGCAAGACCTTCTTTACGCGGATATCGCGAGCGCTGGCCGAGGTTGACGATCGCTACGACATCGTCGTGATCGATTGTCCACCACAACTCGGCTATCTGACCTTGACCGCCCTGACCGCTGCAACAAGCGTGCTGATCACAATCCATCCCCAGATGCTGGATGTGATGTCCATGGGGCAGTTCCTTCTCATGCTGGGCGGCATCTTGAAGCCCATCCGCTCTGCCGGCGCCGAGGTCAACCTTTCCTGGTACCGCTACGTCATCACCCGCTACGAGCCTACCGACGTCCCGCAAGCCCAAATGGTTGGCTTCATGTCGACGATGTTCCACGAGTTCATGCTCAAAAACCAGATGCTGAAGTCAACAGCGGTTTCCGATGCCGGTATCACCAAGCAGACTTTGTACGAGGTCGAGCGCGCTTCGATGAATCGCGCAACCTATGATCGGGCACTCGAGTCCTTAAACGCAGTCAATGCCGAAATTGCGGACCTGATCCACCAATCGTGGGGGCGCTGAATTTGTCAGCTGACAAAAACGCCCTTTTCCTCAATGAATTCATAATTCTATAGGCTTTTGGAGTAGTCGAAATGGCAAGAAAAAACCTTTTAGCTGGACTTGCCGATATGTCGGAGGAGGGGGGAACGTCGCACTCCTATCCGATGAGAGGGGCTGGTAAGTCATTGGTGCGTTCGCTCGACGAACTTGCAAAACAGGCTGACAAGTATCTTGAAGGCGAAGCCGTTGTCGAACTCGACCCCGACACCATTGACGATTCATTTATCCAAGACCGCTTGACCAAGGACGATGATGACTTCCGGGATCTCGTCGAAGCCATCCGCGCACGCGGTCAGGATAGCCCAATCCTCGTTCGGCCCCACCTCAGTGCTCAAGGTCGTTATCAGGTGGTGTTCGGGCATCGCAGGGTGAGGGCGGCACGCGAGCTTGGTCGGCAAGTTCGCGCTGTCGTTAAATCAATCGATGACAGAGATCACGTGATCGCGCAGGGCCAGGAAAACTCTGCCCGCGCCAATTTAACATTCATCGAGCGCGCGCTGTTCGCAAGGCGGCTTGATGAACGGGGATACAATAGAGAAGTGGTTGCCGCAGCGCTTGCTGCGAATGCAGGCTCATTGTCCAAGATGATGAGTGTCACCGAGCGCATCCCAAGTTCAGTTATCGAACAGATTGGGGCGGCGCCCGCTGTCGGACGTGAACGCTGGGTAGAACTGTCGCTTTTGATCGGTAAACCAGGCGGGGCAAGCAAGGCCCGCTCTATCCTTGAGGAAAAAGCATTTTCCTCGCTATCCTCGGACGAGAAATTTCTCGCACTTTATAATGCTTTGAATAAGGCTGCGCGGCCGGTCAAGAAAGTCGCTCCCGCAACGCAGGCAAAGTGGGCGGCAAGCGACAAGACGGTCGTTGCCGAGATCAAAAATAGCGGCAAAAGCTATTCAATTTCATTGAAGTCGAAGAATGCCGGGCGCTTCGGAGACTATTTATCGCGGAATTTGGAGCAGCTTTATGCCCGCTTCATAGAGGAAGAAAACAAAGGAGACTGAACAGCAAAAGAAAAAGGCCCCGCAACGTTGCCGTCGTGGAAGCCCTCTTCGTGTGTAGCAACTGAAGAATCGCATTTCCACGAATCACAGTCAAGAGTCTTTGGCACCGTTTTGGTGAGCAATATTCTTTTGCCTTCTTGAAGGTGAAGATATGCAAGGTGGAAATGTAACGACGCCCTTTGGGCGGCGAGCGATGTCGCTTGCCCTGTTTTCAAGACAACAAAAAGCGGCTGAACTCAAAAGCGGTAAAAGTGCCGATAAATGGAAGATCTATCGTGACGCCTGTGACGCAAGATCCCTTCTGGGATTGCGCGACAGAGCTCTGGCCGTATTAAGCGCTCTTCTCTCATTCTATCCAGATACCACTCTGAGAGAGGACGCCAATCTTGTCGTCTTCCCATCGAATGCACAGCTCAGCGCCAGAGCGAACGGAATAGCGGGAACGACCCTGCGTGAGAACCTCGCTATGCTGGTGGAAGCGGGACTGATCCAGCGCAACGATAGCCCGAATGGCAAGAGATATGTCCGCAAGGCATCAGATGGGTCTATCCAAACCGCATACGGCTTTAGCCTTGCCCCGTTGCTCGCAAGATCGGAAGAGCTCGCTAGTCTCGCCCAGCAAGTTGCAGAGGAAACCCAGCGCCTGAAAGCGACCAAGGAAAAACTGACGATAACACGCAGAGATATCCGCAAGCTCGTTTCGGCAGCCATTCATGAAAACGTTCAAGGTCACTGGCTGGAACTTGAAGAGCGTTATGTTCGTATTGTTTCCAAGCTCAAGCGTGCAAAGACCTTACCCGATTACCGGTGCATTCTGAAAGAGTTGGAATTGCTACGCGTAGAGGTCGTTAATCATCTGGAAAATCACATAAACTCGCAAAAAATCGACGCCAATGGTGCCGAAAGCCGCTGCCACATACAGAATACAGATTCTGAACTCTTAAATGAATCTGAACCTGGCTTTGAAAAAGAGCTGGGAGCAACGTTCATCGAACCGATAACAGGCATGTCCAAACCGCAGACAAAAGTGGAGCCCGTCAAATCATTCCCACTCGAGATCGTTTTGCGCGCTTGCCCCGAGATCGTAAGCTATGGCCCAACAGGAGCAATCGGAAACTGGCGCGACTTGATGTCGGCAGCGGTCATCGTCCGCTCTATGCTGGGGGTCAGCCCTGCGGCCTATCAGGAGGCTTGTGAGGTGATGGGGCCTGAAAACGCCGCGACGGCGATTGCAGCCATCTTCGAGCGGAGTGGCCACATCAATTCTCCCGGTGGATATCTGCGAGATCTCACTGGCAAAGCGCGCAAGGGAGAGTTTTCACTCGGGCCCATGCTTATGGCACTGCTGCGAGCAAGGGGTGGAGAACCTTTGAGAAGAGCGAGTTGAAGCTAAACCCAATCGGCTTGGCCTTTCAAGAAAAAAGCGCAGTCATCGGAGGGACAAACAGTCCAGCTTTGATTGAATGGCGTCGCTTGTTGACCATAGGGGGGAGGTAAAATCTTCGAAACCGCATCTGTTTTATCTGACGAGGTTCCTTGTGCTTGTTCTCCTCGCGGACAGCTTTGATCGCTCGGCGACAGCGCAAAACACGATAGAGCGCGCTTTGAACGGGCAAACCTGTAAGCAACCGTCGGGCGGACTATCTTCAATTGCGGCCTGCGACAGATTGGTTTCGTCAGGTCGGTATACCGGACATGCGCTTGCCGTTATTTTGAATGGTCGCGGCCTGCTGCGTTTCAAGGATGGGGAGACAGAGGGAGCCTTGGCTGACTACAATGTAACAATCGTTGCCGATGAAGGTCTCGGTGCACCCTACTACAACCGTGGTCTAGCCTTCGTCCAGTTTCATCGACTTCGAGAGGCGACCGATAGTTTTGGCGAGGCAGGAAGGCGCGTGCCTGATAAAGCCGCGATCTGGTATAACCGGGGTGTCGCTCGCGTCATGACAGGCGATTTTAAAGATGCACTGCCAGATTTCGATCGTGCCATTGCTTTAGACCCGCGATAGCTCTGGCCTTTGGGTATCGCGGAGCGGTGTATGTCAACCTCGGAAAGATCGAGGAGGTTATCACCGATCTGGAAACGGCGCACAGGCTGGACCCCACAAACCGAAAGATTGCTGCGGCATTAGGCTAAAGCGGCGCGTCCGGGGCCGTAAAATCAGCCTTCGCAACGACGGTAACTAAGGTCAAATGCCACGAATTCAGCCAGGAACGTTGAGTCAGAATTCGATGGTGAGCTCCGCTGCAAAGCGAGCAGAGGGCGCGTCCAGAGCGGCTCATTCCGCATGGGAACGAGCCAAGTTTGCGTCTTAAAATTCGGCATCACATCTTGCTCAGTCATGGTCAACGAAATGTAAAAATAAGTAATATAAAGAAAGAATTAGGTATATATCTGTTTCCTGAGGAACAAATGGAGATTTAAAGCTTTATCGGGCCGGAAATGAACCAATTATCCGGATCACTTTGATGAATAACATCTCAATTATTGGAAAATTCTTAACTATTATGGCCCTGTTCGGCGTGTTTGCCCTTGGCGTTGCCGGCTATGCAGGCCTGAGAATTACTGGAATCGATACGTCTTATACGGATTTGCTCAATCATGAAACTGCTGCAGCTACCGCAGTCGCCCGAGCAAATCGCACATTACAAGGCGCCCGTACGGCCATTGCCGAACTGACGATCGCCCGCACCGAGGCGGATAATGCCAGCGCCGAACAGGAAATCTCCTCTGGCCGCGCGAGCTTCTCGAAATTCATGGACGCCGCCATTGCCGGGGCGCCCCAACGTTCTGATCTCGTCGCGATCAAAGCAGAGGGTCTTCAAGTTATCGACGGCGCCTGCGCGAACACCATCGCTTTGGGCAAAGGTGGAAGCTCGGATGCGGACACTAGAAAGGCTCAGGACGCTTTCATCAACGAATGTCAGTCGGCATTTCGTGTCATCACGCCGAAGCTGGCGCAGATCGTAGATCAGCTTGGCGATGTTGCAGATCAGAAAGGCGACGAACTGTCTTCGGCATCAAGCCAAGCTGCGGTGATGACGGTTGGTAGCATCGTCCTCGGCCTCCTGATCGTTCTCGCCATCGGGTTCTTTGCAATTCGCAGCTGGCTTGTCCTGCCGATCCGCAATATGCAAGCGACGATGCGCACGCTCGCTGACGGTGATCTTTCAGTCACCGTTGATGGTATAGATCGTCGCGACGAAGTTGGCGGCATGGCCAAGGCCGTGCAGGTCTTCAAAGACAATGGCTTGCGTGGCAGGGAACTGGAACGTGAAGCGGAAAACGTGCGGAACACGAGCGAAGCCGAACGGGCTCGCGTCGCCGAACTTGACCGCAAACGGGCAGAGGAAATGGCAGAGGCCACTTCTGGTCTTGCCGACGGTCTAAAACACTTGTCGAATGGCGACTTGCGGTTCCAGCTGAGCCAGCCCTTTGCTCCGGAATTCGAAACTCTGCGCAACGACTTCAACGCCGCCGTTAGCCAGCTTTGCGAAACGCTGTCTGCCGTCGCGCGTGCCACCGGCTCTATCGATAACGGTTCGCGGGAGATCAGCCAAGCTGCCGAAGATCTGTCGAAGCGCACGGAGCAGCAGGCAGCTTCGTTGGAGGAAACTGCTGCCGCCCTCGACCAGATCACAACCAATGTCGCCAACTCTTCCAAACGCGCAGAAGAAGCACGCCACATGGCAGCCGATGCCAATCAATCGGCAAGACAGTCTGGTGAAGTCGTCTCGAACGCTGTTGATGCTATGCAGCGCATTGAGCATTCGTCGAGCCAGATTTCCAACATCATTGGGGTGATCGACGAAATTGCCTTCCAGACAAACCTGCTGGCGCTGAACGCCGGGGTCGAAGCGGCCCGTGCCGGTGAAGCTGGTAAAGGCTTTGCAGTGGTTGCGCAGGAAGTACGTGAACTTGCCCAACGGTCTGCCCAGGCAGCAAAGGAAATTAAGGAACTGATCCGTAATTCGGCCAGCGAAGTCAGCAATGGTGTGAAGCTGGTCCGTGACACCGGTGAAGCGCTGAAGGCAATCGAGACCTATGTCGTCACGATCAATACCCAGCTCGATGCCATCGCGACCTCATCGCGCGAACAATCGGTTGGTCTCGCCGAGGTCAATACAGCAGTCAATCAGATGGACCAGGTAACACAGCAGAATGCTGCCATGGTGGAGCAATCGACGGCTGCAAGTTCTTCGCTTGCCTCTGAAGCCGGCCGTCTGCGCGAGCTGATCTCACAGTTTCAACTTGGTAACGGTCAGAGCGCAGCAATCTCTCGCGCAGCGGTGTCTGGCGCCATGGCCAGGGGACCAGTCGTTGCGGACGTCTACCATCTTCCGAAGGCTTCGCCCGCAAAGCGGATGGTAGGGCAGGTTGCCCGCGCCATGGGTGCGCAGAGCGCGGCACAGCCTGACAGCTGGGAGGAGTTCTGATGCAAGCGGCACTGAATGGTCAGGCAAAGTCCCTCGAAATTCTCGCTTTCCGGCTGCATGGCCAGGAGTTTTGCGTCAAGACGACAACGATCAGGGAAATCAGAGGCTGGGTTCCTGCCACCCACTTGCCACATGCTCCGGCGGAAGTGGTTGGGGTGATCAACCTTCGCGGCACGGTCGTTCCAATCGTTGATCTTGCGGTGAAGCTGGGCATGGAAGCGATGGTAGCAAGCGAGCGAAGCGCCATCGTGGTGGCAGAGGTCTCCGGTACCGTTATCGGGCTCCTGGTCGATGCAGTGTCCGATATTCTGACGGTTGCCTCCGACAACCTGCAGCCGGTTCCGCAAGCGACGATTGGTGGTCTGGATTTCTCTGAAGGAATGATCGTGACAGATTCCGGAATGATCTGTTTTCTCAACCTTCAACGCCTCTTCGGGGAAGGGGAATTTGCCGACTGCGGCATAGCCGCTTGAACCGGAAAACATGGATTGACGTTTAGAGGAAGCCCTGGGAACACCCTCCAGGGCTTCTTTCGTTTGCGTTTTTTTACATGCGCCCGAAGAAAATCAGTCTGGCGACTTCGCTTGAGATAGGCGCAGGCTAAGCCTTGCGCGCAATCCACGGCCCGACGCGGCATCGCCGAGACTGATCAATCCGCCATGAAGGTCAGCGATACGGCGCGCAATCGCAAGGCCAAGACCCGAACCTGGCTTCCCGTCGCCGCGGGTAATCTGGTAGAAGCGCTGAAAGACACGGCTTCGCTCCTCCTCCGGAATACCCGGTCCCTCATCCTCAACCGCAATTGTGCCCGTTGTAGCGTCCATCATCCCTCGGACCGTGACGCAAGCGCCTGCGGGACTATGGGCAATCGCGTTTTCGACCAGGTTGGTGATGACCTCCTTGAGGAGCAGCGGATTGCCCGTAACGGTAATGGCTTCGTCAGGCGCATCGAGCAGGATGTCGACATCTTGACTGATCGCTTTGGGCGCTTGCTCGGCCAAGACGTCTGCGGCAAGGCGGCCGAGATCGACAACCTGATCGAGATCGAGAGGACCGCTTTTGGCATCGACGCGCGCGAGCACGATCAATTGCTGAAGCATACGCTGGAGGCGCGTTACACCGTTCTGAGCTTCGCCTAGCGTGGAAAGAAGGTCGTCCTGGCCGACGGCTTGTCGCGCAAGCAGCTCAAGATGGAGTTTGACGCCACCGAGCGGCGAGCGCAATTGATGGGAGGCGTCAGCCGTAAAATCGCGGACCCCCGCGATTGTTTCATCCAGCCGCTCCATGAGCGTGTTGATCGCCGAAACAAGATCAATCGCCTCTTCTGGCACCCGTGAGGTATCGATGCGAGCAAAGGGAATGGCACCAGGCGACGCACGTCCCAGAAGCTCCTGGCTGATCTCAGTCAGTGGCAACAGTCCGCGTAAAATGGCCAGGTAAGACAAGATGGCGGCGGCGCTGAGGAGAACAGCTTCGAAGAACACGAGAACGACGATCATTCGCGCTTCCATATTCAACCGGCTGTTCAGCGTCTCCGCCAGTTTGACGGTGAGAGGGTGCGCAAAACCCTCGACAGTGCGTGTCGTCATCGCAATGCGCACTTGGTTACCCTTCAAATCGGCCGGCACATGCATGATGGTACCAGTGGGGGGAGGGGGCGTTTCCAGCGCACAAAGTTCTGCGTCGCCTCGCTGAAAACCGGTATCGTCAGAGATACAAAAGGCCGATCTGTCGTTTTCCTCCCCGCTCAGGATCTCAATCGCGCCCCTTGCAACCGTGTCATCGAGATTCGTGGTACCCCGTCCAGTCGCTCGATCGACGATAGAGACGAGTGCGGCATCGAGGAGACGATCCTGCGTCATGCTCACAACGCTATGGATGAGGAAAGATCCGCCGATGCCAAAGATGATTGCCAAGACACCGACTGGTAAGACCATATTCCGCAGAAGGCGTTGACGAATTGAAGGTACCGCGCTTGCATCCATTCACTCGACCTCGAGAATATAACCGACTCCACGGATGGTGCGAATGTTCGGGCCGTTCGGTTCGAGCTTCTTGCGCAGCCGGCCGAGGTATAGTTCTACGGCATTCGGGGTCAGTGCATCCTCGAAATTCGAAATCGCAGAGGCAAGTCGCTCCTTCTGAACGACTTGGCCGGCACGACTGAGAAGAAGAACCAGCACTGAATATTCCCTGGGGCGCAGAAAGAGTGTGCGTCCGGCAAGCGTTACCGTGCCGGAATTGCGGTCAATGGAAAGCGCACCGCACGTCAGAATGGGGCTTGGCTGCTTCTGGCCGCGCCGCACGAGTGAGCGGACGCGCGCCTCAAATTCCTCAAGCGCGAATGGCTTGGTAAGATAGTCGTCGGCACCAACGTCAAGCCCAGCAACTCTGTCGGGAATGGCATCGCGTGCAGTCAGGATCATGACCGGTGTTGTCGAGCCGGCTTGCCGTAGCGCCTTGAGAACCGTGAGCCCATCCATTTCGGGCAGGCCGATGTCGAGGACCACGAGGGCGTAGTCTTCCTCAAGCGCCGCGGAAAGCCCGTCACGGCCATTGTCGAGGCGATCGACCGCATAGCCTGCCGCCACAAGCGCCGCCGCGATCCCACGCGCCAACGACGGGTCATCCTCCACAATGAGGACCCGCATGCCTTCCTCCCTCGTCAGTTGTTTCGGCTTAGATCAAGCATGGAGGATGGGTCCACGACAAGACAATTTCGCTGCACCTCGGCGGCGTGACAGGATCGTGACAGGAAAACTGCGGTAAGCCGTTGGGATTGAGTTTGGTAAAGCCGCGTTCGCGGTCTGCCGTCGATACGCGGCGCAGGCCAACGCGACCAGCGCCCGACCGTTCGCATGGAGACTGGAGGACCCAAGTTGGGTACGTCTCATGCATAGGGAGAAACAAACATGACTGAAAACACACGCTCATCCCGCGTTGGCACCGTACTGCGCGTAACAAGCGGCAATTTCCTCGAGATGTTCGACTTTTTCCTGGTCGGCATCTATGCCAGCAACATCGCCAAGACCTTCTTCCCGTCGAACAATGAAGTCGCGTCGCTTATGCTGACCTTCATGACCTTCGGCGCGGGGTTCTTGATGCGCCCGCTCGGCGCAATCTTCCTTGGCGCCTATGTCGATAAGATTGGACGCCGCCAGGGTCTTATCGTCACGCTCAGCATCATGGCGCTTGGCACGGTGCTGATTGCCTTCGTGCCCGGGGTACAAACAATCGGGCTCTTCGCACCGCTTCTTGTTCTTATTGGACGCCTTTTGCAGGGCTTTTCCGCTGGTGTGGAACTCGGCGGCGTCTCGGTTTATCTGGCGGAGATGTCGACACCGGGTAAAAAGGGCTTCTACGTCTCTTGGCAGTCAGGCAGCCAACAGGTTGCCATCATGGTGGCAGCCGTTCTCGGCTATGGGCTGAATTCTCTGATGCCGCAGAACATGGTGGCGGACTGGGGCTGGCGCATACCCTTCTTCATCGGCTGCGGTATCGTTCCGTTCCTGTTTTATATAAGGCGTTCCCTCGAAGAAACGAAGGAATTTGCCGCCCGTCAGCATCGCCCGACGATGACGCAGCTCTATCAGACGCTGGCCAGCAACTGGGGGATCGTCCTGCTTGGCATGCTGATGGTCGTCATGACGACTGTCTCGTTCTATGCCATCACCGTTTATACGCCGACCTTTGGTAAGAGCGTCCTGAAGCTTTCAGAGACCGACAGTCTTCTCGTGACGTTCTGCGTTGCTTTGTCGAACTTCTTCTGGCTACCCGTCATGGGCGCTGTGTCAGACCGCGTCGGTCGCAAGCCGGTCCTGGTAATCTTTTCGGCGCTCTCCCTGATAACAGCCTATCCCGTTATGGCCTGGCTCGTTTCTGCACCAAGCTTCGAGCGCATGCTGATCGCCGAACTCTGGCTCAGCTTCCTTTATGCAAGCTACAATGGCGCAATGGTGGTTGCTCTTACGGAAATCGTGCCGCCTATCGTTCGAACAGCAGGATTCTCGCTTGCCTATTCGCTCGCCACGGCGGTATTTGGCGGCTTCACGCCGGCTATCGCCACATGGCTTATCCAGCAAACTGGCGACAAGGCCGCCCCGGGTTATTGGCTTGCCTTTGCGGGCGGGTGCGGACTCGTTGCGACCCTTCTCGTCTACCGCAAGGTGACAGACGGCGCACGGGCAAGCACCATCGCTGCCAAGGCATGATAGAGGACGTGGGACAGCCCGCCTTCTGTCCCACTCTCATTTCCGTCTATTCTCTTTTGAAGTTAATCCCGTCCAGGAGGAGTTTTGGGATGAAGCGCACCGCAGCGGCATTTGCCGCCATCTTTCTGTTTGTTGCTCCCGACGCATTTGCCGATACGATCAAAGTGGTCTCCTCAGGCGGTTTTGCTGCCGCCTACAAGGAACTCATACCCGAATTCGAGAAGCGGACCGGCAACAAGGTCATCTCCGAATGGGGGCCGTCGATGGGGACGACCAAGGATGCTGTACCGCAGCGCCTGGCTCGCCACGAAGATATCGACGTCCTGATCATGGTTGGGTACGCCCTCGACAAGCTGATCGCCGATAAGGCGGTGATTGCCGATACGCGCATGCCGCTTGCCCAGTCTGGGATAGGTATCGTCATCAAGGAAGGCGCACCGGCTCCCGACGTCAGCACGCCTGAGGCGCTCAAGAAGGCGCTTCTAGCAGCCAAATCCGTCGCTTATTCCGACAGTGCTTCCGGCGTCTATATCGAAAAGGAAATGTTCGACAAATTGGGCGTCAAGGCCGAAATGGCGAACAAGGCTAAGATGATCCCTGCTGTGCCGGTTGGCTCGGTTGTCGCCTCGGGCGAATATGAGATTGGCTTTCAGCAAGTCTCCGAGTTGAAGCCGATCAAAGGTATCAAGCTCATCGGTCAGGTTCCGGGCGACCTGCAAAAGATCACCGTGTTCTCCGCTGGCGTGGTTGAAGGGTCCCAGCATGTTGCGGCTGCGCGCGCCTTGATCGACTTCCTAGCCGATCCCGCCAATGCTTCGACCATCCGCGACAGCGGAATGGAACCACTGGGCAAGGCTTCTGCGAAGTAAGCTGGGTTTCCCTGTTCGGAGCCAAGGAAGATGGCGGTAGTGCTTGGAGACTTCAAGCACTGGCCGTCCTTTTCATGAGACCTTGCATCCTCACGCAGTAGGCCCAGCTGGCAGCGGTATCACCAAGAGCAAAACCTGGACGTTCTTTCGTGCAGGCAAGGCGGTCGCAATTGATTTGGTGCCTCTAATGACGGATCAGACCGAAGCGATAGGCCTCATCCAGCAGGTGACGAACGGAGGAGGCCTGCCATTTACGCCCGCCGCGTGCAGGCTGTTCGCCCATCTGCTCGAGTTGCCTGGCAATGTCGCGCAGCGAGAGGCTGGGATCAGCAATGGCGATTGCCGCAACCACCTGCATAAGGTGGTCTTGCGGAGTGCGACGGGGCGAGCGGGCCAAAAGGGACGGGTCGGCCAATTTCTCATGGATCATTCGCTTGACCGCGCGGCGCAGCCGCTCCACCGTCCAGTCTTGGCCTTGGCGATTGAGCACCCTCACAACATTGTCCCAACTATGCTGAGGGCGAAGTTTTTGGACCATCGGGAGCCATGTTTGAGCGGAGGGGATCAGTTCACCGAGATAACGTTTCTTTCGCGCTTTGGAGACTGCTTCGATCGCTTCCGGTCGTCGTTCCCGAAGTCCAGGATTGCCCGGTAGCCTGCCGCGTCCTTTTGCGGCTTTAATGCCCGCTTTGGTTCGCTCGACGGTCAATGCGCGTTCGAGCCGTACGACAGCTCTGATGACTTCAAGAGAAAACTTTCCCTCTGCCGTGGTGGTGTCGATCGGATCGCGGATCGATCGAAAATGAATGTCGCGCCCTTCAAGGTCTTCGATGACCTGTAACAGATGATTGACCGAACGGGCGAGGCGATCCAGTTGTACGACAACAAGCACGTCGCCAGCAGCAAGCTCGCCAAGCAACCTCGTCAGAACCGGTCGCGCCGGGGAAGTGCCAGATACAGGCTCCTCAAAAATCCGCTCGCAGCCAGCGGCACGCAATTCCTCCATCTGCGTATCGTGGAGCTGCTCCTCGGTTGAGATGCGTGCGTAGCCGATAAGACGTTTGGTGCCTTCTAGTTTCGTCATGGATGTCTTCTCGGAATCAGAGCTTGCTGTACAAAAAATAAAGCATGAGTAAACGTATATTTACAAGCGTCTTTTGTGGCCCAACAGGACGGCCATGTGATCGCAAATACGGATGCGGATGAGTAGAACCAAGGTTTCTATGGAGACGCGCGCTGGTGGGTCTTAGTGAAGAAACACGAGATGCAGCGTATGAACTATCGATCAATACCTTGTCTTCCGCTTGGCGTCGATAACCATAGGCTCACTCGATCTCGCCCTAATGCGTCTAGCTTCGATCGAACGGCTCGGCAGAAATGCGGCAAGACACTATCAGAAGGCAGAGTTTCGGTTTGCCTTCAAAAAAGCGGCTTCACTCTTTTGTCTCTTCCGCATCAATCTTTGCACTGGCGATCTGCCGGCTCTCCTTTTTAATTGGGCGTGCAACCGGGCAGACATCCTGCACAAAACCGTTCAGCGTGTTGGCAAGGTTATTGGGTACGATCGAGTAGTGGATGAACTGCCCCCGCCGCTCTTTAGCAATCAGACCTGCATTTTCCAGGATGCCGAGATGCTGGGATATAGAAGGCTTCGACATATCGAAGCGAGCCGCGATCTCGCCTGCTGTCAGGGAAGCATGAGCCAAATATGCCAGGATGCGTCGACGCGGCGCTGACGCCAGCGCCTCGAAGACCCGTTGAAACGAGCCATTCGCGCTTAACGCATCTTCCATCATCTCATCCGATTTCTGCTCTTCCACCTTAACCTCGAAAATTAGAAATAGGTAATTGCCTAAATACCTAAATTAATGCATAGGTATTTAACCTAATGCCTAAATATCCCCTTGCCGACGCCTTTGCAAGGTAGAGGCGACGCAAAGTTCCGGAGGCCACAATGGCAACCCTAACGAAGCAGACTCTTTCCACTGAACGTATGATCGCGAGCCCGTCAAGCAACGCGACTGAGGGCAAGGTTGTTTGGATGCCGACGAAATCAGTCTGGTCCGGCGCGCTAACGCTGATCGCATTGACGGTCGGCCCGCTCACTTTCAGCTGGGGCGCTTTCGCGCTCTTCGTATTCTCGACGGCAATCACCATCTGCGCTGGTCATTCGGTTGGGATGCACCGCCTGCTTATTCATCGTTCGTTCCGAACCGACAAGAGGATCGAATATTTCCTCATGTATCTGGGCACGCTGGTCGGTATGGCAGGTCCTTTTGGGATGATCTACGCACACGATGTCCGCGACTGGGCACAGCGTCAGCGTGACTGCCACCCGCTCTATGCCCATCGCCGGTCGTTCTTTGTCGATGCCTGGTGGCAGATGCATTGTGCGGTGAAGCTGAGATTTCCTCCTACCTTCGTCGTCGAGGAGACCGTGCGCGAAGACCGCTTCTATCAATTCCTCGAGCGGACGTGGATGGCGCAGCAACTACCATGGGCGATAGTGTTCGTTGCCATCGGCGGTTGGAGCTGGGTGGTTTGGGGGATTGCGGTGCGGGTCTCGGTCTCGCTGACAGGCCATTGGCTGATAGGTCATTTTGCCCACCGCCGCGGCCATCAAGGCTGGAGGGTCGATGACGTCGCGGTTCAGGGTTACAATCTGCCCGCTTTTGGATTGGTCACCTTCGGCGAGGCGTTTCATGGCAATCACCATGCCTTTCCCCAGTCCGCGCGCCTTGGTCTGGAAGTTGGCCAAATCGACCTCGGCTGGACCTTCATCCGGCTTCTCATGGCACTGCGTCTCGCCGACGAGGTTAAGCTTCCCGAAAATACGCAGGCTCGTCAGGGACTGCAGCGCCTGCCTGATGCTGGGGTTTATGTACCTCGGGCATGTCTGAGGACATGCAAAGGGTGCCCGTTTTCGGCAAAGCGCACATGAGCAGTGCGAGCATATATGAGCGGGAGGTCCAGCGGTCGCTCCAGATTGTGGGTTTTATCACTCGATTGAGGGCGCACGATATGGGCGAAGATCACGTCAGGCGTCGGGGCGCTGAGCCTCAAACGCTGATAGTGAGATTGGTGAGACCGTTACCAGCTTCATTGACTGGCATGCTGGCGATCAGAGCAACACGGAAGAGCGCGGCGATGCCTGCTGCACTGACAGATGCCTTGATTGTTCCATGGCCTCTTGCAGCGGAATGCTGCGGCTGGCCGCTTGCGCCAGGTATCCCGACCTTAGCCATTGGGCGGGAACTCCGCGCTCTCCAGCCCCGCCATCTGCACGCGTTGTTTTAGGATTGTATTGACTAACTGCGGATCAAACGCTCGGCGCGAGATGGTGCCCCAGCGCCCAATCCCCGGGAATACACTCCCTTTGTCGATCTTTGCGGCCGTTCATCCTCAAATGTTGAACATCATGTCGATGAGCCAGTTTCTTATGATGCTCGGCGGGATCATGGAACCGGTCGCCGAAGCTGGCGCTAAGATGCGCGTGCAATGGTTCCGGCATTTCATGAAAAAGACGTGCCATTCGTTGACTGGCCTGCCGAGGAACTCGTCCACAGGCCCGCAGTCGAACCGTAGGCGGATGCAAGGCGACGTTCGTCCGCCACGAGGAGATCGGCGATGAAATACAGGGTAGGGATGTCTCGGTAGTTTTCCTCGAGCATTGCCCGATAGCCGTCCACGCCGAGTGCAAGGCCATTGCGGACGACGTCAGCGGCAACGAAGTCGGGGAGCTCGTTCCATTCACAGCCATTCGGGTAGGCGATGTATTGCCCGTAATTGTATATTCCAAATCTTCACAGACACGAGAATTCGCGCCCCACTCACATGATCTGTTCTTGCACCGCCTGGTAAACCGTCCGTACGTGGGGCCGAAAGCCGAGACTCCGCGCCAGTGAGGCATCGGCGTGAAGATGCCAGGGGTGTTCCAATGGGTCAGCGGATGGCTCCAGCTTTTCGCCGACCAGCCTCGCGAGTTCATAGATAGAAGTCGGTGCTTCATCAGCAATATTAACTATCCGGCCGTCGAACACACCATCCAAGGCGAGGCGCATAGCAGTCGCGATGTCGCGGTGATGGATCGTACTGACCCGCTTTGCCGGATGCCACTTGCCTGCGATCGCATGCTTGGGCAGTTCCTCTAGATGGCCATCCCGATCTCCGTAGACGAACGGAAATCTTATGACAGCCCAATTGAGACCGCTCTCCTGCAATGCTTTCTCGGCCGCGACCTTGCTGGCAGGGTAGGCAAACTTGGGATCGACCGCATCGTCTTCGCGGCCGGGATGACCGCCATTGGTGCCGTAGACATGGCTGGTGCTTGCGAGAATAAAGCGCGCCGCCGGTGCGTGGCTCTTGGCCGCGTCAATGAGATTTTGCGTCCCTCCAAGATTACTTTTCCAGATCAGGTCAGTGTCCTGAGTCCGGAAAACTGCAGCGAGATGGATGATGTCGGTCACGCCCTCAACGGCTTGCTGCAGGATTAAACGATCGAAAAGATCGCCCTCGAAGGCCGTCACGCCCGCGGGCACTGCATTTCCCGAGCGCACGAGGGCACGACATTCGACATCCGCCTCAACGAGACGAGGCAAAAGACGAGCCCCGACCAGGCCGGTCACGCCAGTTATAAGGACTGCCATAACATCATTTCCCTTCCGTCATCTGTTCGAGCCGCTCTGTCGCGGTCTTAAGAACCTCGATCGCTGCGGCGACGGCGGCTTCGTCAAGACCGTCGAACGCCAGGGCGTTAATAACCGCCAGATCGGGCAGTTCGTCCCAAAGTTTGGCGCCAGCCGGAGTCATCCGAAGCAGCTTTTGCCGCTGGTCAGTATTGTCCGGTATTTGCTCCACAAGCCCCTTACGGACGAGCACGGCCACGATGCCGCTTAGTGTAGCCCGCTCGATCTGAAGCGTTTTCACCAGATCGCGTTGCATGCTCGGTCCATCATTGGCGAGATGGTAGAGGACGTACCACTGGGTTGCGCCAAGATCGTAAGGGCGAAGCATCGCCTCCATCGCTGCGCGACCGGCGAGGTAGCACCGCTTCGTCCAATGGCCGACAGAGCTGAGCCGATTTTCAGTTAATTTGTTAGGCATCTAACAATATTGTCAGGCACCATACAAAATGTCAAGCGAGGACGGTGAAGCTCACACCCGGCGTTCTCGATTAGCCTACCTATCGAGTTCGAAGACTGCTGTGGTCTGTCGGTCAGTTTGACAGAGGTGGTAGCCGAGGAACCCCTCTAGGTTGTTGGACCTCAAAGAGATCGGCATCTGAGTTCACCGGGCGCCGCCCGCACCCCGGCTTGCTGGGGCTGGCGGGCGATGACAAGGAAATGACAAGGATCAGCAGCAGGGTTTTCTTGATTACTTCGCCTCGCGCATACCGCTCGGTCAGGTTGGCGAGGCGGAAGAGATTGCCAGGGCTGAGCTTTTCCTCGCGTGGGACGATTGCCGATCGAAATGAATTGGCGGATCGTCACACGATTGGCATCTACACTAAATCAAGCTGCCATTTCGCTTCCCGTAAGGCCCAACTGACGCAGCAAGATTGAAGCAGCATTGTAGCAATGAAAGGAAACAACCTTTCCCTCACGGAGGTGGAAGACATCGCAGCAAGGAACATCGATGGTCCTGCCGGTCGCAGGCACCGTGCCCGTTGGTGTCGCCAACGATCCTCTGTGGGTGCCGCGAATGGCGAGTTCAACCACGATGACATTTTCCATCGCATAGATCTCGAAAAGCTCCCGGTGAATATCTGGAAATGCCTGAGCCATGCCGCTGGCGACTATCGCGATATCCTTACCCCGGAATTCCAAGTTGGTCGGAATATCCCGCACGTAGGCATCTTCGGCGAAGAATGAAACGAATTTGCCGACATCCACTACGTCTCCTTCTGCTGCGGCGTATAGCTCTTTGATCATCTTTATGTCGTCGCTCATTGATAGCTCCTTGTCCAGGTTTACGACTATCCCCGATTTTCGCGGCCGGAGGACAGAGGGCATGTAGACGTGAACTAGCCGAAAGGGTAGAACCTACCAAAAAGTAAGTGTGAGGTTTTTAGTGAACAAATCCGAGATCCAGTGTGGCCTGGACGTTTCGCTGGCTGTCATTGGCGGCAAGTGGAAGCCTCTCGTCCTTTACCATCTCCAGGATGGTCCTACGCGGTTTTCAGAAATCAGACGGCGGATTGGAGGCATCAGCGAAAAAGTGCTGATCCAGCAGTTGCGGGAGTTGGTTGCAATGAACGTTCTTGTACGCCACGATCACCACCAGGTGCCGCCGGTGGTCGACTACGCGCTTACACCGTTCGGGGAAACGCTTGTTGAGGCGCTGGTTCCGCTCTGCGAATGGGGCAATCGGAATCGAGGTCAGGTAGCGGAAACGCTTCAGCAATCTTCGAAGGTGGCATCCATGTGAAGCACGGACTGCA
The DNA here is from genome assembly GCF_037199735.1 of Oryzifoliimicrobium ureilyticum. Classification (NCBI taxonomy): domain Bacteria; kingdom Pseudomonadati; phylum Pseudomonadota; class Alphaproteobacteria; order Hyphomicrobiales; family Rhizobiaceae; genus Oryzifoliimicrobium; species Oryzifoliimicrobium ureilyticum. The sequence goes on along the minus strand of NZ_JBBBVQ010000028.1, from coordinate 31,131 downwards.
TAATTCGATCCGGGTGCTTTCGTTTCGCCCCGACGAGAGCCGCCAGCTGAAATGCCGAACGCCTCAACCGATGGGACTAATCTTTTTCTTGCTCCACTTGGGTTAGAAATAGAAATTGCATGTTGACTGCGATGGTTGTCTCGGACGCGAACATTGCGATCTTGGCGCCCCACGCCGCTAATCTAGGGCGTGGTTACTGCTTCCGTCCTGCAGCGACGTTCAGCCGTGCCCGGCGTTGCTGTTGTGAGGAGATGAATGCAAATGCTGACCAAATGGGACTTTATGAAGCAATTGCCGATTGTACTGGGGTTTCTCGTCATGAGCGAAAGCGTTCAAGCGAAACCCATGGTCTGGCAGCCCGCTCAGGGGATTGAGCAACTTGCGCTATGGCCTGGAGCGGTTCCAGGAGCGCAGCCCGCGCCAGGACCGGAAGACGTTTCAATAGTCGCAAAAGGTGTAGCGGGTAAGCCAAATACCAATGTCACGAATGTTACCACTCCAACCATTTCCGTTTATCCGCCGAAAGGAGCCAATACGGGAGCTGCCGTGGTCGTCATTCCAGGGGGAGGGTTCCAGATCCTTGCGATCGACCTTGAGGGCACTGAGGTCTGTGACTGGCTTACCGCAAAAGGTGTGACATGCGTGCTGTTGAAGTATCGAGTTCCTAGTGCGCCTTATGTTTGGCAATGTGATTGCCGCCCGCACAATCAGGCAATCTCGGAGCCGTCATTGCAAGACCTGCAGCGAGCAATGCGGATGGTGCGCGCTCATGCACAGCAGTGGGACATCGATCCGCATAAGGTCGGCGTTCTCGGATTTTCTGCTGGAGGGTATCTTGTAGCGGAGATCAGCACACTGTTTGACCGCTCACTTTATCCCAAGATTGATACTGCTGACGATCTAAGTGCGCGGCCTGATTTCGCAATGCCTGTCTATCCTGGACATCTTGTGCAGCCGGATGGAAAACTTAACTCGAATATCCCGGTATCCAGTCAGACGCCACCAACGTTTTTGCTGCAAGCAGAGGACGACGATGTGGATGGCGTGCAGCAGTCTATGGTCTATTACGCCGCGCTTTCAAAGGCGCATGTTCCTGCGGAAATGCATCTGTATGCACAAAGCGGCCATGCATTCGGGGTGCGTCGGACAGAGCTACCGATCACAGACTGGCCTGCTTTGGCAGACGCTTGGTTACATACGATTGGTATCATCCGGAACTGAGACGGATTTGACTGCCTTAAGGCATCCCAGAATGGGGCGAGCGGACGAACGTCCAGTCTGGGTACGGTACTCCGTCTCTCTCCAACGCCCAAGTCTTAAATGATGGGCGTCGTGGGTGTGAATTGTATCCACCTAGGCTCAGGACCTATTAATTTGGATTGAGATGTGATTCAGGGTTTCCGGAAGGAGACTATGATGAGTGATTTGTTTTTGCTGAGCGAGGGCCAGATGGCTCGTATTGGGCCGCATTTTCCGCTTGCGCACGGTGTACCGCGCGTTGATGATCGCCGTGTTGTCAGCGGGATTGTCTACGTCATCAAGCATGGCCTGCAATGGAAGGACGCACCAAAGGACTATGGGCCGCACAAGACGCTCTATAACCGTTTCATCCGCTGGAGCCGGCTTGGCGTGTTCGACCGCATCTTCGCAGCGCTGGCCGGTGCAGGTCCCAGGCCCGAGCGCATTATGATCGACGCCACGCACCTGAAAGCACACCGGACGGCGGCGAGCTTGCTCAAAAAGGGGATGTTCCCCGTCGTATCGGGCGAACCAAAGGTGGATTGAATTCCAAACTGCACACTGTCTGCGATGGCGAGGGACGCCCGATTATCATGCTGCTCAGCGAAGGCCAGATGAGCGACCATAAGGGGGCACGCCTTGTTCTGGATGCCCTGCCACCAGCCAGAACGCTGATTGGAGACCGGGGCTACGACAGCACGGCGTTCCGGGAAGCCTTGCTGGCAAAAGGCATCGAACCCTGCATCCCTTCGAGCCGAAGCAGAAAGGTGCCATACTCATACGACAAGCAACTTTACAAGAAGCGCCACAGGGTCGAGAACCTCTTCGCCAAGCTCAAGGACTGGCGGCGCATCGCAACCCGATACGACCGATGCGCCCATACCTTCTTCTCAAGCATATGCATCGCCGCAGCCGTCATCTTCTGGCTGTGATTTAACGAGTCCTGAGCCTAGACTTCCATTTGATCCGGATACATCGCTCATCGAAAGCCGCTTTCGCTACAATGCCTATCAGAAATACGGGTCTGTGCTCTTTCGCTGTGACACCCACCAGATGTTGCCGGAAGGATCGTGGACGCCGCCCTGTCGATCACCATAAGGCATGTCTTCGACGTCCATGATCTTTTCAGCACCCACTGCAATAGCCCGAGCAACCGCCTCGTCTGCATCGGCGACGTAAAGATAGAAAGCGGCCTGGCTCGGCGGAAATGCCGCTGACGCTTCGCTAATCATGATCGTGGCAGTGTCGAAACGCACCTGGCAGTTGGCAATCCTTCCATCCGGCATCACGCTTCTGCCGAGCTCCACTGCACCGAAGGCCGCGTTTAGAAAACGCACGTAATCGTCGGTGTTAACGGCGAAGATGTATGGCGTGACGATTGCAAATCCTGGTGGCATATGCATTACGGTTTCTCCAATCAAAATCCCCCAAGGAAAACCGCTCTTGCTTCTCAGCGTGGTGGCCTGATCAATGTCTGCCTCGCGTTGAACCTGGCGCGTTACGCGCAAGCTCAAAGCTCGAAATCCTGCGGCTTAATATCCTCGGCGCCATGCTTTACGCGCAGGATGACGATCCGATCATGATAGGAGCGATAATAGATGCAGCGGTTCCGGTAGGGCAGGCCGCGCAGGCCCTCCGAGATATGATCGCGGGGAGATCCGGTGAAGTCCACCTCGGCAATCCATGCGATCTTGGCGGTCAAGTCGGCCAAAAATTCCTGCGCATAGTAAGGGCTGCTCTCGGCGATATAGCGCCGAATGTTCCGCAAGTCCTCGATGGCGGATGGCGCGATTATCAGGCGTTTCGGTTTGATGGCCCTAGCTTTCGTTCATGACCTCTTTGAGGAGATCCCCGCCAGTAGCGTATTCCTTCCCGAGGCCTGCTTCAATCTCGGCGTCGGCTGCCTGAATGTCGCGACGCAAGATCTGCATTTTAAGCTCGTGGTCTGCCAGCATGCGAATGCCTGCTCGAACGGCTTCGGTCTCCGTGCCGAACCGGCCATTGCGAACAAGATCAGAAAGAATCCCGTCGTAGGTATCGCCAAGCGAGAAGGTCTTTGCGCGTGCCATGTCCATTAGCTCCTTGCTCCGATTATATGGCAAAATACAATACTTTTACAATACTAATCCTAAAACGACCCTGCTGTCAGGGTGGCTCCCAGCCGTCCACTTCTCCAGTTACGGGTAAGCACGGTGCGCACTCGGATGCTATCCGGGTACGACACTGAAGTAATCAATCTGTACGATATTATAGAATAAATCAGGAACAAATGTGCGAGAACTCGCTGAAAGCGGACGTATTCCGCTTTCCCATCGACCGGGAGTGTTTCGGAGATGAATCAGAAAGGGTCGGTTGAAGTCGCCACAGCATCCTAGTTGCTCTGTCGCTGCGCCTTGTCGCGTTGTTGTAGTATTCAGACGCCTGCTGTCGGCTATTGCACGCAGATGCCGTGGATCGATGGATCCTCGCTCGCCAAGGTGAACGAGCGCCGCCAACTCCTGCTGTGTTGGCTCAACCGGCAACGTGTGCGGGGCGGGGTGGAACTCGCATTCTTTAGCCATTTGCTATTCGAAATAATTTAGGCGTGGCTGACCGGATCGTCGCCGACGGTAATCTTCGCGAAACTCGGTTTGGGTCCGCTGCGTTTTACCGATTATATCGCTTGTATGTTAAACCGCATCGATCACCGAGCTGGCGGTTGCTTTTCCATCAACGAATATTGCCCCTTATCGTGCTTTTCAACCGAATTCGAGGCTGATGCGGACAAGATCGTCCCACAAGCTTTCGGCGAAGCCGCGCAGGACGATGATCTCGAAAGCGTGTTCTTCGACACGCGTCAGGTGCGCCGTAATATGGCCGATCAACGTCATGGCAGATTGTCCAACAGCAAATGCTTTGATCGATAGATCGACAGCTGTGCCTTTTGCCAGAGCGCGCTCGACCATCCTGCCTTCTATCCGCATGCGCACACGGCCATGGCTTTGATCCACCGCTGTCGCCTGCGGTTTAAGCTGAGTGAAGAATGCCGCCATTTCGGTGTGCGGCATCACTTCATCTCTGACGATGAACCATTGTCCGGGCGACACGGCGCGCACGTCACCTTTGTTCAATGCGCGAAGGTGGCTTTCCATATCGGCGGCACCCTGTGCGGCGAGGACGTGGATGATCGTGCCTTCCGGCAATGGCGACAGCCGGATCGCATCAGAGAACACCGTTTCCTTCGCGCTCAGCACCGCACGGAGCACCGTTTGGTAACCGGATTTGAAATCGAGCCGTGGTTCAGACATGGAGCTTCTCGTTCTTGGGGTCGAAGAAAACCGGATCGCACAGACGCGCGGCGGTGAATTCGTTTCGCAGGCCGTTCCAGACCAGGACCTCCTCCCCGTGCCGACTTCTGCCGTTCTTCACGAGGGCAAGGCCGATGGTCGAGCCGATATGTGGTGAGAAGGCGCTGGACGTCACATAACCTTGATCGTTCTCAAGTGTCGCGGCGGCATCTTTTGCCAGAATATGGGAACCGGTGCGAAAGCTCTGGCTTTTATCGAGCGGCGTAACCCCGACGAGGCTTGGCCGATCACTTGCTGACAAACCTTCGCGTTGTAACATCACCTTGCCGATGAAATCCGTCTTGGTGGCGGACACCATTTTTCCGAAGCCAAGATCGGCAGGCACAACCGTGCCGTTGATCTCGTTATGGGTGACGTGACCCTTTTCGACGCGCAGAACGCTCAGCGCCTCAACGCCATAGGGCATGATGCCTTCCGGCGCCCCGGCTTCCATCAGCGCATCGGCAACGCTCTCGCCATAGCCTGCCGGAACAGCAAGCTCATAGGCCAGTTCGCCGGAAAACGAGATGCGGAACAGACGGCCCTGTAACCGTCCGCCAAACAGAGAGACCTCTTTCGCAGCGAGGAAAGGAAAGGCGTCATTCGAAAGATCGTCGTCAACGATTTTTTCGAGGATGGTCCTGGATTTCGGTCCGGCGATCGCCATCTGCGCCCATTGATCGGTGACAGAGGCCAGTTGTACGTCGAGATCCGGCCAGAGCGCCTGGGCGCAGAACTCCAGATGGTTCATCACGCCGGCGGCATAGGCCGTGGTCGTCGTCATGAAATACCGGTTTTCGTCCAGCCTGCTCGTCGTGCCGTCATCATAGATCATGCCGTCTTCGCGCAGCATCAGACCATAACGCGCTTTGCCGATGGGGAGCTTGAGGAAGGCATTGCAATAGACCCGGTTGAGAAATTCCGCCGCATCACGCCCGCAAACCTCGATCTTTCCGAGCATCGAAACATCGCAGAGGCCTGCATTCTTTCGTACATTCAGAACTTCGCGATCGACGCTTTCCCGCCAGCCATTTTCGCCATCCCGCGGGAACCAGGAGGAGCGATACCAGAGGCCGGTTTCGACAAACACCGCGCCATTCTTCTCGGCCCATCCATGCAGTGGCGATTTACGCACGGGCTGAAAATGATGACCGTGGTAGGCGCCCGTCAGCGCGCCGAAGGAAATCGGCGTGTAGAACGGCCGGTAGGTGGTGGTGCCAACCTCTGCCGGCGAAATACCGCGTGCCCCGGCAAGCAGTCCAATGGCGTTGACGTTGGAAAGCTTGCCCTGATCCGTCGCCATGCCATTGGTTGTATAGCGCTTGGCAAGCTCGACATGGGCATAGCCCTCTGCAACAGCCAAGCCGAGATCCTTCCGATGCACGTCGTTCTGATAGTCGATGAAAGCCTTGGCCTTAACGCCAGGAATGGACCAGAGCGCTTTCGCCGGTGGGGCAACGATATCGTTTTCAACCGATCCGAAGGACGGTGCGGTCGAGGCAAAGCCAAGAGCTTGCGCCAGTGCTGCACCCTTGTTCGCGCCCTCTTGAAGGCACGCGGCGAGGCCATACGTGGTAGAAACGGCACCGGCAAGATCAAGCCCTTCAAGAGGACCGGGCGCGAGGAAGGCGGCTTCTTCGTCTGACCATGCGGGTTTTCCACCCCGGTGGCAGGCAAGGTGAATGACCGGGCTGAAACCGCCAGACATAGCAAGCGCGTCGACATCCAGATGTTCGCTTCTGCCGTTTCTGTAGATTTCGATTCCGGTCAGCACCTTGTTGCCCTTGGTATTGGCAACCACGCCACCCTTTATGACGCCCGTCTTGCCGGCATAGGAGGGATTACCCTCATCGCGGCTGTCGATAATGGCGACCAGCGGGATTCCCTTCGCTTCGAGATCCCGTGCTAGCGCATAGCCGCTGTCATTGGTCGTGAAGATCGCCGTCGCTTTGCCGGGGCTGACGGCGTAGCGGTTGAGATAGCTACGCATTGCGCTCGCCATCATCACACCGGGAACATCATTGCCGCCGAATACCAGCGGCCGTTCTTCCGCGCCGGTGGCGAGAAGCGCGCGCTTAGCCACGATGCGCCAGAGGCGTTCCACTGGCACATGGGCTTTCGGATCGGAGAGATGTTTTTGCACCCGCTCCACCGCGCCGAAGACATTGCCGTCATACCAGCCGAAAGCCGTGGTTCGCGTCAGCACCGTTACATTCGAAAGGGTTTCGAGCTCGGCAACACATTGCGCCGCGAAATCCGGCGCGCTTTGGCTACCGATGGAGGCCGTTTCCCAAAGCAGTGCGCCACCCGCGACGGGATGTTCATCAACAAGGATAACGCGTGCGCCAGCGCGTCCAGCGGCGAGAGCCGCAGCAAGTCCGGCAGCACCGGCGCCGATCACCAGCAGATCGCAATGTGCCCAGCATTTGTCGTAGGCGTCTGGGTCGGCCTCGTACGTAGCTTTGCCAAGGCCTGCTGCGCGGCGAATGAAGGGCTCGTAGAGCTTTTCCCAAAAGGCCGCAGGCCACATGAAGGTCTTGTAGTAGAAGCCCGCGCTGAGAAACGGCGAGATCAGGCCGGTCATCGCGCCGATATCGAAGTCGAGAGACGGCCAGCGGTTCTGGCTTCGCGCTTCCAAGCCGGCATAAAGCTCTTGCATGGTGGCGCGGGTATTGGGCTCTTGTCTGCCGGCCTTACCGATCGTCATCAGCGCGTTCGGTTCTGCCGCGCCCGCAGTGAGGATGCCGCGAGGACGGTGGTATTTGAAGCTGCGAGCGACGAGTTGCTGGCCATTGGCAAGCAGCGCAGAGGCAAGGCTATCGCCTTTGAAACCCTGCATCGTTTTGCCATCGAAGCTGAAGGAGAGAGGCTTGGAGCGATCGATCAGACCGCCAGCGGGTAGGCGCTGGGATGTCATGCGCTTTTCACCTTTGTCTTGTCGGCTGCATCTTCGCAGGCATGGATCTCATGCGTTGCCGTATTGCGGGTCACCACCAGCCACCGGCGGCAGCCTGACGTGTGGTGCCAATATTCCTCATAGCTGCCACGCGGATTGTCGCGCAGATAGACATAGTCGAACCATGCCTGCGCGCTGTCGCCCGGTGCGGGTCGCTGAAGGACGGCACCCTTGATGGTGAACTCTTCCTTTGGTCTTGGCCCGCAATGCGGGCAGGGCACGAGACTTGCCATTTCGAATGTCCTTGATCCGCGCTGTCAGTGAAGATTTGGCTGGGCGCCTTGGCCTTTTTCGTCAATGATATAGCCGCGTTGAAAGCGGTCGAGACGAAAGGCCGTTGCCGTTTCCTGCGGTGCGCCCCGCGCGAGAAGATGGGCAAAGCAGAAGCCGGAGGCAGGCGTTGCCTTGAAGCCGCCGTAGCACCAACCCGCATTTAGATAGAGATTGTCGATACCGGTCCGGTCGATGATCGGCGAGCCATCCATCGACATATCCATGATGCCGCCCCATGAGCGCAGCACACGGACGCGGGAAAGCGCCGGGATCATCGCCTTGCCGGCCTCGGCGACATGCTCGACCGTCGCCAGATTTCCGCGCTGCGCATAGGAATTATATCCGTCGATATCACCACCGAAGACGAGCCCGCCCTTGTCCGATTGCGAGACGTAGAAATGTCCGGCACCGAATGTGACGACGCCATTGATGAATGGCTTCAGTCCTTCAGAAACGAAGGCTTGCAGCACGTGGCTTTCGATCGGCAGCCGAAGTCCGGCCATGGCCGCGACCTGGGAGGAATTGCCAGCCGCTGCGAGCGCCAGCTTATTGCATCCGATAAAGCCGCGGCTCGTCTCCACACCGACCACCTTGCCGTTTTCGCGGCGAATACCCGTGACTTCGCAGCTCTGGATGATATCGACGCCGCGTTGATCGGCCCCGCGTGCGTAACCCCAGGCGACCGCGTCGTGACGAACGGTTCCGCCGCGCCGTTGCAACAGACCGCCCTGGATGGGAAAGCGCGCATTGTCAAAATCGAGGAATGGCAGCATGGATTTGACGGCGCTGCGATCCAACAGTTCGGCATCGACACCATGCAGACGCATGGCATTGCCGCGCCTGGTATAGGCATCGCGCTGCGCATCGGAATGATAGAGGTTGAGAACGCCGCGTTGGGAGACCATGGCGTTGAAGTTGAAATCCTGCTCCAGCCCTTCCCAGAGCTTCATCGACAGCTCGTAGAAAGGATTGTTGCCGGGCAGAAGATAGTTGGAGCGAATGATCGTCGTGTTGCGCCCGACATTGCCGGAGCCGATATAGCTCTTTTCCAGCACCGCTACATTGGTGATGCCGAATTCCTTGGCGAGATAATAAGCAGTCGCCAACCCATGTCCGCCACCGCCCACAATGATGATGTCGTATTGAGGTTTGGGTGCGGGGTCCCGCCAGGCAGGCTTCCAGGCCTTATTGCCACGAAGGCCGTTCACCAAAATGGAAAAAGCGGAATAGCGCATCTGGTCTCACCTCGAACGATAGCGCGCCAGACTAGCTCTACGATGATGATATAGCGTTGCGAAAAAAAGACATTTGGATATAGAAAAGAGACATGGCGATCAATGAGCACACCAGCACCCAGCGCATCGGGTTTCTCCTTACGCCGAATTTCGCGTTGATGTCCTATGCCTCCGCCGCCGAGCCACTGCGGGCGGCGAATGTCCTTGCCAGAACAGATCTCTATGACGTCGTGCTCTTGTCCTTCGATGGGAAACCCATCACAAGCTCCTCCGGCATCCTCGTCAAATGCCAGCCTCTCGCAGATGCCGGTGAGGCCTGCCACACGATCTTCGTCTGCGCTGGCGGTGGGCCGCAGGATTGGGTATTGCCAGAAAGTTCACTTGCGACGTTGCGGCGTCTGGCGCGCCAGGGGATAAGGATAGGCGGCATCTCAGCTGGTGCTTATGTGCTGGCTGAGGCGGGACTGTTGGACAATCGCGATTTCACCATTCACTGGGAAAACGCGCCATTGCTGCGGGAAGCCTTTGGCCATCTCACGCCCCGCCAGGCGCGCTTTGTTTTCGATGGTGACCGGATCACCTGTGCCGGCGGTGTTGCCGCTCTCGATATGATGCATGCAATGATTTCGCAGCGCATGGGCGCGCATTTTGCAAGGCGTGTGAGTGATTGGTATCTCCACACGGCAGTCGCCGAACCTGGCGCGCCGCAGCGGGGATCGCTTGCCGAGCGCTATGGCACGCATCATCCCGCCTTGCTGACAGTGCTTGAAAAAATGGAAGCGACGATCGAGAACCCGCTCGATCGCCGGATCATGGCTAAGCTCGCCGGAACGAGCCCGCGCCATCTCGACAGGCTCTTTGCAAACGAGCTCGGATCGTCGTTTCTGGAAACCTATCGCGCGATCCGCCTGGATCACGCCCGCAGACTGTTGGAGCAGAGCCCGCTTTCCATTGCTGAGGTGGCCTTTGCCACGGGTTTTTCCAGCGCCGGTCATTTCTCCGGAAGCTTCAAGGCGTATTTCGGCAGCACGCCCCATGCGGTGCGGCAAAGATTTCCTCCGAATTAAAATGATATTCTTGTAAAGAAGAGAACGCAGTTCGGCGACGGAGGGATAATGGCCAGTAACATGATTGACAGTGAAGCAGCGCAGTTTCCATCGCAAAATCCCCATGCCGTGCGCGAACCGCGCGTCAACAATCTGGAAATGGCGATAGGCTATGAGGTCAGAGCCTATCGCAAGAAGCTCGGCATTACTGTTACTGATTTGGCATCGGCAACAGGCGTTTCCGTTGGTATGTTGTCGAAGATCGAAAATGGCAACATCTCGCCGTCGCTCACAACGTTGCAGACTCTCTCCAAGGCATTGGGCGTGCCGATTACAGCGTTTTTTCGCGGCTTCGAGGAGCCGCGCAGCGCCACCTTCGTGAAGGCAGGGGAGGGCGTCAATATCGAGCGCAGGGGCACGCGGGCCGGACATCAGTACAGCTTGCTCGGTCATATCGACAACAACACGAGTGGTGTCACCGTCGAGCCCTACCTCATCACATTGACCACTGATTCCGATGTTTTCCCGACCTTCCAGCATGAGGGAATGGAGTTTCTCTACATGCTGGAGGGCGAGGTGGTTTATCGCCACGGAGAGCAGCTTTTCACAATGCAGGCGGGGGATAGCTTATTTTTCGATGCAGATGCGCCCCATGGACCGGAGGTTCTGGTGCAGCTTCCAGCGCGCTACTTGTCGATCATTTCTTATCCTCAGCGAAGGATGACCAGCGACTGAATATTGCCTTAGAAGAAAACTTTATTCCTGATAGTTGACGTTTTCGAATTTCTTATGATACGCCTTTGTTCAGCAACGAACGGAGGTGCCTATCGATGTGCGGCATTGTTGGATTATTCCTGAAAGATAAAAGCCTGGAGCCGCAGCTCGGTCAGCTGCTTTCGGACATGCTGATCACCATGACGGATCGCGGTCCGGATTCCGCAGGAATCGCGATATACGGCGGCGCTGCCGCAGGGCGTGCCAAGGTGACGATCCAGTCGGCCAATCCGGATGCCGATTTTTCCGGTCTTGCAGACGCGCTGAACGAAGAGGGCGTCGATGCGACGGTGACGGTAAAGAGTACCCATGCGGTACTCGACATTCCTTCTACCGCCCTCGACAATATCCGTCCCCTTCTTTCCGTAATCCGTCCGAACGTGCGCGTGATGGGGTCGGGCGACAGCGTCGAAATCTATAAAGAGACTGGCCTACCGAAAGACGTTGTTGCTCGTTTCGACGTGCGCTCCATGGCCGGCACCCACGGCATCGGCCACACTCGCATGGCAACGGAATCGGCGGTGACCACACTTGGCGCGCATCCGTTCTCGACCGGCCCGGATCAGTGCCTCGTGCATAATGGGTCGCTCTCCAACCATAACAATCTGCGCCGCGAACTGATCCGTGAGGGCATGAGTTTCGAAACCCAGAACGACTCCGAAGTGGCCGCCGCCTACCTCACGGCGGAAATGGCGAAGGGCAAGGATCTCGGCGAGGCGCTGACCGGCGCCCTTGATGATCTCGACGGCTTCTTCACCTTCGTCGTTGGAACAAAGTCCGGCTTCGGCGTCGTGCGTGATCCGATTGCCTGCAAACCGGCTGTCATGGCCGAGACGGATCAATATGTCGCCTTCGGCTCGGAATATCGCGCGCTGGTCAATCTGCCGGGCATCGAGACGGCGCGGGTCTGGGAGCCAGAGCCTGCCACCGTCTACTTCTGGGACCACGAAAAAGCAGCCTGATGCCGTCATCGGTCTATCCGTGTGAAAGTTATACAAATGCCAGTCTTCGATCTCTCCCACACGCCGCTGCGTGACCTCAACAAGGCGCTGCACGGCCTTTCTAACGGTGCGAACGACACCAAATTTGAGGTTGTCAATCCGCGCGGGCATCACGCCGTTGCCGTTGGCATCGACAGTCCCGTCACTGTCGATGTGCATGGTTCGGTCGGCTATTATTGCGCCGGCATGAATGACGGCGGCACCGTCACCATTCGCGGCTCCGCCGGTCCTGGAGTCGCGGAAAACATGATGTCCGGCACCGTCGTCATCGAAGGCGATGCCTCTCAATATGCGGGTGCCACCGGTCGCGGTGGGCTTCTCGTCATCAAGGGCAATGCAGCTTCCCGGTGCGGCATTTCGATGAAAGGAATCGATATCGTCGTGCAGGGCAATATCGGCCACATGTCGGCCTTCATGGGCCAGTCCGGCCATCTCGTCGTCTGCGGCGATGCGGGGGACGCATTGGGCGACAGTCTTTACGAGGCAAAGCTTTTCGTGCGCGGTTCGGTCAAAAGCCTCGGCGCGGACTGCATCGAAAAGGAGATGCGGCCCGAGCATCTGCAAAAGCTCTCGGAGCTTCTCGACAGGGCCGGCATCATCGATGTGAAGCCCACCGACTTCAAGCGCTACGGCTCGGCCCGCACGCTCTACAATTTCAACATCGACAACGCCGATGCGTATTGAGGCAGGGATCACACGATGAGCTACCACAACCCATTTACCCCGCCACGCAAGTCCGCAACCTTTGACGACCATACGCTGGCGGAAATCCGCCGCGCCGCAGCAACCGGCATTTATGACATTCGCGGGGCTGGCACGAAACGTAAGGTGCCGCATTTTGACGATTTGCTGTTTCTCGGTGCCTCGATTTCTCGCTATCCGCTCGAAGGCTATCGCGAAAAATGCGATACGAGTGTCACGCTTGGAGCGCGCTTTGCCAAAAAGCCGATCACGCTGAAAACGCCGATCACCATTGCCGGCATGAGCTTCGGGGCGCTCTCCGGTAATGCCAAGGAAGCGCTCGGCCGTGGCGCCACGATTGCCGGCACCTCCACGACCACGGGCGATGGCGGCATGACGGATGAGGAGCGCGGCCACAGTCAGACCCTCGTCTACCAATATCTGCCCTCGCGCTATGGCATGAACCCGAAAGATTTGCGCCGTGCGGACGCCATCGAAGTGGTGGTCGGTCAGGGGGCCAAGCCCGGCGGCGGCGGCATGCTGCTGGGCCAGAAGATTTCAGACCGCGTTGCCAATATGCGCAACCTGCCCAAGGGCATCGACCAGCGCTCGGCGTGTCGCCATCCCGACTGGACCGGCCCCGACGATCTGGAAATCAAGATCCTCGAACTGCGTGAAATCACCGACTGGGAAAAGCCGATCTACATCAAGGTCGGTGGTGCACGCCCCTATTACGACACAGCGCTTGCGGTGAAAGCCGGTGCCGATGTGGTGGTGCTCGACGGTATGCAGGGCGGCACGGCCGCGACGCAAGACGTCTTCATAGAAAATGTCGGTATGCCGACGCTTGCTTGTATTCGCCCCGCTGTTCAGGCTCTTCAAGATCTTGGCATGCATCGCAAGGTACAACTGATCGTGTCAGGCGGCATTCGTTCCGGCGCGGACGTTGCAAAGGCTCTGGCCCTTGGTGCCGATGCGGTCGCGATCGGTACTGCGGCGCTGGTAGCGCTTGGTGATAACGATCCGAAATGGGAAGAGGAGTACCAGAAGCTCGGTACAACGGCTGGCGCCTATGATGACTGGCACGAAGGCAAAGACCCGGCTGGCATCACGACGCAGGATCCGGAGCTTGCCGCACGTCTCGACCCCGTCGCCGCCGGTCGTCGACTTGCCAACTATTTGAAGGTGATGACACTGGAAGCGCAGACGATCGCGCGAGCCTGCGGCAAGAACCACCTTCACAATCTGGAGCCGGAAGATCTCGTGGCTCTAACCATGGAGGCTGCTGCCATGGCGCAGGTTCCGCTGGCGGGAACAAACTGGTTCCCCGGCAAGGGTGGCTTCTAAATGCATTGCATTCAGGGACGGGCGCGTTTGGGAGGATGCGGCCGTCTTTCTAAATCAAGTGTCTGATACCAAAAAAGGGGAATGACGTGACACTGGACCTCTCCGCATATGCAGCCGAAAAGGGAATTAAATATTTCATGATCAGCTACACCGATCTCTTCGGTGGGCAACGCGCCAAGCTGGTGCCTGCCGAAGCGATCGCCGACATGCAGAAGGATGGTGCGGGCTTTGCCGGTTTTGCCACCTGGTTCGATTTAACACCTGCTCATCCTGATCTTTTTGCCGTGCCGGATGCCTCCTCGGTCATTCAGCTTCCATGGAAGAAGGATGTCGCCTGGGTTGCCGCTGATTGCGTGATGGAAGACCAACCGGTCGAACAGGCGCCGCGTGTGGTCTTGAAGAAACTGATTGCAGAAGCTGCAAGCCAAGGGCTACGGGTGAAAACCGGTGTCGAGCCGGAATTCTTCTTAATTTCAGCTGATGGCAGCAAGATTTCCGATGAATATGATACTGCCGAAAAGCCTTGCTATGATCAGCAGGCGGTGATGCGCCGTTACGATGTCATCGCCGAAATCTGCGACTACATGCTGGAACTGGGTTGGAAGCCTTACCAGAACGACCATGAAGACGCGAACGGCCAGTTCGAAATGAACTGGGAATATGACGACGCGCTTCAAACGGCGGACAAGCATTCGTTTTTTAAATTTATGGTCAAATCCGTTGCGGAAAAGCATGGGCTTCGCGCAACTTTCATGCCGAAGCCGTTCAAGGGTCTGACAGGCAATGGCTGCCATGCGCATATCTCCGTTTGGGATCTGGAGGGCAAGGTCAATGCCTTTGCCGACAAGGCGATGCCATTCGGGCTATCAGCCAAGGGCAAGACCTTTCTTGGCGGCATCATGAAACATGCCTCCGCGCTGGCGGCTGTTACCAATCCGACCGTCAATTCCTACAAGCGCATCAATGCGCCGCGCACCGTATCCGGCGCCACGTGGGCACCAAACACGGTGACATGGACCGGCAACAACCGCACCCATATGGTGCGCGTGCCGGGACCGGGACGGTTCGAGCTTCGTTTGCCGGATGGTGCCGTCAATCCCTATCTGCTTCAGGCCATCATTATCGCAGCCGGCCTTTCCGGCGTTCGCTCTCAAGCAGATCCAGGTCCACATCACGATATCGATATGTATCGCGAAGGCCATACGGTCGCCAATGCGCCGAAACTACCGCTCAATCTTCTCGACGCGCTGCGCGAATATGAGAAGGATGAGGCATTGCAGCAGGCGCTCGGCACAGAGTTCTCCAACGCGTATTTGAAGCTCAAGCATGGTGAGTGGAACAGCTACTGCTCGCAGTTCACCGCCTGGGAGCACCAGACCACGCTCGACGTTTGATAACGTTACCCCGCCGCCTTACGGCTTTTCCCGCGCTCTTCGCGTCGCGCGGGCTTTTCCATTGAAGACATAGAGGGGCCAGATGACGAGTTTCGTCCTAACGGTAACATGCACGTCTACACGCGGCATCGTGGCCGCCATTTCGGGTCTCCTGGCAGAGAAAGGGTGCAACATCGTCGATAGCTCGCAGTTCGACGATCTTGAAACGGGACGCTTCTTCATGCGCGTGGGCTTCATCTCGGAAGAGGGGGCCACCTGCGAGGAATTGGCGGCATGCCTGGAACCGATCGCGAAGACATTTGGCATGGAGGTGGGGCTGTACGACCAGGCGGAGCGCACAAAAGTGCTGCTGATGGTGTCTCGCTTCGGGCACTGCCTCAACGATCTGCTCTATCGATGGCGTATTGGTGCGCTGCCGATCGATATCGTCGGTGTCGTCTCCAACCACTTCGATTACCAGAAAGTCGTCGTCAATCACGACATTCCCTTCCACCACATTCCGGTGACAAAGGAGAACAAACCGCAAGCCGAAGCCCGGATCATGGATCTTGTCGAAGGCAGCGGCGCGGAGCTGATCGTTCTGGCCCGCTATATGCAGGTACTCTCCGACAGAATGTGCGAGGCGATGTCCGGCAAGATCATCAACATCCACCATTCCTTCCTGCCAAGCTTCAAGGGCGCCAATCCTTATAAGCAGGCCTATCAGCGCGGCGTGAAGCTGATCGGTGCCACAGCCCACTACGTCACTGCCGATCTCGATGAGGGTCCGATCATTGAGCAGGATACGGTACGCATCACCCATGCCCAGTCACCGGAGGATTATGTCTCGCTCGGCCGTGACGTGGAGGCTCAGGTGCTGGCGCGCGCCATCCATGCCCACATCCACAAAAGGGTGTTCCTGAACGGCAACCGGACGGTCGTTTTCCCGCCAAGCCCAGGTTCCTATGCCTCGGAGCGGATGGGGTGAGGGTTCTATTGTAGGCAGGAAGCGTCCTCCATCATCGGGCGGTTGCCATCGTTACGCGGCGCCGTTAAATATTCTGGTACGCCATAATATTAAGAGCCAAATCCTGATTCCGCGTTGAGTACGACCAGGCTAGCGGCAGACGAGGTGATACCATGAGTGATGCTTTGCCGGGAAATGCCATTCGCGTTGAACGTCCGACGAAAACCTTAAGAGAGCTTGCGCTCGACAAAGTTCGGGATGCGATCGTGAACGGCTACTTTCGTCCTGGTGATCGTCTGGTAGAGCGCGATCTTTGCGCGCAGCTCGGTGTTTCGCGGACTATCGTTCGCGAAGTTTTGCGTCATTTGGAATCCGAAGGACTGGTCGCCAACCTGCCGAACAAAGGTCCGATCGTTGCCTTGCTCGATCTGGACGAAGCCAGACAGATTTATGAGATCCGTGGTGCGCTGGAGGGAATGGCTGCCCGCCTCTGCGCTGAGCGACGCGATCCTGCGATCGTTGCTGCGCTGGAAGCGTCGCTCGAGCAGATCCGGAAGAGTTACGCCAAGAAGGATATGGCGGGGGTTCTGGCGCATACCTCGTCTTTCTATCAGACGCTGTTCAGCAAGGTCGATCGGCACGTCGCCTGGGGGGTAGTCAACCTTCTCACCGTTAGGATCAACCATCTTCGCTCGATGACGATCAAGACCAAGAGCCGCGACACCGAGGGCCCGGCACAAATGGAGAAGATCGTAAAGGCTATCCGCCAGGGAGACGGCGATGTCGCCTATCAGGCGGCGCTCGATCATGTCGCCAGCGCCTGTGCGATTGCCGAAGCCGTTTTGACGGCACAGAAAAACGCCGGAGCTTAACCGCTAGGCGAGCGAATATGGAACAATGCGGCTGGTCTTCAAAACCAACCGTCTTCACCGTGCGCGTCAAGTTTATTCGAAATTACAATAGTTTAGAAAATTGTTTGGCCTTATTGACAGGTGAATCCGTTTGATGTGATGGTATGCCATAATCAGTAATATAGACGGCGGAGATCAAAGAAGAATTGCAGTCCGAATTTTCTGAAAGGCAGAACCGTGTCGGATCGCAATTCGATTATAAAACGGGTCTTCGGCCTCTTTGAATTGCTATCACCGATGAACAATTGGTCTTTGAAAACTGCATGAGGCTTTGCGTATCGCTATGCCATATGGCTAAGCCAATGCTCATGGAATGTAGGCCAACGTCCGGCAAGTTTTTGAAAAATATCATGCCTTAGGAAATTTTATTTGTCCCGTTGCACGCGCTTGACTGTTCAATATTATGGCATACCATAAGACATCATAACAACGGAGCGCGCCATGCCCATTCAGATCCGCAAGACCTTGCTGCAGGTCGAAACGACATTGATTGAGGGAGGCAAGGCGGCTGCGACACCTTTGAAGCTCTTTGCTGCAATGGCTGTGGTCAAAAACCCGTGGGCGGAAGAGGGCTTCGTTGATGATCTGAAACCGGAAATCCACGCCGCTGCGCCAGTTCTCGGCGAATTGTTGACGAAGATGATCCTCGATGCGGTGGGCTCGGGTAATGCGGTCGAAGCCTATGGCAAGGCGGCGGTCGTCGGTCTCGATGGCGAGATCGAACATGCATCCGCGCTGATCCATACCTTGCGTTTCGGCAATCATTTTCGTCAGGCGGTCGGTGCCAAGTCCTATCTCGCCTTCACCAATACGCGCGGGCCCGGCAACGCGCCGATCATGATCCCACTGATGGACAAGAATGACGAAGGCCGCCGCTCCCATTATCTCACAATCCAGACGTCCATTCCCGATGCACCGGCTGCAGACGAAATAGTTGTCGCTCTTGGTGCGTCCGTTGGTGGCCGGCCTCACCATCGTATTGGGGATCGCTATCAGGATTTGAAAGATCTCGGCCAGGACGTTGCCAATCCGGCCGGCGTTTGAGGGCCGCACTGATGCAAGACGCTCTCAGTTCACCCGCAGTCCATGTTGACAAAGCAATGGCGCCGACGTTGCCACGCAAGACGACCGCGAGCGGCGCTGCCTATTTCGAAGCGGGGGAGGGCGAAGACCTCATCCTCATTCATGGCGTCGGGATGCGTCTCGAAGCCTGGCAGCCACAAATCGAGACTTTCGCCCGGAGCCATCACGTCATTGCCGTTGATATGCCGGGGCATGGTGGCAGCGGGCGCCTTCCCGAGGGAAGCACGCTCGAAGAGTTTGTAGGCTGGTTCGGACATTTTCTGGATGATCTGAAGATTACGCGTGCCAACGTTGCGGGCCATTCCATGGGCGCTCTAATTTCAGGCGGTGCCGCAGCAACCTTCGGCGACCGGGTCATGCGGGTGGCCTATCTGAACGGGGTCTATCGCCGCGATCCAGCGGCAAAGGCTTCCGTCCTGGCGCGTGCTTCCTCGATCCGTACCCAAGGCGTGGACAAAGAAGGGCCGCTTTTACGCTGGTTCGGTGATGACGCGAAGAGCCTTCGAGCACGGGAACTGACCCGCAGCTGGCTGGATATGGTTGATCCCGAAGGCTATGCAGTTGCCTATAGCGCCTTTGCTGGCGGAGACGACACCTATGCGGATCGCTGGCCATCCGTCACATGTCCTGCGCTTTTTTTGACGGGCTCCGATGATCCGAATTCGACGCCGCTGATGGCGGAGCAGATGGCGGCGATTACGCCACGTGGCTACGTTCGTATCGTTGACGCCCATCGGCATATGGTCAACCTGACGGCGCCAGAGATTGTGAACGCATTGATGGCCGAATGGCTCGCTATCGAGGAGGAGGCGAAATGACTGTGCCAACACTTGATCCTCGCGCCCTGCGCGATGCTTTCGGCGCTTTCTTAACGGGTGTCACGATCGTTACGACCCGCGATGACTCAGGCAAGCCGATTGGCTTTACCGCGAACTCCTTCACCTCCGTTTCGCTCGACCCGCCGCTGCTGCTGATCTGCCTTGCACGCTCGTCGCGCAATTTCGCGACGATGACTGGGGCAAAGACCTTTGCCGTCAATATTCTTTCCGAAGGCCAGAAGGATCTATCCAACACGTTCGCTCGTCCTGTTGAAGATCGTTTCGCTGCCGCGGCGTGGTACGACGCACCGAATGGATCGCCGATCTTTACCGATGTTGCCGCCTGGTTCGAGTGTTCGATGCAGGACGTAATCGAGGCCGGCGATCATGTGATCTTGCTCGGCCGCATTGCTGCCTTCGACAATAGCGGCCGTAATGGTCTCGGCTATGCTCGTGGCGGTTACTTCACGCCTATGCTGGCTGCCAAGGCCGTGTCTGCCGCCGCTGAAGGCGATGTCACTGTCGGCGCCGTACTTGAGCGGCATGGCGAAATTTATCTGCTTGGCGATGATCAGCTTTCGCTTCCGGTTTGCGTGGTTGCCGGTGAAGATCCGGTGGCGGCGCTCACCGATCGGCTTGAGAAACTCACGGGTTTTTCGATCAGGACAGGTTTTCTCTACTCGGTTTATGAAAACAAGGCCGATGGGCGGCAGCACATCGTCTACCATGCTCTGGCCGAAGGCGACGGATCCCCCCGCGAAGGGCGCTTCTTCCAGCCGGATGCGCTCACGTCGGCGAAATTCGAATCCGGTGCGACTGCCGACATCGTCCATCGCTTCGTGCTGGAAAGCTCCATCGGCAATTTCGGTCTTTATGTTGGTGATGAAACGGCAGGCAAGGTTCATCCTTTCTCGATCAAGGGTGCGCGCCCATGAAATTCTCACTGTTTGTTCACATGGAAAGGCTCGACGCCTCTCAGGACCACAAAACCCTCTACGATGAGTTCGTCCAGCTCTGTGAGATCGCCGACAGGGGCGGCATGCATGCCATCTGGACTGGCGAGCATCACGGCATGGATTTCACCATTGCGCCAAACCCCTTCGTGACGATTGCCGATCTCGCCCGCCGGACCAAGACCGCACGCCTGGGCACCGGCACGGTGATCGCGCCCTTCTGGCATCCGATCAAGCTCGCCGGCGAAGCTGCGATGACCGATCTCATCTGCGATGGTCGCCTCGATATCGGTATTGCCCGCGGCGCCTATTCCTTCGAATATGAGCGACTGCTTCCTGGCCTCGATGCCTGGGGTGCAGGGCAGCGTATGCGTGAGCTCATCCCCGCCGTTAAAGGCGTTTGGGCAGGTGATTACATCCATGATGGGGAATTCTACAAATTCCCGGCAACAACATCAGCGCCTAAACCCCTGCAGCAACCGTTCCCGCCGATCTGGGTAGCGGCGCGCGATCCAAACTCGCATGAATTTGCGGTCGCCAATGATTGCAATGTGCAGGTCACCCCACTCTGGCAGGGCGATGATGAGGTCGAAACCCTGATGGGCCGCTTCAACGACGCCTGCGCCAAGAGCCCGGATAAGCCACGCCCCAAAATCATGCTGCTTCGCCATACCTATGTCGGCTCCGATGAGGCAGATATTGCCCAGGCGGCGCATGAGATGAGCGTCTACTACAACTACTTCTTCGCCTGGTTCAAAAACGAAAAGCCTGTCCACCAGGGGCTGATCGAGCGCATTCCAGAGGAAGACATTGCGAGCAACGCCATGTTGTCCGCCGACGTGATGCGCACGAACAATGTCATCGGCAATCCGGTTGATGTGATCGCACGGATCAAGACCTACGAGGCGATGGGCTACGACGAATATTCTTTCTGGATCGATACGGGCATGAGCTTTGAGCGGAAAAAGGCGTCGCTGGAACGCTTTCTGTCCGACGTCATGCCGGTCTTCAAGGAGTAAGCGAATGCGTCGTTTCCAATGTTACATCGACGGGCGGTTCGAAGATGGCGAAGCGCAGTTTGCAAGCCTCGATCCCGCGACCGGCGCGGACTGGGCGCAAATGCCGGAAAGCCGGGAGGCGGATGTTGGACGCGCAGTCGATGCAGCTCATAGGGCGCTTTATGAAGATGGTGCGTGGTCGAAGATGACGGCAACGCAGCGTGGCAAGCTTTTGTACCTGCTTGCCGATCTGGTCGCCGAGAACGCGAAGACGCTGGCTGAGCTGGAAACTCGCGATACCGGCAAGATCATTCGAGAGACCTCGGCGCAGATCGCATATGTCGCGGAATATTACCGTTATTATGCAGGGCTTGCCGACAAGATTGAGGGCGCCTATCTGCCGATCGATAAGCCGGATATGGACGTCTGGCTGAGGCGCGAGCCTGTGGGTGTCGTGGCGGCAATCGTGCCATGGAACAGCCAGCTGTTTCTTGCTGCGGTGAAAATCGGCCCGGCGCTTGCGGCGGGTTGCACCATCGTCATCAAGGCATCTGAAGACGGGCCAGCACCGCTTCTGGAATTTGCGCGGCTTGTGCATGAGACGGGCTTTCCCGCAGGCGTTGTTAATATCGTCACCGGCTTCGGCCCCTCTTGCGGCACGGCGCTAACCACGCATCCGAAGGTGGCGCACATCGCATTTACCGGCGGACCGGAAACTGCGCGCCATATCCTGCGCAATTCGGCGGAAAACCTGGCGTCTACTTCCTTGGAACTCGGCGGCAAATCGCCTATCCTCGTCTTCGCTGATGCCGATCTCGAAAGCGCCGCCAATGCACAGGTCGCCGGCATTTTTGCCGCCACCGGCCAGAGCTGTGTTGCTGGCTCCCGGCTGATCGTCGAGCGTAGCATAAAGGATCGTTTCCTCGACATTCTGAAGGCAAAGGCAGATGCCATCCGCATCGGCTCACCGCTGGATATGGCAACCGAGGTCGGCCCGCTTGCGACGGAGCGGCAGAGAAAACACATTGTGTCTCTGGTCTCGGCGTCTGTTGAGGCGGGCGCAAAACTGGTGACAGGTGGTGAGGCGATTGATGGGGAGGGTTATTTTTATCGCCCGACCATTCTCGATTGTGACGGTATCCGCTCGCCCTCCATGGAAAGAGAATTCTTCGGCCCGGTTCTATCTGTGATGTCGTTCGATACGGAGGCAGAAGCGGTCTTGCTTGCCAACGACACAGTCTATGGCTTGGCTTCCGGCGTCTTTACGCAGAACCTGACACGCGCCCACAGGTTGATGAAGGCCATCCGCGCCGGCGTTGTTTGGGTGAATACTTACCGGGCCGTGTCGCCGATCGCGCCCTTCGGTGGCTTTGGGCTTTCGGGCGATGGCCGCGAGGGAGGCCTTGCCGCTGCACTTGACTATACCCGCACGAAGACCGTGTGGCTGAGAACATCCGACGATCCAATTCCCGATCCGTTCGTAATGAGGTGAGACGATGTTCTACGAAATACGCACCTACCGGCTGAAGAACGGCACCATCCCAGCCTATCTCAAGGTCGTTGAAGACGAAGGGATCAATATCCAGAAAAATCATCTTGGCGAACTGGTCGGATACTTTTTCTCCGAAATCGGGCCGATCAACGAGATCGTCCATGTCTGGGCCTTCTCCAGCTTGGACGACCGAGATGCGCGCCGCGCACGGCTGATGGCCGATCCGGCTTGGCTCGCCTTCCTGCCAAAAATCCGCGATCTTATTGAAGTCGCTGAAAACAAGATCATGAAACCGGCTGCATTTTCGCCCCTGAAGTGAGGCGATGCCGATCACGATACGCATGCCAATAACAAGCTCAAAAGCGGAGTATGGGAACATGAAATCGAAACTGGTATTGACGACATGCGCAGTTCTTTTTGCCTTTGGAACATCCGCCAAAGCGGAAGATTTGGTGTTCTCCAGTTGGGGTGGCACCACGCAGGACGCGCAGAAGGCGGCCTGGGCCGATAAGTTTACTGCGTCCACCGGCGTGAATGTGGTGCAGGATGGCCCCACCGATTATGGCAAGCTGAAAGCCATGGTTGAGGCGAAGAGCGTGACTTGGGACGTGGTGGACGTAGAGGGCGACTATGCGGCACAGGCCGGGCCGAAAGGCCTTTTGGAAAAGCTCGACTTCAGCGTCATAGACAAATCAAAGCTCGACCCTCGCTTCGTCACCGATTACTCCGTCGGCAGCTTCTATTATTCCTTCGTCATTGGTTGCAATGTCGATGCGGTCGAAGCATGCCCAAAAAGCTGGGCCGATCTCTTCGATACGGCGAAATTTCCGGGCAAACGCACCTTCTACAAATGGTCCGCGCCTGGCGTCATCGAGGCTGCACTCCTGGCCGATGGCGTTCCCGCAGACAAGCTCTACCCGCTCGATCTCGACCGCGCCTTCAAGAAACTCGACACCATCAAGTCCGACATCGTCTGGTGGTCGGGTGGTGCACAGTCGCAGCAGTTGATCGCGTCTGCGGAAGCACCTTTCGGCAGCGTCTGGAATGGGCGCATGACCGCACTTGAGAAGAGCGGTGTGAAGGTCGAGACGTCCTGGGCGCAGAACATAACCGCAGCGGATTCGCTCGTCGTTCCGAAAGGGACGAAGAACAAGGAAGCGGCCATGAAGTTCATCGCTTTTGCGACTTCAGCGCAGCCGCAGGCAGATATGGCGTCCGCAACGGGCTATGCTCCGGTCAATATAGAGTCTGCCAAGCTCATGGACCCGGCGATCGCAAAGACATTGCCAAACCAGCAGACTGCAAGCCAGGTCAATGCCGACATGGGGTACTGGGCGCAGCATCGCGATGAGATCGGTGAGCGCTGGTACGCCTGGCAGGCGAAGTGAAGCAAGCCGACTAATGCAGTGACGCGGGCGCTTCTGGCGTCCGCATTGTCTTCCAAGTTTCGGTAGGTTCGGACATGGTTTCACTCACCAATGATGCAGTCAGCCCAAAAGCGCGCTCCAGGGTGCTTTTTCGCTCCGGCAACTTTGCGGCAATCTCGCCGGCGTTGCTTCTGATTGTGCTGTTCTTCGTGGTTCCGGTTGTCATTCTTCTGACCAGAAGTGTCACAGAACCGGTCTTCGGTCTTGGAAATTACGCGGCGCTGCTCGGCAGTTCGACTTATTTGAAGATCTTCTTCAACACCTTCGCAGTCTCGGCACTGGTGACAGTAGTGTCGCTTGTCATCGGCTTTCCGGTCGCATGGGCGTTGGCGATCATGCCTTCGCGCATGGCGTCGATCATCTTCGCAATATTGCTGCTGTCGATGTGGACCAACCTTCTCGCGCGCACCTATGCCTGGATGGTGCTGTTGCAGAGAACTGGTGTCATCAACAAGACGCTGATCTACCTCGGCATCATCGCCAAGCCGCTTGCGCTCGTGAATAATCTCACCGGCGTGACGATTGGCATGACCTACATCATGCTGCCCTTCATCATCATTCCGCTCTATGGGGTGATCCGCAAGATCGACCCAGCCATCCTTCAGGCAGCGGCACTCTGCGGTGCGACGCGTTGGCAGGCCCTGACGCGCGTTCTCATTCCACTTGCTGCGCCTGGCATGATGGCCGGTGCGTTGATGGTTTTCGTTATGTCGCTTGGTTACTTCGTTACGCCTGCGCTGCTTGGCGGCACTGCGAACATGATGCTCGCCGAACTGATCGCCCAATTTGTGCAGTCACTGGTCAATTGGGGCATGGGCGGAGCGGCTGCTTTCGTCCTTCTGGTAGTCACGCTTGCGCTTTACGCGGTGCAGCTGAAATTCTTCGGCTCGGCCGGGGCAGGGGGGCGCTGACATGCTGTTGAACTATAACAGCTTGGGCGTCTGGAAATGGCTGCTGCTCTTTATCACGCTTTTAACATCCGCCTTTCTCATTCTGCCGATCATCTTCATAGCGGCGCTGTCTTTCGGGTCCTCACAATGGCTGATTTTCCCACCTCCCGGTTGGACCTTGAGGTGGTACGCAGATTTCTTTGCCGATCCCCGTTGGCTTGACGCGGCATGGACGAGCCTGCGGATTGCCCTGATGGTGACCGCTTTGTCCGTGCTGATCGGGCTTGTCGCCTCCTTCGGTCTTGTGCGTGGGCGCTTTATTGGTCGCAACACGCTGCGTGCGCTTTTCATGACGCCGATGATCCTGCCCGTTGTGGTGCTTGCAGTTGCGCTTTACGCCTTCTTCCTCAAGCTTGGATTGGCTGGCACGACTGCAGGCTTCGTCATCGCTCATCTCGTTGTGGCGCTGCCTTTTTCCATTCTGGCGCTGACCGGCGCGCTCGAAGGTTTTGACAAGTCGATAGAGGATGCGGCGGTGCTGTGTGGCGCGAGCCCGTTGCAGGCGAAGATCCGCGTCACCTTGCCTGCCATTAGCCACGGCCTGTTCTCCGCGGCGATCTTCTCGTTCCTTACCTCGTGGGATGAGGTGGTGCTGGCAATCTTCATGGCAAGCCCGACCCTGCAAACGCTTCCAGTGAAGATCTGGGCGACGCTGCGCCAGGATCTGACACCAGTGATCGCTGCTGCTTCGACACTTCTCATCGCGGTCACCATCATTCTGATACTGTTGGTTGCTGCCGTGCGAAAAGGACTGAAAACATGACACAGCCACTCCTGCAAATTCGCGGTATTCGCAAGCAATACGGGCCGGTCGTAGCCGTTCAAAATGTTAATCTCGACGTGCAGCCCGGTGAATTCCTGACCTTTCTCGGTCCGTCCGGTTCGGGAAAGAGCACCACCCTTTATATTCTAGCAGGCTTCGAACAGCCGACAGATGGCGATATTCTGCTGAGTGGTCAAAGCTTGCTGTCGACGCCCTCGCACAAGCGCAATATCGGCATGGTTTTTCAGCGCTATACTTTGTTTCCGCATCTTTCCGTTGGCGAAAATATTGCCTTTCCGCTGAAGGTCCGCAGAAAGAGCAAGGCAGAGGTAGACGCGAAGGTAAAGGAGATGCTGCGGCTTGTGAGGCTTGAAGGTTTTGAGGACCGAAAGCCCGCGCAAATGTCCGGCGGCCAGCAGCAGCGCGTGGCGTTGGCGCGCGCACTTGCCTATGATCCACCGCTCCTTCTGATGGACGAGCCGCTTTCGGCGCTCGACAAGAAGTTGCGTGAAGAAATCCAGCTCGAAATCCGTCGCATCCACCAGCAGACGGAAGTAACTATATTGTACGTCACCCACGATCAGGAGGAGGCTTTGCGTCTTTCAGACCGGATCGCGGTGTTCTCAAAGGGCGTGATTGACCAGATCGGTACGGGGCCGGAGCTTTACGCTCACCCCACCACCCGCTTCGTGGCTGAATTCATCGGTGACAGCGACTTCATCACCTGCGATCTTCTGGCCAGTTCGGGCGGCAAGGCGACAGTCTCGCTCGGGCAGAATATCGTTTTTGACCATATCCCGATGCATGGTGAAGCTGCACCGGGAAAAAAGGCGGCTCTGATGCTGCGTCCGGAGCGCCTACAACTCAGTCGCAACGGACCCGGCTCTGCCGCCGGCTTTCAGGCTACCGTCCGCGATATGACCTTCCTCGGAAACAATGTCCATGTCGTAGCTCATACAGGTTCGGGAGAGCCCTTTGCCGTGCGTCTGCCATTTGGCCATGAGGCGATTTCAGGTCTCAGCCGTGGCGATCTCGTGCATCTATCGTTCGATCCCGCGTCGGCACAGGTTTTCTGTTGAAGGCTGGAATACGCATCTAACGGTCCTACTCTTTTCGGCGAGAAGGTGCCGGCGGTCAGTCGTTGGGTCCATTGCCATGGAGTGAGACGACGATCTGCAATCTGGCGACCGGGGAAGTCATTGGAAAAGTCTCCGAACTTGGACCGAAGGAAGCTCTTGCAGAAGCCGCGACTGCTTTGCAATTTGCCCGCGTCAAATGTCAGCGTACCTAGCTTCGACTTTAGCCAATCCATGTCCGCGCACCACTCGTGTTACGCTTTACGTTGGCTAAGCCATAAGATTTAATCTTGGAGGGACCCGCGTCGCTAAAAGCAATGCTTGCTCGAAACCGCTGCTGAATTTTGTAATCGCCTGTCCATGATCTGTTCATAAAGTAGCCACGTCGATTTCACCAAAGCATTTCATAGTCCGTTTGTCGCCAAATTTGGAAAAGCAAACAGGAGAAAGAAATGCGTTTGATAGCAAAGGCCATAGCCGTCACAGGAGCGGCTCTGCTGCTGACCACAGGTGCTGCGACCGCTATCGAAATACACAATGGATCAATTAGCCAGGACGAAGTTTTAAAGACACAGAAGGCCTGGGGGGACGCCCTCATTGCGATCTCGAAGGAGCATGAGGAAAAAGGCCCCGATGCAGCCCGCGTCATGGCGGCAAATGTCATCGACGCAGCCTATGGTTACAGGCTGGGACCTGTACTTTTCAAACCGACTCTGACGCAGGAGCCACAGACATTTAGGACCGACCGAGAGGGTGCGCTTGCCTATTTCGTAGGGCAGAATCCCAATTACCCCGCTGATACCGGGTTCGCCCTGAAGGGTTGGCGCAAGGTCGAAGTGAATAATGCCGCCATTCTTCTTGACGGTGAGTACGCAACGACACTGGGCAAGGTGTCATTCACCGACAAACAAGGTAAAGTGACGACAGTAGATAAGTCTTGGACTTTCAAAAAGGACGACGCGGGCGTAATCCGTATCGTCCAGCATCATTCCTCTTTGCCATATCAGGCAAAGTAGCTAGTTCACTGAAAACTCTCCAAACGATAGCCAATCCCTCGGACAGTGGTGATCGACGAGCGGTCATCTGAGGGATTGTCGATTTTCGCTCGCAGGCGTCTGACATAGACATCGACAACATTTGTCAGCGGATCCTCTCCTGCCCCCCAGATATTTGCAAGTATCCGCTCGCGACTGAGTACTCGTCCCGGTGCAGACATAAACAATTCCAGCAATGCGAGCTCCTTGGCCGTCATGTTTATCTCTTTTCCGGCAACGGTGACACGCATGGATTCACGATCCAGCTCCAGTGGACCGACTGATAACGTCTTCGCCGCAAGAGGCCTGATATCCACCGGCCGACGCATTAGAGCCTCAATGCGCGCCAGCAATTCCTCAAAAGCAAACGGCTTGACGAGATAGTCATCTGCCCCCATTCGCAAGCCCGAAATGCGATCATTCACCGATCCCAGCGCCGTCAGCATAAGGATTGGCGATGATATCCCGCTCGCCCTCAGCGTCTGGCACACATCCGAACCGTTGATGATCGGGAGCATGACATCGAGAAGAATGACGCCGCTCTCCGCGGCAGCGCGCCATTTTTGCCAGAGTTCATGAGCTTGCTCAATGCCACTTGGACCGTCTCGAGCAACTGACACCGTGTAGCCTTCAGCGCGCAACCCACGTTCCAGGAAATCCGCTACTCGGGGATCATCTTCTACGATCAGTAGGTTCACTGGTACCGCTCCGTAACGGGTGCAAGAACAACGTCAATTGGTTGCAACGGAAGCTGGAGGGTCGCGGTGGTGCCCTTTCCAGGTTCGCTGTAAAGTGAAATTGTACCGTGGTGAAGCGAAACAAGGTGTTTTGCTATGGTGAGACCAAGGCCTGTACCGTCCGGTCGATGTCGTCTCGCATTGCTGCCGCGAAAATTGCGTTCGAAAACATGCGCAAGTTCATCAGCGTCGATACCGATCCCTCGATCATGGACGAACAATTGCCATGTATCGGCGTCTACTTTGGTGCGGACATCTATTGCCGTTTCGCGTGAAGAATAGCGGATGGCATTGTCAAGAAGAATGGCGATAGCCTGCCGCAAGCGAATACCATCTCCCAAAACAATGTGTTCGGTCTCATCGATATCAGTCACAATCTTGACCTCACGTTGATTGGCAAGTGCGATCGCGCTCAAAAGTGCTTCTTCAAGGGGGCCGGCAATATCGATAGGCTCCTTGTTCAATACCAACGCTTCGTTCTCGCCACGCGATATCAACAAAAGGTCATCGATCAGGCTACTCATCTGGCCAGCAGCCTGCCCAATTCGCTCAAGGGAAGCACGATAATCGCTTTCAGCCTTTTTACTTCGAAGAGCGATTTCCGCCTCCCCCCGGATTGCGGTAGTGGGTGTGCGAAGTTCGTGGCTAATATCGGCAAGCAAACTCAAGCGGCGCCCCTCTGAGGCGCGCAATCGTGACAGGGCATCTTCAAGAGCTGCCGTTCGTTCTTTGACCTGCTGTTCAAGAGCAAATCGATGGTTCGCCTCCTCATTGCGTCTCGACAACAATTCGGAGGCCATGTGGTTGATACTAATAGCGAACCGGGCAAACTCGTCGCTCGTTGTGACCGGTATGCGATGTTCCAGATTGCCGGCCTCGTAAGCTTTTGCGCCTTCCAACATCTGCAGCAACGGACGTCGGATGGCATTAGCGACCACATAGGCCAGACCCATCCCGAAAACCGCGATGAAGAATGTGACGAATGCCATAACTCGGTTCAAATTCAATAGGGCGACATCCGCATTCTGTCGGCTCTGTACAAGCTGCAACCGTTCTTTGGATATCGTGTTGTTGAGCACCTCACGGAGATCTCGCCCAGCGCCTTGATCAAAGATTGCTTCAATAGATTCCCAAGCCGTGCGAGCATCTTCAGCTCCTGCATGGGATTTTATGTCCTCTATAGCCGGTTTTAAGGCAACCACACTGTCGGAAATAAGTCTCAACGCTTCATCGCGCGCATCATCGTCATCCGTTGGCGCATTCGCCAGTCGATCCATCTCGCGCGTTTCGCCGCTGATGCGTTGAAGCTGCGTAATCGTCGCGGCCATATTGGCGCGAAGCATTTCTCCATCTCCTGGCACGTGATCAGCACCAATCAGCGCACGCAAAGACCATGCGCGCAGGCGCTGCTTGGTTGCGGAAAGTTCCAGCATGCCCGAAAGGAGATCCCCAGCAAAGCGACCGCGAACAACCTGCTGCTCGGCTACCGTCGCGATATGGCGATTGAGTAGCCCTTGCGCCACAATCAACAGCGCGAGCACCGTGAAGGCGGCAACCAGCCGCAAGGTGAAATCGAGGTGCTTCATATTTTTACATCCTGCCTGGTTTCCTTCCTTGAATCCGTTTGACGCCGCGGCAACTTCATTCGTGTCCTGTCTTGCATAACTTGGTAGTGCTCTCTGGATTTCTATGCCTCTGTTAATATTCAGAAGAGAGGCCTTCGTCTTTGAACAAGTTTACTTACGTCCATCGGCCAAGCAATGTTTGGTGCTACCTGCTGGAGCTAAAGATGGCGCGTTAATCGATCCGACTGGATTCAAGCGCTGAAAATCGAGTGAAGCGATATCTCAAATTCGGTGCCATGAGCTGCTGGTAAGGGCGCGTCCTTGCAGTCCGACACCAAATGACACCTGCCAGACATTCCAGAGTAGCATCATCGGTCGCTTCTTCGCGGTCCTACGGGAATTTCGCTGAGCGCCGCATGATCCCAATTTGCTTCGTGCGGCAAGTGGCGATCTACACATTTATAAAGTAATAGGTGTCATCCCGCGAGACCTGAGTGACAGGATGATCAATCGCTTTTGCTGTATCGGTCAAGAGAAGCTGGATTGTTGAAGGTCTGTTTGGCCGGAAATGACCCTAATCAGTCCCCCTAATCCCTTGTTGGCCTTTCGGCTTGTCATATCCTCGTCATGGCAAGAGCAGGCAAAGAAAATAACCGCTCTTTTGCTTCGTCATCCTGAGGGGGAATGGCAATGATCGGTTGGATCATCGGGTTAAGTGCAGCCTATGCTATCGCTTTGAACGGCACCATGGTAATGCCGGTCGTCGTGCTCGCGATGAGCAAGCTTAGCGGCTATGACGAAGGGCTTGCAACGGTCGTTGCCAGTGCCGAATTGGCAGGCATTGCCATCTATGGTCTGTTTCTAGCGAAGCTGGGTCTTCGCTCCTGGCATTTCGTTGCTTTGTTCGGCACGCTTGCCGTTCTTGTCGGAGAAGCGGCGAGCTTCTGGCTGCAAGCTCCGGTGGCGCTGGCTCTTGCGCGCCTCGTCACGGGTCTCGGCGAAGGGGCGATTTTTTCAATCGTTGCAACGAACCTTGCCTCTCTTGCCGATGCCGAGCGCATCTGGGGCGCATTGTCGTTGATCGGCGGCACCGCTATGGGCGTCTT